>NZ_JBSPEI010000002.1:0-420273 GCF_055796175.1 Pseudocitrobacter sp. 2023LY-00077 | reverse complement strand
TTTGCCTGGCGGCACTAGCGCGGTGGTCCCACCTGACCCCATGCCGAACTCAGAAGTGAAACGCCGTAGCGCCGATGGTAGTGTGGGGTCTCCCCATGCGAGAGTAGGGAACTGCCAGGCATCAAATAAGCAGAAGGCCATCCGGAAGGATGGCCTTTTTGCGTTAGTGCGAAAAAACAGTTAAACGGCGCGAGCCTGAACCCTGTAGGCCCGGTAAGCGCAGCGCCACCGTGCAACACAGCGCGCACAACCTCTCCCTGACGACATCTTAACGATACCTGCCCAGGACAATACCCAACAGATTAAAACGCGTCTCGTGGATTACAGCGATGATTTAAAAGCGGAAAGGAGGAAAGCTGGATGAGTGGAGTACAAACCCCAGAAAAGCAAAAACCCAGCCAAAGGCTGGGTTCTTTAAATAGTGGTGCCCGGACTCGGAATCGAACCAAGGACACGGGGATTTTCAATCCCCTGCTCTACCGACTGAGCTATCCGGGCAACGAGGCGCATTAAACCTTATTCACCTCTCCGCGTCAACGGAATTTATAAAATTTGATGCGAATTGCGCAATATATCATCACCTTGCTGCATTTGCACGCGACTCAGGCGAAAAAGGCGGTCCACAGGATAGAAATCGGCATCGCCAGTATCAGGGCCGGCAGCATATTCACCACGGCAAACATTTTGATACCGCAAATCCGCAACCCGGTCGCCAGTAGCAGCATGCCGCCGACGGCGGTGAAGTCGGCCATCATCATCGGCGTAGTGAGCGGCAGCAATAGCGAGGCGCTCATGGCCAATGCAATCTGAATCACCAGCATCGGCACGGCGATTGCCGAAACGGCGATGCCCAGCGTGCAGGCGAAAATCGTCGCCGTAAAGAAATCGAGAAACGCTTTGGCGATAAGAATCGATGCGTCTCCGGTCATCCCTTCTCGCATCGCGCCGAAGATCCCCGTACCGCTGGCGCAAAACAGCACGATGATGGCGACGTAGCTCTGAATAAACGTCTCCTGATTGTTGTTGCTCTTACTCCTGCGCGACAGCAGTTTCTTCAGCTTACTCACGCCGTTGTTGATGCCTTTCTCGAGCAGACAGAATTCGCCGATGAGTGTTCCCAGTAACGTCGCTAACACCATAACCGGAAGGTTCTCGCACTTCACCACTAACAAGATACCAATCCCAAGCGATGTCAGACCAAAAATAGAGGTCATGGAGCTGCGAATACGTTCCGGTAAACGCTGACTGAGAAGTGCGCCGAGGATACCGCCTAATAAGACGGCCCCGGCATTAATAAATGGCCCAATAACCACGCTGACTCCTGTAAAATAATCCCTTGAGTATGACGCTATTATGACCTGGTTAATCGGTTCAGTGTGGGTTAAATCGACATTCTCGCCGACAGGGGGCATCTTGCCCCTCTCGGTGAAAGGTGCCATGATTGCGCGATTTTTCTCCAGCCAGGCTATCGCTGTCGAGGCTGGAACTCCGTTGGGCCCCTGATGTTTCGCGGGGCAAGGCTGAATGTCTTGTCCTGGTTTTTACTTTTCCGAAATGGGTTGTTGCGCCGATGAAATCACTGCATATTGCCGCCAGCGCGGAGCTGGTCTCTCAACTCTCCACTCACCGTCGCGTGGTGGCGCTGGACAGTACTGACTTTACCGACGTTGCCGCCGTCGTCATTACCGTGGCGGACAGCCGTAGCGGTATTCTGGCGCTGCTTAAGCGTACCGGGTTTAATCTGCCGGTCTTTTTGCTCGCGATGGAGGGTGTGGATGCTCCTGCGGGCGTTGATGCAGTGATCACTGGCAAAGCACAGGAGTGGCTGGAGCTGGAATCCGCCGCCTGCCGCTATGAAGAGAATCTGCTGCCGCCGTTTTTCGATACGCTGAGCCAGTATGTCGAAATGGGCCACAGCACGTTCGCCTGTCCGGGCCATCAGCACGGCGAGTTTTTCAAAAAGCACCCGGCGGGCCGCCAGTTTTATGATTTCTTCGGTGAGAACGTCTTTCGTGCCGATATGTGCAACGCCGATGTCAAACTGGGCGATTTGCTGATCCACGAAGGCTCTGCGAAAGATGCGCAGAAATTCGCGGCAAAAGTATTCCATGCCGACAAAACCTATTTTGTGCTTAACGGCACGTCGGCCGCGAATAAAGTCGTCACCAACGCACTGCTGACGCGCGGTGACCTGGTGCTGTTTGACCGTAACAATCACAAATCCAACCACCACGGCGCACTGATTCAGGCCGGGGCGACGCCGGTCTATCTGGAAGCCGCACGTAACCCGTTCGGCTTTATCGGCGGTATTGATGAGCACTGCTTTAATGATAGGTACTTACGTGAGCTCATCCGCGACGTTGCGCCGGAAAAAGCGGAGGACGCGCGTCCCTTCCGTCTGGCGGTGATCCAGCTCGGCACCTACGATGGCACTATCTATAATGCGCGTCAGGTGGTGGATAAAATCGGTCATCTCTGCGACTACATTCTGTTTGATTCCGCGTGGGTCGGCTACGAGCAGTTTATCGATATGATGGCCGATACCTCTCCACTGCTGCTGGAACTTAACGAGAACGATCCGGGTATTTTTGTCACCCAATCGGTGCACAAGCAGCAGGCCGGATTCTCCCAGACCTCGCAGATCCACAAAAAAGATAACCATATTCGCGGCCAGGCGCGTTTCTGCCCGCACAAACGGCTGAATAATGCCTTCATGCTTCACGCCTCAACCAGCCCGTTCTATCCGCTGTTTGCCGCGCTGGATATCAACGCCAAAATTCATGAAGGTGAAAGCGGACGTCGTTTGTGGGCAGAATGCGTTGAGTTGGGGATCGACGCGCGTAAAGCGATCATTGCTAACTGCAAGATGATCCAACCCTTCGTGCCGCCAGAGGTGGATGGCCGCCCATGGCAGAGTTATTCGACCCAAACGCTTGCCAGCGATCGTAAGTTCTTTAGTTTTGCGCCGGGCGCGCGCTGGCACGGATTTGAAGGTTACGCGCAGGATCAGTACTTTGTTGATCCCTGCAAACTGCTGCTCACCACGCCGGGGATCGACGCCACAACCGGCGAATATACGGCGTTCGGGATCCCGGCGACGATTCTGGCGCACTACCTGCGCGAGAACGGTATCGTGCCGGAGAAGTGCGATCTCAATTCCATTTTATTCCTGCTGACGCCTGCCGAGAGCCGCGAGAAGCTGGCGCAACTGGTGGCGATGCTGGCCCAGTTTGAGCAGCACATCGAAGACGACACGCCGCTGGCTGACGTACTGCCGACGATATTCAACAAGTATCCGGTGCGTTATCGCGATTACACCCTTCGCGAACTGTGCCAGGAGATGCACAATCTTTATGTCAGCTTTGCCGTAAAAGATCTGCAAAAGGCGATGTTCCGCAAAGAGAGCCTGCCGAAGGTGGTGATGAACCCGCAGGATGCCAACCGCGAGTTTATTCGTGGTAACGTGGAACTGGTGCGTATCAGTGAAGCGGAAGGGCGGATTGCTGCGGAAGGCGCGTTACCGTACCCGCCAGGGGTGCTCTGTGTAGTGCCTGGCGAAGTATGGGGTGGTGCGGTTCAACGTTACTTCCTGGCGCTGGAAGAGGGCGTAAACCTGCTGCCGGGCTTCTCACCGGAGTTGCAGGGGGTTTACAGCGAAACCGATGCCGATGGAATCGAGCGGTTGTTTGGCTATGTGTTGAAGTAATTTTTTTGGCCCCTCACCCCGGCCCTCTCCCACCGGGAGAGGGAGAAAACCAGAGCTGACCTTTCAGTTCTGCACAGTCAGTTCCCTCTCCCTGTGGGAGAGGGTTAGGGTGAGGGGGCCCTTCAGGCCGCACTCCGCTTATACATCCTGCGCGGATGCCCAATCTTGCCATACAGCATCTCAACGCTCAGAAAACCGTTATCCACGCCGTGCTCCAGATAGCGGCGTGCAGTGGTCTTACTCAACCCGGTCTCGCTCACCACCTCATCAACCGAGAAGCAGTACGCCGGTTGGTCATTAAACAGTTTTTGCACCCGCGCCAGCGTATTCTCTTCAATGCCCTTACTGCCGCCGTCCTGGCGATAATTTTTCGCCTGCAACTGGTAGAGCGAGTCAACGTTCTGCTGATCGACTATCTTCCACACGCGTTGTTGCTCGTTAAACTGCACAAAGCGCTCCAGCGACTGGCTCAACCGCTTCCACGATACCGGCTTGAGAATATAGTCGAACGCCCCGTTGCGAATAGCCTGGCTACAGGTGTCCATATCGCTGGCGGCGGTAATGAAAATCACCGAACAGTTAGCCCGCATCACCAGTGGATTATTGATAAGCGTGATGCCTTTGCCATCCGGCAAATAGTTATCCAGCAAAACCAGCTGCGGCTGCTTTTCCGCAAGCTGCATTTGCGCCTCGGCCAGCGACCCGGCGATCCCCACCAGGCGCAATCGCGGATGCTTGCTAATCAGTTCCGCATGAAGCTGGGCCAGTTCGTTTTCATCTTCAACGATCAGTACATCGATAAGTTCATGTTGCATAATCAGTCTCTTCCTGCGCTGGCGTGGCGCGTCGTGCCTCTCCCCCTGCGGGGATGAAAAGAGAAAAAATGGTGCCGCGCGGCGTGTTATCCGCCACTTCTATCGCACCGCCTGCCTGAGTGACATAGCTTTCAATCAGGTAGAGGCCAATGCCATGGTCACCGTGAATTTTGGTGGTAATGCCGCGTTCAAAAATGCGTTCACGCACTTCAGGATCAATGCCGACGCCCTGATCCGCCACTTCGATAATCAGCTCATGTTCAGTGAGTTTTATCAGTACTTCAACCGGCGCGTGCGGAAGCGCAGATCGCTGGGTGGCTTCAATCGCGTTGTCCAGCAGGTTGCCGATAATGGAAATGAGCTCCGTTTCGCTAAGCGTAGTGAAGGGTTTATCCATCAGACAGGCAGGATCAAACGCCAGCTCGACGCCTTTCTCACGTGCGCGTGCGGCTTTACCCAGCAGCAGCCCGCACAGGGTCGGCGAAGCAAAGCGTGAGGAGATAAAATCCAGCAGCTCCTGCGCGTGTTCAGACTGCGCCTGGATATAGCCAATCGCCTCTTCGTAGCGCCCCATATGCAGCATCCCAGATAAGGTGGTCATACGGTTAAGCTGTTCATGGCGCATGATGCGCAGGTTATCGACATAGCGCTTCACCTGGCTAAGCTGCGCGCTCAGCGAGTCGATGTCGTTGCGATCGCGGAAGGTGATGACCCAGCCCTGAAGCTCGTTCTCAAGCATGATGCGTACCCGGCTGGCGATAACCATCGACTGATTAAAGTGGCAAATTTCGTCATGCGTATCGCGGGCGAGCATGGTTTCAGGGGCAAAAAACGGCACGGGCGAGATAACCTCACTGATAAGCTGCCCGCGCAGATGGCGGGTCGGTTGGCTCAGCGAAAGCAGTTTACGCGCGGCCTGGTTAATCACCTCGATTCGGCAGTTTTTATCAATGGCGATAACGCCCTCGTAGATGGATTCCATCATCGCCTTTTGTTGACGCACCAGCAGGCCAATTTCGCGCGGCTCCAGTGAGAAAATCTGCTTCTTAATGCTGCGGGTGAAGAACCATGAAAAGATAAACAGGGCGATCAGCAGCAGCACGGCGGCCAGAAGAATATTGACGACTTTGTTCACCGTAATCGCGTCGAGATAGCTGGTGAGATATCCCACTGAAACAATCCCAACCACCTGACCTGCATCATTCAAAACAGGCGCTTTGCTGCGCAGTGAAATCCCAAGCCCACCTTTGCGAATGGTGGTGGTACTTTTTCCGGCCAGCACCTCGGTGTTATCGCCGCCCACCAGTTCTTTTCCCACGCGGTCCTCAAACACCGAATGAAACAGATGCATTCCCTTATTATCGCCAATCACAATAAAACTGGCGTCACTGTGCGCGGCCAGTTTCTGCATATACGTTTTAATTGCTGCAATATCTTTATCGGCGACTTCCTGACGCAGTGAAGGAATAAGCGCAATCTCTTCTGCTTGTATTCTGGCGCGCCCGCTCATTTCCTGATAAAGCTGTCTTTCCATATCGACATAATAATAGCTACCCAGTAATGCAAACAGCACCGAGAAAAAGGCAACCAGCGATATAAACAGTTTTATCTGGAATGACAACTTCATGACTATCACGCACGTTAGCAACCGGAACGCCTAATGTATCACCTTTTGTACGGGTGGCTTCTGTTTTTACGGAAAGTTGTGAGCCTTTGCACATCACCTCGAAGCTTTGCGAAAATAATTCATGCAGGAAAGTATTTATTCGCGATTTAATAAAAGAAACCATAAAAACCACGCTAATAAATAAGCGGTAAGTCACACAAAATAAAAGAAACCTTAAAAACCATAGATGCCATTAAAACTCTGGTTTTAATATGCATTCCCTCACATAAAGTATGCCTTCGTAGCCCTAAGCTGAACGTGAAAAATAACCAAGGGGCTTATTATGAGCACAACTGATGATTCTTTCTCTGTACCTCACGACCCAATAGATATGCAGCGCCCGGCGCTGAAAGAGCGCTGGTGGCACATTATGGATACGTGGAAAGTGGGTATTATCCCGCTACCGCTATTCTTACTGGCCGGTGTACTGATTGCCATCGACTGTTTAGGCGGCAAGCTGCCGAGCGATATTGTGGTGATGGTCGCCACCCTGGCGTTCTTCGGTTTTGCCTGTGGTGAATTTGGTAAACGCCTGCCTATCGTCGGCAAGCTGGGCGCGGCGGCGATTTGCGCCACCTTTATTCCGTCCGCGATGGTCTACTACGGGCTGCTGCCGGATGTCGTGGTGGAGTCCACCACCAAATTCTACAAATCGACCAACATTCTTTATCTCTATATCTGCTGCATTATCGTTGGCAGCATTATGAGCATGAACCGCACGGTGCTGATTCAGGGCTTCCTGCGCATCTTCTTCCCTATGCTGTGTGGCGAAATCGTCGGCATGATTGTGGGAATGGGCGTCGGCCTGGCGTTGGGGATGGAACCGTTCCAGATCTTCTTCTTTATCATTCTGCCGATTATGGCGGGCGGCGTCGGGGAAGGGGCGATCCCGCTTTCCATCGGTTATGCCACGCTGCTGCATATGGACCAGGGCGTTGCGCTGGGACGTGTTCTGCCGATGGTTATGCTCGGCGGCCTGACTGCGATTATTATCTCCGGTTGCCTTAACCAACTGGGTAAACGCTATCCGCATCTGACCGGTGAAGGCCAGTTGATGCCGAATCGCGCAAATGCAGATACCACCGCTTCACAGCCTGTTGTCTCTGGCAAAACGGATGTCACTACCATTGCATCTGGCGCATTGCTGGCGGTGCTGCTCTACATGATTGGCATGCTCGGCCACAAATTGATAGGCCTGCCTGCGCCGGTTGGCATGTTGTTTGTCGCGGTACTGGTCAAGCTGTGCAACGGGGCGTCTCCGCGCCTGCTGGAAGGCTCCCAGGTGGTGTACAAATTCTTCCAGACTTCCGTTACGTATCCGATTCTCTTCGCCGTGGGCGTAGCGATCACCCCATGGCAGGAACTGGTGAATGCGTTCACCCTCAACAACCTGCTGGTGATTGTCAGCACCGTCTCTGCGCTGGTCGCCACAGGCTTCTTCGTCGGTAAAAAAATCGGTATGCACCCCATTGATGTCGCCATCGTCTCCTGCTGCCAGAGCGGCCAGGGCGGTACCGGCGATGTGGCGATTCTGACCGCAGGCAACCGTATGAGCCTGATGCCATTCGCCCAGATTGCCACGCGTATCGGCGGCGCGATTAACGTCTCCGTCTCGCTGCTGGTACTCGGCAACTTCCTTGTTTAATTGATGTACGCAGGAACAGAACAATGAAACTCGCAAGCTTTACATATCAGGGTAATCGCAGCTACGGCATCGTCAATGCCGAAGGTGTGGTGGATTTAGGTCGCCGTCTTGGCGACCGCTACAGCGACCTCAAGGCGCTGTTACAGGGCGATGGTTTAACTCAGGCCCGCCTGTTCGCCAATGAACCGGCCGATCTGAACATGGAGGCAATCACCTTCTTACCGGTGATTGAGCATCCGGAAAAGATCCTCTGTGTGGGCATGAACTACGCCGAAAAACGTAAAGAGTTTGACCAGCACAACCCGGCACCCACGCTGTTTGTGCGTTTCCCGGATTCGCAAACCGGCCATAACTCGCCAGTACTGAAACCGCGCAGCTCCAATGAGTTCGATTACGAAGGTGAACTGGCGGTCATCATTGGCAAAGGCGGCGAAAATATTACCCGTGATGATGCCCTGAACCACGTGGCGGGTTACAGCTGCTATATGGATGGTTCCGCCCGCGACTGGCAGCACACCTGGTTTACCGCCGGGAAAAACTGGCGCCAGACTGGGGCTTTTGGCCCATGGATGGCGACGGCTGATGAAATCCCCGATCCGCATCAACTGGCAATCCGCACCTGGCTCAATGGCCGCATGGTGCAGGAAGACAACACCAGCAGCATGATCCACAAAGTCGCCGAGCTGATTGAGTACATCAGCACCTTCACCCGTTTAAGCCCGGGCGACGTGATCATCACCGGCTCACCTGGCGGCGTCGGTAAAAAGCGCAATCCGCCGCTGTTCATGCACGAAGGCGATCGCATTGAAGTTGAGATCGAACATATCGGTCACCTCAGCAATGTGATTATGGAAGCGCCAGCGCAGACGCTGACGGCAGCACACTAACCGGCAGGTGACAGGATGCAGTCGCAACCCGCAATCGACTTCAGGGTGACGGAAGTCGCTAAACACCCGGCACGTCTGATTCAGATCCGCCAGCTCCTGGCGGACAGCGGTCTGGGCATGGATGCCGACATCACGTTGTTTGTAGAAGCCTGGTCCGATTCGCAGCTGGTGGGCTGCGCGGGCCTTGCCGCTAACGTTATCAAATGCGTGGCGGTGGATAAGCAACTCCGTGGCGAAAACCTCAGCGCGAAGCTGCTGGCGGAAGTGGAAAACGTGGCCGTGGATCGCGGTCATTTTCACCTCTTCCTGTGCACCCGCCCCAGCAATGCGGAGCGGTTTCAACGCAGCGGCTTCTGGCCGATTGCGCAAAGCGGCAGTAATGCCGTGCTGATGGAAAACACGCCGCAGGGGATCGCACGTTACTGTCGCTCGCTGCAACGTTTTCGCCATGAATGCGCGCGCACGGGGGCCATCGTCATGAATGCTAACCCGTTTACGCTGGGGCATCGCCATCTGGTTGAACTGGCGGCATCGCGCTGCGACTGGCTGCATCTCTTTGTCGTACGAGAAGACGCGTCATTCTTCCCGTTTAGCGCTCGGCTGGCGATGGTGCGCGCAGGCGTTGCCCATCTGCCGAATGTCACGGTGCATGAAGGTTCGCAGTACATCATCTCCCGTGCCACTTTCCCGGCCTACTTTTTGAAAGAAACCGGCAAGGTGCAGCGCGCCTGGAGTGAAATCGATGCGCTGATTTTCCGCGAGCACATTGCCCCGGCGTTAGGCATTACCCACCGCTTCATCGGTTCTGAACCTTTCTGCGACGTCACGCGGCAGTACAACGAAACGCTGCATCAGTTGCTGGACGGCCGCATCGAAGTGGTGGAGGTGCCGCGTATTCGGGCGACCGGCAGCGCGATTTCTGCATCCGAAGTGCGCAGATTATTAAAAACAGAACAGTTTTCCCGTATTCGGGAGATCGTACCAGAAACCACTTTCGCCCACCTGGAAGCGCATTATGGCGCGGTGGAAGTGGCGTAAACATTCAGGGAATACATCATGAAAATAGTAAGGGAGGCGCTGGCCGGTACGCAGGAGTCCAGCGACCTGATGGTGAAAATCGCCCCCGCCGACGGTGAGCTGGAGATTGTCATCCACAGTGAAGTGATTAAACAGTTTGGCGAGCAGATCCGCCGGGTGGTTGACGAGACGCTACAGCGCATGGGCGTGGTGCAGGGGCTCATTATCATCGAAGACAAAGGCGCGCTGGATTGTGTCATCCGTGCCCGTTTGCAGAGTGCGCTGCTGCGCGCTGCCGATGAAAAAGCCATCGCCTGGGAGGCTCTCTAATGAATAAACTTCGCCGCAGTATGCTGTTTTTACCCGGCGCGAACGCCGCCATGCTCTCTACCGCATTCATCTACCGCCCCGACTCCATCATGTTCGACCTGGAAGACGCCGTGGCGCTGCGTGAGAAAGACACCGCGCGTCTGCTGGTGTTCCATGCTCTGCAACACCCCATGTATCAGGATATCGAAACCGTTGTGCGTATTAACCCGCTGAGTACGCCTTTTGGCCTGGCGGATCTCGAAGCGGTGGTTCGTGCGGGCGTTGATGTGATTCGCCTGCCAAAAACCGATACCCCGGAAGATATCTTCGAACTCGAAGGTCACCTTGAACGCATTGAGCGTGAATGCGGGCGTGAAGTGGGCTCCACGGGCGTGATGGCGGCGATTGAATCTGCCGTGGGCGTCATCAATGCCGTGGCGATTGCCCGCAGCTCTCCGCGTCTGATTGGTATCGCCCTGGCGGCGTTCGACTACGTGATGGATATGCAAACCGAGCGCAGCGACGGCACCGAGCTGTTCTACGCGCGTTGCGCTGTCCTGCATGCGGCCCGTGCCGCAGGGATCGATGCGTTCGACGTGGTGTGGTCAGACGTCAATGATGAAGCCGGTTTCCTGCGCGAAGTTGAGCTGATCCGCAAAATGGGTTTCAACGGCAAATCGCTGATTAACCCACGCCAGATTGACCTGCTGCATAACGCCTATGCGCCAACGCAGCAGGAAGTGGACCACGCGCAGCGCGTTATTGAAGCGGCGGAAGAGGGCGAACGTAACGGCCTGGGCGTCGTATCGCTCAACGGAAAAATGGTCGATGCACCGATTATTAACCACGCGCAGCGGGTGCTGGAACGCGCCGCCGCGTCCGGCGTGCGTCGTTAAGGACAGAAAAATGAATCAGACAGAACTTCTTCATGTGAATTTCCCGCATCTGCGGGCGTTAAAACCTTTTGATACCGCACATAGCGCCACGCCGTGGCTGGATAACCTGGAAACGAAACATCAACGCAAACTTTGCGACTCGCTGGAACAGGCGATTGAACGTAGCGGCCTGCGTGACGGCATGACTATCTCCTTCCACCATGCATTTCGCGAAGGCGACCGGGTCATTAATACAGTGGTCGCTCTGCTGGCGAAAATGGGTTTTAAAAATCTGACCCTGGCCTCCAGTTCGCTGATGACCTGCAACGACGCGTTGATTGAGCACATCGAGCGCGGCGTGATTACGCGGATTTATACGTCCGGCATGCGCGGTAAACTGGCAGATGCGATTTCCCACGGTTTGATGGATGAGCCGGTACAAATCCACTCTCACGGGGGCCGGGTGAAGCTGCTTCAGGACGGTGAGCTGAACATCGACGTGGCGTTTCTTGGCGTGCCGTGCAGCGACGAATTCGGCAACGCCAACGGTACGCAGGGAAAATCGTGCTGCGGTTCGCTGGGCTACGCGATGGTTGATGCGCAGTTTGCCCGCAAAGTCGTGCTGCTGACCGAAGAACTGGTGCCGTTCCCCAATATGCCGGCAAGCCTGGTGCAGGATCAGGTGGACTACATCGTGCAGGTTGAGAGCGTCGGCGACCCGGCGAAAATTAGCGTCGGGGCGGCGCGCGTGACCAGCAACCCGCGCGAACTGATGATTGCGCGTTATGCGGCGGATGTGATTGAGCACTCCGGCTACTTCCGCGACGGTTTCTCGATGCAAACCGGTTCCGGCGCAGCGGCGACCGCCTGCACGCGCTTTATGGAAGAGAAAATGGAGCGCAGCGGCGTCAAAGCCAGTTTCGCGCTCGGCGGAATTACCGGCAGCCTGGTCGATCTTCACGAGAAAGGGCTGATTGGCAAACTGCTTGATACCCAGTGCTTCGACGGCCAGGCCGCAGCGTCGCTGGCGCGAAATCCGAATCACGTCGAAATCTCCACCAACGTTTACGCCAACCCTGGCAGTAAAGCGGCATGCTGTGACCAACTGGATGTGGTTATCCTGAGTGCGCTGGAGATTGACGTCGATTTTAACGTCAACGTGATTACCGGTTCGGACGGCGTAATGCGCGGCGCATCCGGCGGACACTGCGACGTGGCGGCAGCGGCCAATCTCACCATCGTCGTTGCGCCGCTTCTGCGCAGCCGCATTCCAACGGTGGTGAAGCGCGTAACGACTCGCTTAACACCCGGCGAAAGCATTGATGTGCTGGTCACCGACCACGGCATCGCGGTGAATCCGGCTCGCCCGGAAATTCGCGAACGCCTGCTGGCGGCCGGGCTAAAAGTGGTGGATATCGACGACCTTTATCAACGTGCAATTTCCCTGACCGGCAACCCGAAACCGATTGAATTTACCGACAAAATTGTCGGCGTGATCCGCTATCGCGACGGCAGCGTGATTGACGTCGTCCGTCAGGTGAAGGAGTACGCATAATGGAAACGATGACGCCCGTTGTTGAGGGCGTCAGTCTCGATGCGCTGTTGGCGGCGAAAGAGCGCCGCGCCGCGCGTCAGGCTGACTGGCTGCAACACTATCAACAATCGCTGATTTCGCTGACGCTGGTGACGCCCGGTGCGGTGAAAGACAGCATTCGCTATCGCAATACGATGGGCGTGGCGCTACAGGCCTGCGACCAGATGCTGTGGGGCAATGGCTGGAAGGTGCTCGACCGCCAGGTGCTGTGGCTGCCCACGGGCCCGGAAGCACTGTGGTGCGTTGCGCATCAGGCGCCGGAACTCAAAGCGCACTGTGCGGCGCTGGAACAAACTCACCCGCTGGGGCGTCTGTGGGATTTGGATGTGATCTGCCCGCAAAACGGGCACGTAGGGCGCTTATCGCTCGGGTCACATATGCGCCGTTGCCTGATTTGTGACGAAGCCGCGCACGCCTGCGCCCGCTCGCGCGCCCATCCGGTTGAAGAGGTTGTTGCCCGCGTGGAGGGCCTGATTGATGGCTGGTTTGCTCGCGATTAAACCCCGCGTCATCAACGTGGCGGCGCTGGCAGAAGAGGCGCTGTGGCAGGAGCTTGAACTGACGCCGAAGCCGGGGCTGGTGGATAAAAACAATAACGGTTCGCATCGTGACATGGACCACGCGTTGTTTGTGCGAAGTATTCAGGCCATCTCGCCGTGGTTTGCGCGCTTTGACGACGCGGGGCGTGAGTTTGCCCTGCGTACCGATAGCGAGCAGCTCGCCTTGCTGCGCCCCATCGGCATCGCCTGCGAACAAGCCATGCTGCGCGCAACCCACGGAGTGAACACACATAAAGGCGGTATTTTTGCATTAGGGCTGCTGTGCTTTGCCGCCGGACGACTGGCGGAAAAAGGGATACAGATTAATGTCTTGTCGCTTTCCTCGCAGGTAAGCGGGTTATGCCAGGGAATGGTTCAGCGGGAATTAGCCTGCCGCCAGAGTAGAGCGACAGCAGGTGAGAAACAGTACCATCAGTTCGGCCTGACCGGCGCACGCGGCGAGGCCGAAAGCGGGTTTGCGACGGTGATGCGCCATGTGTTGCCTTACTGGAACCCGCGTGCCATGCACGAAATGCTGCTGCGTTTGATGGCGGTGAATCCCGACAGCAATCTGGTGTCCAGGGGCGGAATGGCAGGGATGCGCTACGTGCAAAGTTATGCACAACAACTGCTATCACGCGGCTGGACGTTAAAGGATCTACATGAGATGGACAAGCAGTTGATTGCCCGGAATTTAAGCCCGGGCGGAAGTGCGGATTTGCTGTCGGTCGCGTGGGTGTTGGGGGGATTGTGCGGCTAGCTGCCCTCACCCCGGCCCTCTCCCACAGGGAGAGGGAGAAAATCAGCACACACTTAGCCGGTTGCACGGTCGGTCCCCTCTCCCTTGAGGGAGAGGGTTAGGGTGAGGGGGTAATGTCCCCTCTTACTGCACCACCGCCTGCGCGGCACCGCTTTCATTACGCACGTGTTTATATTTAAACAGCGCAACAAACGCGAACGCCAGCACCAGCGAATAGCCGGCGAAGATCAACCACACCGTCTGCCAGTCCGTCACGCCATCAAGTGTGAACATCTCCACCACTTTACCGCTGGCAAAGCCACCCAGGATGCAGCCGAAGCCGTTAGTCATCATCAGGAACAAACCTTGCGCACTGGCACGAATGGCGGGGCTGACTTCTTTCTCCACAAAAACAGAACCGGAGATGTTAAAGAAGTCGAAGGCGCAGCCATAGACAATCATCGACAGCACCAGCAGCACGGTGCCGAACGGCGTTGGGTCGCCGTAGGCAAACAAACCGAAACGGAACATCCACGCGACGATACTGATTAACATCACGTTCTTAATGCCATAGCGGCTCAGGAAGAACGGAATCGTCAGAATGAACACGGTTTCAGAAATCTGCGAGATGGACATCAACACCGACGCATGTTCAACAATGAAGCTGGTGGCGAACAGCGGGTTTTTATCGAAGCTGTGCAGGAAGGTATTACCGAACATATTGGTAATTTGCAGTTCAGCGCCCAGCAGCATGGAGAAGATAAAGAAAATCGCCATACGTTTGTTTTTAAACAGTGCAAAGGCATCCAGGCCCAGCATGGAGGTCCAGCTCTGATTTTTCTGTTCTTTGGCGACCGGGATGTACGGCAGCGTCAGGGTAAACAGCGCTAACGCCAGGGACAGGACCGCCCCGATGTAGAGCTGCATGTGGCTCAGCTCAAATCCGGAGAAGCTCACCGCCCACATCGCCAGAATAAAGCCGATGGTGCCCCAGATACGAATCGGCGGGAAGTCAGTAACGATGTCCATCCCTGCCGATTGCAGGCGGTAGTAGGAGATGGTGTTAATCAGGCCAAGCGTTGGCATGTAGGCCAGCGAGTTGAACAGGATAACCATGAACATTGCGCCTGGCGTGGTGACTTCCGCCGCCATAAAGAGGGTTCCCGCGCCGACCAAATGGCACAGGGCATAAACCCATTTGGCGCTGATCCACTTGTCGGCAATGATGCCCAGCAGCGTAGGCATCAAGACCGCTGCTATACCCAACGTACTGTAAACCGCGCCAATCGCTGCCCCATCAAATTTGAGGGTCACGAACATATACGAGCCCAGCGTTGTCAGCCAGCTGCCCCACAGACAGAACTGCAGAAAAGAGAGTATTTTCAGCTGCAGCTTAAGGTTCATGTTAATTTCCTCACAATATGATGGTAGTGATGTTTTTATTAAAACATTTACGAGCCAAATTTGAGGCGATTCTATCAGTGGCGGGCGTGAGGATTTGTTAACTGCGGCAGAAATTTGCAATCATTACGTAGTTGCAATCTGAAATAGTGACGTGGGTAACAGTTTGGATTTGCCCTTCCCGTGAAGGAAGGACGAAAGTGGGTTATTTACGACGGTAACTCTTCTGAGCTGTATTCACCTTATAGAGATAGCGACGAGATTCCGCAGACGGATGACGCGTGGTCAGGGTGGTATACACATCGCCCGGTGCCATGCTGTTAATGATTTGCGCAGCCTGGATCTTATCGTTCGAGAAGACGCGCAGCACGCTGCCCGCGCCGCCGTTATAGGCGGTGATCACCGCATAACGCCGTGATGTTGGGTTATCGATACCGGAAAGGTACACATTGCCAAGCATCGCCAGATACGCGGTACCCGTATCAATGTTGCTGGCCGGGTCGAACAGGAAGCTGCGGCTCGGCGTGCCCGATTTCCCCTGTGAGCGGAATACATCTTTCCCGGCGCTGTGCTGCACTACCTGCATCAGCCCCAGCGCATCGGAACGACTGACGGCGTACGGGTTGAAAGAGGACTCGGTCTGCATAATCGCCAGGATCAGCGACTCATCGACGCCATATTTGCGCGACGCCTGACGCACCATACCGATGTATTTATGCGCACGCTGGTCAAGGTGATTGGGCACCAGATTAATGGTAATGCTGTAGATCATCCGAATGCCGTTGCTGCGGCTTTTCATTCGCGTTTGCAGCAGATAATCAGCAAACCGCGCGGCGCGCCATTCCCAGCGAATCGCCTCGCCGGTGTTATCGACCACCTGGCCATAAAGGAACGGTTCTTTGGAGATCTGAATATCGTTGGCGTCGGAGTAAAGGTCGATAGAACCCGGATCGTCGCCCATCAGCAGCGTCTGGATAATCGCCTGGCGTAGATGCGCTGCCGGTTCGGTGCCGGAGATGGTCTCGACGGTAATGGTTCCTTCGTCGAAGTTGATGTGGCTACGGGTCTGGTAGCCGTCGGTGTATTTAACATAGTCCTTCGGGCCTGCGATAAGAACTTCGTTAAATCCCCAAATATTTTCAATGTTATGGGCAAATTGCCCCATCAGAATATCAAAACCGTTGGTGTCCTTAACCCAGGCTTCATTATAGGAATCACCCTTTTTGGAGCCTGAGCAGGAGATAAGCAACGGCGCAATCAGAGCCAGTGCAAATAATTTTTTCATCATTCCGGGAGCGCGTGTTGTGTTGGGCTAAAGGGCCAGAGGGCCCTTATTGTTTTTCTGGCGGAGTGTAGCCTTCGATGTGCACATCTTTACCTTCAAACAGGAAATTCACCATTTCCTCTTCCAGAAGTTTGCGATGTTCCGGGTTCATCATGCTCAGTTTTTTCTCGTTGATGAGCATGGTTTGCTTGTGCTGCCACTGCTTCCACGCCTCTTTGGAGATCTCGTTAAAAATACGCTTGCCCAGCTCGCCTGGGTAGAGCTGAAAATCCTGACCTTCAGCGTCGCGCTGCAGGAAAGTACAAAAAATCGTTCTGCTCATGATAAATCCTCTTTTTTCACTGACGCTTACGCTAATGCGCCAGCGCGTAACTGCTGCAACAACCGCTCCACGGGAGCCGCCAGTCCAACGGACGGTGGCTGGGCTAAGTTATACCAGAGAGCGCTGCCTTCATCCATGCAAGAGGTGAAGGAGGACACGGGAAGCCACATTGGCACAATATCCAGATGGAAATGGCTGAATGTGTGGCGAAACGCGGTTAATTGCGTAAGATTCTCAGCGGTTATCTGTCGTGCATCCAGCCACTCGCGAAGCGCCGCTTCATCTTCAAACTGCGGAAAACAGTACAGACCGCCCCACAAACCGCTCGGCGGACGCTGTGCCAGCATCACCTCGTCGCCCTGTTGCATCATCAGGAAATAACCGGTGCGTTCAGGTAACGTCTGCTTCGGTTTTTTACCCGGATATTGCGCCCAGCTATGGTTCGCGTATGCCACACAACCTGTGTTCAGCGGGCAAAGCTCGCACTTCGGTTTCGAGCGCGTACAGACCATCGCGCCTAAATCCATCATCGCCTGATTAAATCGCTCCACGCCTTTCGCGGGCGTGACTTGCTCGCTGATCTCCCACAGTTTTTTCTCAACCTCTTTCTTGCCGGGCCAGCCGCTTACAGCATAGCAGCGCGCCAGCACGCGTTTGACGTTACCGTCGAGAATCGGAAAATGCTGACCGAGAGACAGCGAAAGGATGGCTCCCGCCGTTGAACGCCCGACGCCGGGTAAGGCGGCCACCTCCTCGAAGGTTTCCGGGAAGCGCCCGTTATGCAGCGTCGCCACCTGCTGCGCGGCTTTATGCAGATTACGCGCGCGGGCGTAGTAGCCGAGGCCGGTCCACAGATGCAGCACTTCATCCAGTGGCGCATTGGCTAAATCGGTTATCGTGGGAAAACGCGCCATAAAGCGTTCAAAATAGGGAATGACGGTGGCAACCTGGGTTTGTTGCAACATCACTTCAGAGAGCCATACTTTGTAGGGCGTCTTGTTAAGTTGCCAGGGCAGGGTTTTACGCCCGTATTTGTCGTACCACTCCAGTACCTGGGCCGAAAATTGAGACGCTTGTAAGGTCAAAGCAGGGTTTCCGATATCGCACTATTTGGGTGGCAGATTGCAGCACAGCGGCACTATGGTGTAAACAGGAACTTTCCGGTGCTTGCATCCGGCAACTAACTTTGGATAATGCCCGTTTCCCGAACACTCTCACAAGCAGACAATACTTTTATGAAGAACGACGTCATTTCACCGGAATTTGATGAAAACGGCCGCCCGCTGCGCCGAATTCGCAGCTTTGTGCGTCGCCAGGGGCGACTGACCAAAGGGCAGGAACACGCATTAGAAAACTACTGGCCGGTGATGGGCGTTGAATTCAGCGAAGATCCTGTCGACTTTGCCACGCTGTTTGGCCGCGAAGCGCCAACCACGCTGGAAATCGGTTTTGGCATGGGCGCATCGCTGGTGGCGATGGCGAAAGCGAATCCGCATCAGAACTTCCTCGGCATTGAGGTTCACTCGCCGGGCGTGGGTGCTTGCCTGGCGACCGCGCATGAAGAGGGCGTAGAAAACCTGCGCGTGATGTGCCACGACGCGGTGGAAGTGCTGCACAAAATGATCCCTGACAATTCTTTAACCATGGTTCAGCTCTTTTTCCCTGACCCGTGGCACAAAGCGCGTCATAATAAACGCCGTATCGTTCAGGTACCGTTTGCTGAACTGGTGAAGAGCAAGCTCAAACTGGGCGGTGTTTTCCATATGGCGACCGACTGGGAAGCCTACGCGGAACATATGCTGGAAGTAATGTCTTCCCTTGAAGGGTATAAAAACCGCTCAGAAACGAACGACTATGTACCGCGTCCGGAATCACGTCCGGTAACCAAATTTGAACAACGTGGCCATCGTCTTGGTCACGGCGTATGGGACTTAATGTTCGAGAGGGTGAAATAATGGCAAAGAATCGTAGCCGTCGTTTGCGTAAAAAAATGCACATCGATGAGTTTCAGGAAATTGGCTTCTCTGTAGCGTGGCGTTTCCCGGAAGGCACCAGCGAAGAGCAGATCGACCAGACGGTTGATAAGTTCATTGAAGAAGTGATCGAGCCGAACAAGCTGGCGTTTGACGGCAGCGGCTATCTGGCCTGGGAAGGTCTGATTTGCACCCAGGAAATCGGCAAATGCACCGAAGACCATCAGGCTCAGGTGCGTAAATGGCTGGAAGACCACAAATTCGAAGAAGTCCGCACCAGCGAACTTTTCGACGTTTGGTGGGACTAAATTAGCATCGGGGCCAGCATACGCTGGCCCGTTTTCTATCGAGGGATTTGTATGATGCGTCAAACGCTGCTGGCGGCGGCACTTTCGTTAACGGCATTATCCGCCCATGCGGATTACCAGTGCAGCGTCACCCCGCGTGATGATGTGATCCTGAGCCCGCAAACGGTGCAGGTCAAAGGCGAGAATGGCAATCTGGTCATCACCCCCGACGGTGGCGTGACCTTTAACGGCAAACAGTATTCCCTGAACGCCGCACAGCGCGAACAGGCAAAAGATTATCAAACCGAACTGCGCAGCGCGCTGCCGTGGATCGATGAAGGCGCGAGAACGCGCGTTGAAAAGGGCCGCGTTGCGCTGGATAAAATCATCGCCAAAGAAGTGGGCGAGAGCAGCAACATGCGCAGCCGTCTGACCAAGCTGGATGCCCAGCTTAAAGCGCAGATGAACCGTATTATCGAGCATCGTACCGATGGCCTGACGTTCCATTACAAAGCTATCGATGAAGTCCGCGCTGACGGTCAGAACCTGGTGAACCAGGCAATGGGCGGCATCCTGCAGGACAGTATTAACGAAATGGGCGCGAAAGCTGTGCTGAAAGGCGGCGGTAACCCGTTACAGGGCGTACTCGGCAGCCTGGGCGGCCTGCAAACCTCCATTCAGAACGAATGGAAAAACCAGGAAGCGGATTTCAAAGCGTTTGGCAAAGATGTCTGCGGGCGCGTGATTGCGCTTGAGGACAGCCGTAAGGCGCTGGTGGGGACGCTGAAGTAGAGCGCTGACCCCTCACCCTAACCCTCTCCCGCAGGGAGAGGGGACCGATAGTGCAAATACGTAGTGTTGTCACCGACCTTCTCCTTCTCCCCCTCCCTGTGGGAGAGGGCCGGGGTGAGGGGAAGCAACAGCACAATTGTTTGAGCTCAGCTCCGACCTTCTCCCTCTCCCTGTGGGAGAGGGCCGGGGTGAGGGGCGCGGGTTTGCAGATGTCTTAAAATTGTCAGCAGAACCCCCTCTTCATTATTTCTAAAGTCATTATTCCAGAAACGTAAAACCAACCACCCCTGTCGTTCTAAGAAACCAGTGCGCATCTCGTCATATTCAACACATTCGGCATGCTGCCCTCCGTCCAGTTCGATAATCAGTGCCGCTTTGTAGCAGGCAAAATCAACAATGTAATTCCCAATTGGCATTTGCCGACGAAACTTAAAACCATGAAACCGTCGCCCCCTCAACAAATACCACAGCCGCAGTTCTTCCTTCGTTTGCTGGCGCCGTAGCGTCTTCGCATATTCCCGTCGTTTCTCCATGCCCTCATCTTGTCACCACGCTCAACCGCCGTCAGATCTCATAATCAAAACTGGAACCCGTCTTCCAGAGTACTTTCAGATTCTGTTTATCCTTCCCCCGCGGACGAGTTTCGTATGATGGTGTCCTTACTCACTAAAAGGATTTAACCGATGAAATTAGCCTGGAAAACGGCGGCGTTGCTGCTGTGGTGCTTTTCACTTCACGCGCTTGCTGCCGATAACACGCCCACTGATGACGTTATCAAACAACAGTTCGCCAAAGATTCCGGCGGGATGTTGCGTCTGGACTCATTCACCTTGCGGCAGCTTGATGCCGTGGGAAATCAGGCGACGTATCAGGTGGATGGCGATATGTCCTCTACCGACAATCTGTACACTATTGTCGAGGGCGCTGGCGATTATCTCTTTTATGAAAGGACGTGGACAAAAGGGCAGCCTGTTAAGTTTTCAGCCATGATGCAGGCCGTGGGGACGAAAGACTCCGGCTGGAAAACGACCTTCTTTTCTATGCAAACCGCCGCGAAGAATGTCGGCAGACCGTTTGAAGCGGGAGAAGATCGCAGCAAAATGCTGGTGGTTAACGACGCTCACTTCATGACCGAGCTTGGCAAGGTAGAAGCAGACTTTGCACGAAGGAAGGCGACTGCGGATAAAGACCTTGCTCAGCAAAAGGCGCTGAAGCAGAAAATTGCTGCAATCGACGAGAAAATCAGCCTTTCGTGGGGAAAAGATGCCAACGGTAAACCGCTCGATCGCAGCGCGGTACAACAAGAGAAACTGGAAAAAATGTACGCCGTGGATCGTGAAAACGATCCGCTAAAATTCGAAAATCACTACCTCGAAACCGTCTACGAGCCCGCGCTCGCAGCCTGTCAGCAAAAGCTCTCCTGCGATGCAACACCGTTGTACGATGCTCGCGACAAAGCTTTTGCCGATCATCGCAACGCGTTTTATACAAAACATACGCAAATGGCCGGGAAGATAAGGGAAGATATGGCGGCGCTGGATAACAACGTCGCGCCTTTGCGTAAAGAGCAGGGCGAGCTGCGCAGACAGCTGGTTGCTCTCGAAGTCAGTACCCATGAGTTCACTCGTGATTATAAGTGGTGGCGAGAAGCGCTCGAAAAAATGAAAAAAGAGGGCGTTATCCAGTAATCAAAACGTTGGGGTGCAAAATAGCGCCCCTACATCAACGGCACGCAACAGTGCCGTTTTGATAGCAATGTCTAAAATACACAATCTTATTAAGATATTTATCTGGTTAATGGAATGAGGTCACATTATTCGTCTTCTGCATTGGGATAATGCGACAAATTCACGTAACTGGAGAAATAACATGGAGTTTTTCAAAAAAACGGCACTGGCTGTACTGGTTATGGGTTGCAGCGGTGCTGCGTTAGCGCTACCCAGTGTAACGATACTGGCGACAGGTGGAACGATTGCGGGTGGAGGTGATTCAGCAACAAAATCCAATTACACCGCAGGTAAAGTGGGTGTGGAGAACCTCGTTAATGCAGTACCGCAATTAAAAGATATTGCCGTCGTTAAAGGGGAGCAGGTGGTTAATATCGGATCTCAGGATATGAATGATGACGTCTGGCTGACTCTGGCGAAAAAAATTAATAATGATTGTGCGGCTACCGATGGATTCGTGATCACGCACGGTACGGATACGATGGAAGAGACAGCTTATTTTCTCGATCTCACCGTCAAATGCGATAAGCCTGTCGTACTGGTCGGCGCGATGCGCCCATCAACCTCGATGAGTGCAGACGGCCCTTTTAATCTCTACAACGCGGTGGTAACGGCAGTTGATCCGCAATCTGCAAAACGCGGCGTGCTGGTCGTAATGAACGATACGGTTCTGGACGGGCGCGACGTGACCAAAACAAATACCACGGATGTCGCGACGTTCCGCTCAGTGAATTACGGGCCGCTGGGGTATATCCATAATGGCAAAGTTGATTATCAACGCACGCCGGCGCGTAAACATACTGCCGCCACGCCTTTCGATGTTTCAAACCTGAGTGAATTGCCGAAAGTGGGTATTGTTTATAACTACGCCAGTGCTTCCGATCTTCCGGCAAAAGCGTTGATTGAGGCGGGATATCAGGGCATCGTGAGCGCAGGTGTGGGTAACGGAAATCTTTATAAAACGATCTTCGATACGCTGGCGACAGCGGCTCATCAGGGCGTTGCAGTTGTAAGATCATCCCGCGTACCAACAGGCGCGACAACGGAAGATGCGGAAATTGATGACGCGAAATATGGCTTTGTCGCTTCGGGAACGCTGAACCCACAAAAATCGCGTGTCCTGCTTCAGCTTGCGTTAACGCAAACCAAAGATCCAAAACAAATTCAGCAGATGTTTAATCAATATTAACGGAAATGACCGGATGGCTCGTCGCCATCCGGTACCGGTTATTCTGCCAAAAACAGCTCCAGCAGCGAGTTCAAAAACAGCTTCCCGTGCTCGGTAATCTGCCAGTACTCCGCGCATTCGGTGAGATACCCCTGCGCCAGCGCTTCATCAATTTGCGGGCGAATCGCTTGCTCACTAAGCCCCGTATAGCGGCTAAACTCCGCGCGCGGGGCGGGTTCCAGCAGGCGGAAGCGGTTCATAAAGAACTCAAACGGTTTATCGGCTGCTTCAACATCGTGCTGGCGTTCCAGGTAGCGCCCTTCCATGTAACCGCGCGGATGGCGCGTTTTGGCAGTACGCAGAATGCGCCCGTTCGGGAAGGTAACTTTGCCGTGTGCGCCGCAGCCAATGCCGAGGTAGTCGCCAAACCGCCAGTAGTTGAGGTTATGCTGGCACTGATATCCCGGTTTCGCGTAAGCCGACGTTTCATACTGCTGATAACCTGCTGCCGTCAGCAGCTTATCGCCCTGCTCGAAAATATCCCATAGCGCGTCGTCATCCGGCAGCACCGGGGGGCGCGAGCCAAACAGGGTGTTAGGTTCGATAGTCAACTGATACCAGGAAAGATGCGGTGGATTGAGCGCAATCGCCTGGCGCAAATCGTCCAGCGCCTCTTCCAGAGACTGGTCCGGCAGGCCGTGCATCAGGTCAAGGTTGAAGCTGCGCAGGCCCAGGCCCGTCGCCAGATTCGCCGCGCGTTTGGCTTCTTCCGGGCCGTGAATACGCCCCAGACGTTTCAGCTTGGTTTCGCTAAAGCTCTGCACGCCGATGGAGATTCGGTTCACGCCCGCACGCTGGTAATCGACAAAGCGATCTGCTTCCACCGTGCCGGGGTTCGCTTCCATAGTGATTTCCGCATCCGCCGCCAGAGTAAGACGCGCACGCACGCCATCCAGCAGCGTTTGCATCGCCGGGCCTGAAAGCAGGCTCGGTGTACCGCCGCCAATAAAAATGGTCTTTACTTCACGTCCCTGCGCGTAAGCCACGTCAGCATCTAAATCACTCAGCAGATGCTGAACATAATCGTCGTGTGGCACCTCGCCTTTCAGCGCGTGCGAGTTAAAGTCGCAGTACGGACATTTCTGCACGCACCACGGGATATGAATATAAAGACTCAGAGGCGGCAAATTAGCCATTTCGTAACGCTTCCAGTAACTGTTTCAGCGCCTGACCACGGTGAGAGATGGCAATCTTCTCTTCACGCGTCAGCTCAGCGGCGGTTTTCCCCTCAGAAGGGACATAAAAAATAGGATCGTAGCCGAAGCCACCGTTGCCCGCAGGCGCGTGGGTGATAACGCCCGGCCAGCGGCCATGACACACCAGCGGTGTTGGGTCTTCCGCGTGACGAAGATAGACCAGCACACAGTGGAACTGCGCCTGACGCTGGTCGTCCGGCACATCTTTCAGCGTTTCCAGCAGTTTTTGCAGATTACGCTCGTCGGTCGCGCCTTCACCGGAATAACGTGCGGAATAGATGCCCGGCGCACCGCCGAGATAATCCACCGCCAGCCCGGAATCATCGGCAATCGCGGGCAGGCCGGTAACCTGCGACGCATGACGCGCCTTAAGGATCGCGTTCTCAATAAACGTCAGACCGGTCTCTTCGGCGGAATCGACGCCAAGGTCAGTCTGCGCAACGATATCGAGACCAAAATCGCTCAGCAACGAGGCGAGCTCGCGCACTTTACCGGCATTACCGGTAGCGAGGACAACTTTTTGCATGGGATATCCTAATTTATCAGGGCGTCGACGCCCGCTGGGATTTGCTGCGGATGAATGATTTTAACCTGTTTATGGCGGCCCAGTTCACCTTTCTCGATGATGACCTGGCTTTTGGCGACCTTAAACTGTTTGGCGAGGAACTTCACCAGATGGGCATTGGCCTGCCCATCGACCGGCGGGGCGGTAATGGCGACTTTTAATTCGTCGCCATGTTCACCCACAATGCTGTCACGGCTGGCTTTCGGCTGAATATACAGCCTCAGTACCAGCCCGTCGTCGCAGGATGTTACGGCACTCATAGCGCCATCCACAGCCCCGGCAGCAGCATGTTGCCCGTGGCCTGCAATACTTCGGCGATGCCCATATTAAGTACATAGAGCAGCAGCACGAGGATCATCGGCGAGAAATCGATACCGCCCATTGAAGGCAGCAGCTTACGAATCGGGCGCAGCAGTGGGTCGGCGAGCTGCATCAGCACAAACTCAACCGGGCTACGGCCCTGGCTTACCCAGCTCATAATCGCCATCAGCAGAAGCACCCAGAAGATGAGCAGGCCGACTGTTTTCAGCAAAATCAGCACCGCCGCAATCCAGATAATCGGCTGGAAGGTGATGACCATAAACAGCGTGATCGCTTTGATAACGCTTAAGATAAACGCAACCAGCAGAGATGAACTGTCGAGCGGCCCCATCGCCGGAATGATGCGGCGCAGCGGCCCAACGATAGGTTGGGTGATTTTCACCACAAACTGGGAGAACGGATTGTAAAAATCACAGCGCGCCCACTGCATCCAGACGCGCAGCAGTAGCACCATTGTGTACAGTTCAATCACTGTTGAGAGCAGGAAGGTCAACGTCTTCATGGCGTTCCTCAGAGTTCCTTATTTTTTGTGTAATCACGCGCACCGAAAATCGCGGTGCCGATGCGTACCATAGTGCTACCCGCCGCAATGGCGGCTTCCATATCGTCTGACATGCCCAGTGAGAGCGTATCGACTGTAGGGTAGTGCGTCTTCAGCCGCGCGAATGCTACCGCCATTTGTTGGGCGACGGCAAACTGCTTATCGTACTCGGTTTCCGGTGCCGGAATGGCCATCAAACCGCGCAGGCAGAGATTGGGCAGAGCGGAAACCTCCGCCGCCAACGCGTCAACCGCCTCGGGCTCGATGCCGGATTTACTCTGCTCATCGCTAATGTTGACCTGAATCAGCACGTTAAGCGGCGGCAAATGCGCAGGGCGCTGTTCGCTAAGCCGGGTGGCGATCTTCAGCCTGTCGACCGTATGGCACCAGTCGAAATGCTCCGCCACCAGGCGACTTTTGTTGGACTGCAACGGGCCAATAAAGTGCCATTGCAGATCCGTTATACCTTTGTCCTGAAAGAAGCGGATTTTTTCCACGCCTTCCTGAACGTAGTTTTCGCCGAATGCACGTTGGCCAGCAGCCATTGCTTCTTCGACGGCGCTCGCAGGTTTGGTTTTGCTGACTGCAAGCAGCGTAACTTCTTCTGAAAGCCGGCCGCATCGTGATGCAGCGGCTGAGATTTTGTCCCGGACCTGTGCCAGGTTATGCGCTATATCGTTCATATTTGCTGGTGGGTCTTATGGAAATACAAGAAATCGTGGCGCTTAGTGTAAAGCATAACGTGTCGGATCTACACCTGTGTAGCGGAGCAATGGCGCGATGGCGACGTTGTGGCTTGCTCGAATCTGCGCCATTTTTATCGCCGGAACCGGAAGCATTGCTACGTGGTTGGTTAAGCGAGGCACAGCACGCGCAATGGCGGGCGCAGGGCCAGCTTGATTTCGCGATAGCGCCCTCTGAAGGGCCACGCCTGCGCGCCAGCGCATTTCGCCATGCGCGCGGTGTTTCGCTGGCATTGCGTGTGCTACCGACGCGCTGCCCAACGCTCGCTGAACTCGGCGTGCCAGCGGCGCTACCTGAACTGTTGCATGAAGAGGGTGGGTTGATACTGGTCACCGGCGCAACCGGCAGCGGTAAGTCAACGACGCTTGCCGCAATGGTCGATTACCTCAATAACACTCTGGATGGGCATATTCTGACGCTGGAAGATCCGGTGGAATTTATTCACGCCAGCCAGCGCTGCTTAATCCAGCAACGCGAAATCGGTCAACATATCTCATCATTCGCTGAGGCACTGCGCGGCGCGCTACGTCAGGACCCCGACGTTATCCTGCTGGGGGAGTTACGCGACAGCGAGACGATCCGGCTGGCATTAACCGCCGCCGAAACAGGTCATCTGGTGCTGGCGACATTGCATACGCGCGGTGCGGCCCAGGCGATTGAACGTCTGGTTGATGTTTTTCCGGCGCAGGAAAAAGAGCCTGTGCGCAGCCAGCTGGCGAACAGCCTGTGTGCGGTGGTAGCGCAAAAGCTGGTGGCGGATAAACAAGGCGGGCGAGTGGCGCTCTTCGAGCTGCTGGTGAATACCCCGGCGGTAGGGAACCTGATCCGCGAGGGGAAAAACCATCAGTTACCGGGTGTCATGCAAACTGGACAGCAGGCAGGAATGCAAACTTTCACCCAAAGCTATCAACAATGTGTGGCGAAGGGTAAGCTATAAGGATTAGGCTATTTCTCCTGTGCTTATTAATTCTATTTCTAATAGATAAGTGTTAT
Organism: Pseudocitrobacter sp. 2023LY-00077; assembly: GCF_055796175.1. Lineage (NCBI taxonomy): Bacteria > Pseudomonadati > Pseudomonadota > Gammaproteobacteria > Enterobacterales > Enterobacteriaceae > Pseudocitrobacter > Pseudocitrobacter sp. 2023LY-00077. Next base: position 393,106 of record NZ_JBSPEI010000002.1, on the reverse strand, counting down.
TACTGTGATGACAGTAGAGTTTTTGGAATTAATCGACAGGAAAGAATGTTTCAATATATTATGAATGTGACGTTTATTCGACATTCTGTTGTAATAATGTTTTATTTGTAAATTCAACGTTCCGTTATTATTCTGCGAAAATATAATCATCAGTGTAACATGTTATACCTAAGCCATAATTCCTAAGTAATATGGATGACGGATTTTTACACCGATGCACAACATTATGTTGTGTAGACATAGAAAAAAAGGGTGATATTCTTTTGACACTCAGCGGGGATCGTTCTATTCTAATTATGGAATTAGGATTATTCTTATGAAATATTGTTTCACTTCATACTGTCTTGATTATTATTATGCATGATAATTAAGATTGCTTTGATTTATTAAAACACCATGATGGTGGCAAAATACTAAGGAGAGTTTCAAATGCTTGATGTATCAGAGAGTGTATCTAAATCCCGCAAAATCATTTTAATCACCCACCCGTCAGTACAGGCCAATGCATTCGCTGGTTATCTTTCTGATTTACTTTCAGTTTCTGTAGATGTTCACAATATCAATAAGCCGATGGTACAGCGCCTTGCGAAAGGTACTGTGGTGCTGTTTGATATCGCGGTATCGAACAAAAAGCTGAACGGTATCTGGCGCGATATTATCCGCTCGCAGTTTGATTCTCCACGCTTGCTTATTATTAACAGTGCGCAAAAGTATGAATTATACGAAATGGCGCAGTGGCCCGCGCTGTACGGTGTGTTCCGTCATGATGATGAAGAATCGCGCTTAATTGAGGGTGTCAAAGCCGTGCTGAACGGTGAACAGACTGCTGAATTGAGCGTAATGCATCCGGCAATGTACGCAGTTGAACAGCCGACTGAATCATCAGACAATATTCCACTGACCGAACGTGAATGCGAAATTCTTAATGAATTACGTCATGGTGCGACCAATATGGATATTGCTCGTGCGCTGTTCATCAGTGAAAACACAGTGCGTACACACTTATATAATGTTTTCCGTAAGTTAAGCGTGAAAAACAGAACCCAGGCTGTCAGCTGGGCGAACGAAAATTTGCGTCACTAAGTTTTACACTGGAAACGTTGTAGGCCGGATAAGCGCTAGCGCCATCCGGCTTTCCTGTCTCTAACGCCCACTAAACGCCCACTATTTACACGTTATGCTAGCCTGACTACTGACTGTAGCTTTGCTCGAAGTAACTCTCCAGAATCACCACCGCAGAGGCTGAATCCACGCTGCCTTTATCCAGCGCGCGAAAACCACCGTGCTCGAACAACCCGGCGCGGGCTTCAACGGTACTCAGACGCTCATCATGCAGTTTTATCGCTACGCCGAAACGGCCGTGAATTTTATTGGCGAAGTTACGTGCGCGCGCGGTAAGCGGCTGCTCAGTGCCGTCCATATTCAGCGGCAGGCCGACGATCACTAACGCCGGTTGCCACTCTTTCAGCAGCTTCTCAATCAGCGTCCAGTCTGGTGTGCCGTTTTGCGCCTTCAGGGCGTTGAGTGGGCGCGCGGTACCGGTAATTTGCTGTCCGACCGCGACGCCAATGCTGCGGGTGCCAAAATCAAATGCGAGAAAGGTTCCGCTCATTATGCGTGCCCCGCCACACCAGGCATGGTGTGAATATCGATGCCGATGAGTTTTGCCGCATCGCGCCAGCGATCGGCGATCGGCGTTTTAAACAGAATATTGAGGTCGGCAGGCGCGGTGAGCCAGGCGTTATCGAGAATTTCCTGCTCCAGCTGGCCTTTCTCCCATGATGCGTAACCCAGCGCAACCAGCACGTCCATCGGCTGTGCCGCCGTGCCCAGAGTTTCCAGCACGTCGCGCGACGTGGTGACGATGGTGTTATCAGAGATACGGATGCTTGAGGAAAACGACGCCGGTGGCGTGTGCAGAATGAAGCCGCGATCTTCCGCCAGCGGGCCGCCGAGCATCACCGGTTTATCGAGGCGAATCGACGGATCGCGCGGATCGGGCGTGATCTTCAGTTTTTCCAGAATGCCTTCAACTTGCAGGTTTTCCAGCGGCTTATTGATGATAATCCCCATTGCGCCATCGTCGTTATACTCGCAGATATAGACAACGGAACGGCGGAAGATGGGGTCCTGAAGAGCCGGCATGGCAATAAGAAAGTGATGCTGTAAATTCATTGTCAGAGGTTCTGTCCTGGTTCAAAAAGCAGCAACGTCCAGTATGCGGGGAAAGAGGCGTGCTGTCACCAGGCAGTCCTGTAAACGCGCGTAAGCGCCTGGCAGGAAAGCCTGGTTGTGGCGGGTTCCCTCCCGCCGCAGAGATTACTTGCCTAAACGTTTTTCGATAGCGTCCATCAGCATCCCGGTGATGGAAATCGGGAACTCCGCTTCGATTTCACGCACGCAGGTTGGGCTGGTGACGTTAATCTCGGTCAGGCGATCGCCGATGATATCCAGGCCGACAAAAATCAGACCTTTCGCTTTCAGCGTCGGGCCCACTTTGCGGGCGATTTCCCAATCGCTTTCGCTCAGCGGACGCGGTTCGCCACGGCCACCGGCGGCCAGGTTGCCACGGGTTTCACCACCCTGCGGAATACGCGCCAGGCAATACGGGACAGGTTCGCCATCGACGACCAGCACGCGCTTATCACCGTCTTTGATTGCTGGCAGATAGGTTTGCGCCATGCAATAGCGGCTGCCAAGCTCGGTCAGGGTTTCGGCGATAACGCCAATGTTAGGATCGCCTTCTTTCACGCGGAAAATCGACGCGCCGCCCATACCATCCAGCGGTTTCATGATGATGTCGCCATGCTCCTGCCAGAACGCTTTCAGCTGCGCTTTGTTACGGGTGACCAGCGTTTCCGGGGTCAGTTCAGAGAACCAGGCGGTGAACAGCTTCTCGTTACAGTCGCGCAGGCTCTGCGGTTTGTTGACGATAAGAGTGCCTTTCTCTTCCGCGCGTTCCAGAATATAGGTCGCGTAGATGAATTCGGTGTCAAACGGCGGATCCTTACGCATCAGAATCACATCGAGGTCGGCAAGCGCGATATCCTGCTCGCTGCCAAATTCGTACCATTTGTCATAGTTCTGCTCAACGTTCACCAGACGCGTACGCGCGCGGGATTCGCCGTTGGTCAGATAGAGGTCATTCATCTCCATGTAATGGAGTTCATAGCCCCGGCGCTGTGCCTCCAGCAACATCGCGAAGCTGGTGTCTTTTTTGATATTGATGTTTGCGATGGGGTCCATCACGATGCCGAGCTTAATCATTCTAGTTCTCCTGGAAGCCGATATTAGCCCAGATCGCCAAAGCGCACTTGAAGCGCAGTAATGGCGGTGAGCGCGGTAGTCTCAGTACGCAGAACGCGAGGTCCCAACAGGATATCAGTAAACTGGTAGCGTGCGGTCATGGCAATTTCATCTGCCGAGAGACCGCCTTCCGGGCCAATCAGCAAACGCACGCGCTCCACCGGCAGCGGAAGCGTATTGATGCTGGCGCTGGCACGCGGATGCAGGTTCAGCTTCAGCCCGCTATCTTCTTCGGCGCACCACTGTTCCAGATTCATCGCCGGGCGAATTTCCGGAATCGTGTTGCGGCCACACTGTTCACAGGCGGCAATCGCGATTTTTTGCCACTGTTGGATCTTCTTATTCAAACGCTCGGCATCCAGTTTAACGCCACAGCGCTCAGAAAACAGTGGCGTTATGAGGCTTACACCGAGTTCTATTGATTTCTGGATGGTGAATTCCATTTTATCGCCGCGCGACATTACCTGGCCCAGGTGAATGTGAATGGGGGATTCGCGGTTATCAATTTCCCCGCTGACAATATTCACGCGCACGCTTTTTTTATCGGCGTGGGTAATTTCGGCATCGAAGATCTGGTTACTGCCATCGAAAAGCTGAATCGCCTGACCCGGCCCCATGCGCAGCACACGGCCAACATGGTTTGCCGCGTCTTCCGACAGGGCGATTTCATGCCCAGCGGTGATGTGTTCAGGGTGATAAATACGGGGGATGCGCATGATGTGACGTTCCATTAATAGCTTAGGTACCAGGCACTGTCCGTTCCCTCTCCCTGAGGGAGAGGGCCAGGGTGAGGGGGAAATGTCCGGCAGAAAATTAAACAATTAGCCGCTAGTGTAGGTTAGCTCTTTTGCGCCTGGCAAGCCTGCAACACGTAAGGGTTATGGTTACCCTGAATTTTGGCGATGCGCCTGTCGCGCTCACACTCCCATTCGCTGACTGGATACATCTTATTCCACGCGTTGAAAAGCTGCGTCTGCTGGCGGGAAAGATTGATTTGATACGTATCGCGCATATAGAAGTAGGTGCGGGCAATTGCGCCGCGCGAGCGTGCCGGTGGCTCGGCCACTTTCTCTTTAAAGTCTACCTTCATGGCGCACTGACCGTACTGGCCTTCGCCGCCATTCCACTGGCTATACATAAAGTTACCGCGATCGCCGTTCACTTCTCCGACCGCAGGTTGCAGGTTATGCATATCGCTTTCTATTTTGCGGTACAGCGGATCTTTGGCGCAGTTTTTCCGTCCGCCATCCTGCCAGCACTGGCGCTGGTGACCAAACTGCCAGGCGGGCATCACGTGTTCCCATTCGACGCGGCTGGCGCGGTTTTCATTTTTACGCACTTTGTAACCGCAGGACTCAAGGTCAATGACGCCTTTCTTACCCTGCCAGTTGATTTTACAGCCGCAGTAGAAATCACCCGGCACATCACTGTTAACTTTTACGCCAGCGGTTTTGGCCTGGGAAAAACTTTTGATACCTTCGGCCAGCGCCTGGCCTGAGAGCGCCGCCGTAAAAAACACGACTGCGAATGCTACTTTAGGGGACATCACGAACTCCGTCTCAAAACGAGCCCGCAACGTAGCGAAAGCATCGGTCAGATGCAATCAGTCAGATCAGAAAACTTCCAGAAAATTCCATCAGTTACAATTCTGCAACCAACGGCTCGCCGCAGTGTACGCAACGATAGGTCGCTTCACCGCGCACCACGCGATTATGGCGGCGAATGGTCAATTGATGCAGCTGGCAGCGGCAGCGGTAGGGGAAGGTTTTGCTGCGTATTGAACTCAGTTCAAACTGATGCGTGCGGCGTGCCGGAACGCCGAGCACCGCTTCCATCATCCATTTCCACTCTTTCCCGTGCGGAGGAACGCGGCCAAAGTGCTTCCACACCAGCAGATGCGCCAGTTCGTGCGGAACCACTTCATCAATAAACGCCTGCTGGTTTTCCGCCAGCAGTACCGGATTGAGGCGAATTTCATACTCCTGCAACCACGCGGTACCCGCCGAGGTGCCGCGCTGTTGATAAACCAGCTTTGGCTCGGGGTAGTTACGCTTGAGCGCAAGATTCGCTTTGGCAAGATTTTCCCGCAGACAACGCATCACGCTTTGCTGGAGGGCGATAGGAATTCGAGGGCTTTTCATGACGCAGAGGATAGAGCGGGTAGTGGGGCGAGTGCAAGAGGAAGGTATGCCCAATGGCGCTTCGCACATCGGGCATACAAGATGAGATGATAGGTAGGTCGGGTAAGCGCAGCGCCACCCGACACACCAGGGGAAGATTAGTCGTGCGCGCCGATTTCGCGCAGCTTGCGACCTTTCATCAGGTTACGTTCAATATGTTCCAGCGACACATGTTTGGTTTCCGGAACCAGCCAGATAGTCAGGACGATGAAGAACAGGTTCAGACCGGCGTAAACCCAGAAGGTGTTGGCGTTGCCCAGCGAGTTGAGCATGGTCAGGAACGTTGCGCCGACGATCATGTTGGCAATCCAGTTGGTCGCGGTAGAGCAGGTGATACCGAAATCGCGGCCTTTCAGCGGCTGAATTTCAGAACACAGTACCCAAATCAGCGGACCGGCGCTCATGGCGAAGCCAACGATAAACATCAGCAGCATGGCAATCGCGAAGTATTGTGCAGACGGCGAATGGATACCGACGTGCATCATTGTACCCAGTACGCCCATGCCGACGGCCATCACCAGGAAGCCCAGCGTCAGGGTTGGTTTACGGCCCCAGCGGTCAACCAGCCCGATGGCAATAAAGGTCGCCAGTACGTTGGTCAGACCGACGATAACCGTGCCCCACATCTGTTCGTGCGTGTTGGTATAACCCGCCAGCTCAAAGATTTTCGGCGCGTAATACATGATGACGTTCATCCCGGTGAACTGCTGCATTACCTGTAACAGCACGCCCAGGAACACCGCGCGGCGGAAGTTGCTGTTCTCTTTAAACAGCGCCCAACCACTCTGCTTAACCTGCAGGCTTTCACGGATTTCATCCAGCTCGCGTTTCGCTTCCGCGCTGGTATCACGCAGACGAAGCAGTACGCGTTCCGCGTCGTGGAAGCGGCGTTTGGCCGCGAACCAGCGTGGGCTGTCCGGCAGGAAGAATACGCCAATCAGCAGCAGGATCGCCGGAATGATAATCACGCCCAGCATCCAGCGCCATGCGCCAGAGTAGCTGAACGCGGTATCCGACAGGTACGCGCCGAGAATACCGATGGTAATCATCAACTGGTACATGGAAATCATACTGCCGCGAATTTTTTCCGGCGCGATTTCAGAGAGATACAACGGTGCCGTATAGGACGCGACACCCACAGCCAGGCCCAGCAGGACGCGGGAAATAATCAGCACTTCCGGGTTTGGCGCAGCGGCGGAGAACAGCGAGCCGAGGACAAACAGGATTGCGCCAATCATCAGGCTTTTTTTACGCCCGAGACGGAAGGAGAGCCAGCCACTGCCGACTGCACCAATCGCGGCACCGAACATCATGGAACTGACCACCCACTCCTGGGTGTGTGGAGAAATCTGAAACTCATCGGTAATAAAGGGTAGGGCACCGGCAATTACGCCGATATCAAGACCGAAAAGGAGTCCGGCCAGGGCTGCCAGAAAACAGACAAAAAAGGTCATTGTCTTGTTAGAACGCCCTTGTTTTTTATTGTCAGGCATTATGCCCTCCAGTTGGATTATCAGCTTTGTCGATGTTAAGGGTAAGTGAGTCGGCCGTAAAAATATGTGATTGTAATCACAGGAGTGTAATCGCTTACACTGTCATTCATAGTGACTATGTATTAAAAATTATAGTAATCAAATAGTTAATTGTGAAATATGGCGGGAAAAAATTGTGCTTCAGATTAGCCTGAAAAATAAATGTAACAACAGAGCATTTGCTATGTAACATGCCTGGCTACGTCAATTGGCCTGATAGGCAGTGGGGTGTAATCGCTTTCATAGCGCACGCGTTAGAAATAAAAAAAGGCCAGCACGAGGCTGGCCTTCAGATAAAACGGTGGGGAGATTATTTCAGGCCGGCAGCATCGCGCAGCAGTGCCGCTTTGTCGGTTTTTTCCCACGGGAAATGTTCGCGGCCAAAGTGACCGTAAGCTGCGGTCTCTTTGTAGATCGGGTGCAGCAGATCCAGCATCTGAATGAGGCCGTACGGACGCAGGTCGAAGAACTCGCGCACCAGCAGGGTCAGTTGTTCAGAAGGCACTTTCTCGGTACCGAAGGTTTCCACCATGATGGAAGTCGGTTCTGCCACGCCGATTGCGTAGGAGACCTGAATTTCACAACGGTCAGCCAGGCCCGCAGCAACGATGTTTTTCGCCACATAACGTGCCGCGTATGCTGCGGAGCGGTCCACTTTTGATGGATCTTTACCGGAGAACGCACCGCCGCCGTGACGTGCCATGCCGCCGTAGGTATCAACGATAATTTTACGGCCGGTCAGACCGCAGTCGCCCATCGGGCCGCCGATCACGAAACGACCGGTTGGGTTGATGAAGAATTTGGTTGACGCGTTCAGCCATTCAGTCGGCAGAACCGGCTTGATAATCTCTTCCATCACTGCTTCCTGCAGGGATTTCTGATCGATGCTTTCAGCGTGCTGAGTGGACAGAACGACCGCATCAATACCGACGATTTTACCGTCGTCATACTGGAAGGTGACCTGGCTTTTTGCATCCGGACGCAGCCATGACAGGGTGCCATTCTTACGCACTTCAGCCTGACGCTGCACCAGACGGTGCGCATAGGTGATTGGCGCTGGCATCAGCACGTCGGTTTCGTTGGTTGCATAACCAAACATCAGACCCTGGTCGCCCGCGCCCTGTTCCAGCGGATCGGAACGGTCAACGCCCTGGTTGATGTCCGGAGACTGTTTACCAATTGCGCTCAGTACGGCACAGGAGTTGGCGTCAAAGCCCATATCCGAATGCACATAGCCAATTTCGCGAACGGTGTTACGGGTGATCTCTTCGATATCAACCCATGCGCTGGTGGTGATTTCACCGCCAACCAAAACCATGCCTGTTTTCACGTAGGTTTCGCAGGCTACGCGGGCTTTCGGGTCCTGTTCGAGGATAGCGTCAAGCACGGCGTCGGAGATTTGGTCCGCAATTTTGTCAGGATGCCCTTCGGATACAGACTCGGACGTAAATAGGTGTTTTGCCATAATTTCTTCACCCTGGAAAAAATAGAGTTCGATAAGCTTCATGTGGCGATGCCCGCGCTGTGCGATGTGCGCTAAAACGGGCAGCAGGTCGGCACACAAGAAGTCAGTATAGACGGATTAACTTCTGGACGGCTATTCTAGGTTACTTCTTAATCCGATTTCCAGCGTTTTTTGATTTGGCTCGCATTCTTGCGCAACGCAAGGTGGAAATTTTTCCTGACATTGCTGGCAGAGTCCGTATTTTTATTTTGCTTTTTACCCGTCTTCCCGGTATAAAACGCGGCGCGCGGCTCATACCAAAAAAGTGCACGAATTGATTTCGTGACGCCACTTCCAGCCGGGCTAAAACATGCGTTTTTTGGCTATAGCAAGTCCTTCGGGGCTGGCGTGGAGGTGATATCAAATAATGAACCGTTGTATTGTGCCAAATCTGTCACACCGTCCTGGTGTGAACCCGACTCCCGTTCTCAGTATCTCTGCTTTGTATACCTGCCGATGTTTTACCCATTTCGGCGCTTCTCAGGACTCCAGGGCCGGCCAGGCTTTCAGGAACTGAACAAGGGCGCTCTTGCTCCAGCAAGAGATTTCTCGTGGTTTCTCCGAACATCGTCTTAAGTTCGGTTGCGTGTTTTACAATGATATGAACAAGAAACCGGTCGCACAGTCGATGCACCAGCATAACGCGCTGGGAAATCAGGCTGTATATGGGTTGTTATCGCATCGTTACGCTGCGATAGTAGTTAACTGTTTTACACTAGATACAAATTATTGAGGTTCGCTATGTCTGACGACATGTCTATGGGTTTGCCTTCGTCAGCGGGCGAACAAGGTGTACTACGTTCCATGCAGGAGGTTGCGATGAGCTCCCAGGAAGCAAGCAAGATGCTACGCACATACAACATTGCCTGGTGGGGCAATAACTACTATGACGTCAACGAGTTAGGCCATATCAGCGTATGCCCTGACCCGGACGTTCCGGAAGCCCGCGTTGACCTGGCGCAGCTGGTAAAAGCGCGTGAAGCGCAGGGGCAGCGCCTGCCTGCGCTGTTCTGCTTCCCGCAGATCCTCCAGCACCGTTTGCGCTCTATCAACGCCGCGTTCAAGCGTGCGCGCGAATCTTACGGCTATAACGGCGACTATTTCCTGGTCTACCCGATCAAGGTAAACCAGCATCGCCGCGTGATTGAATCCCTGATTCACTCTGGCGAACCGCTGGGGCTGGAAGCGGGTTCCAAAGCAGAATTGATGGCTGTGCTGGCTCACGCTGGCATGACCCGCAGTGTGATTGTGTGTAACGGCTATAAAGACCGTGAATACATTCGCCTGGCGCTGGTGGGTGAGAAGATGGGCCATAAGGTCTATCTGGTGATTGAGAAAATGTCGGAAATCGCCATCGTGCTGGAAGAAGCCGAGCGATTAAACGTCGTGCCGCGCCTTGGCGTGCGTGCGCGTCTGGCGTCGCAGGGTTCCGGTAAATGGCAGTCCTCAGGCGGCGAGAAATCCAAATTTGGCCTCGCGGCGACGCAGGTGCTGCAACTGGTGGATATCCTGCGCGAAGCCGGGCATCTCGACAGCCTGCAACTGCTGCACTTCCACCTGGGTTCACAGATGGCCAATATTCGCGACATCGCCACCGGCGTGCGTGAATCGGCGCGTTTCTACGTTGAACTGCACAAACTGGGTGTGAACATTCAGTGCTTCGACGTTGGCGGCGGCCTGGGCGTGGACTACGAAGGAACGCGTTCCCAGTCCGATTGCTCGGTGAACTACGGCCTGAACGAATACGCTAACAACATCATCTGGGCGATTGGCGATGCCTGTGAAGAGAACGGCCTGCCGCACCCGACGGTGATCACCGAATCGGGCCGTGCGGTAACCGCGCATCACACGGTGCTGGTGTCGAACATCATCGGCGTTGAGCGCAACGAATACACCGAGGCGACCCCGCCTGCTGACGACGCGCCGCGTGCGCTGCAAAGCATGTGGGAAACCTGGCAGGAGATGCATGAGCCCGGCACGCGCCGCTCGCTGCGTGAATGGCTGCACGACAGCCAGATGGACCTGCACGACATTCACATCGGTTACTCCTCCGGGGCGTTCAACCTGAAAGAGCGCGCATGGGCAGAGCAGCTTTATCTGAACATGTGCCACGAAGTGCAGAAACAGCTCGACCCGAGCAACCGCGCGCATCGCCCGATTATCGATGAGTTGCAGGAGCGTATGGCGGATAAAATTTACGTCAACTTCTCTCTGTTCCAGTCGATGCCGGACGCATGGGGTATCGACCAGTTGTTCCCGGTGATGCCGCTGGAAGGCTTAAACCAGGTGCCAGAGCGCCGCGCGGTGTTGCTGGATATTACCTGTGATTCCGATGGTGCGATTGATCATTACGTCGATGGCGACGGGATCGCCACCACCATGCCGATGCCGCAGTATGACGTGGATAACCCGCCGATGCTGGGCTTCTTCATGGTTGGCGCGTATCAGGAGATCCTCGGCAACATGCACAACCTGTTCGGTGATACCGAAGCGGTTGACGTGTTCGTCTTCCCTGACGGCAGTGTGGAAGTGGAGCTGTCCGATGAGGGCGATACGGTGGCGGATATGCTGCAATACGTGCAGCTTGATCCCAACACGTTGCTGACTCAGTTCCGTGACCAGGTGAAAAACACCGGTCTGGACGAGGCGCTGCAACAGCAGTTCCTGGAAGAGTTTGAAGCGGGGCTTTACGGGTATACGTACCTGGAAGACGAGTAAGTTTGCGCGGGCGTTGCCCGGTGGCGCTACGCTTACCGGGCCTACAAGTACTACACTCACTTGAACCCGCGCAAAATAACGGCGATAATTTGCCCCAACAAGCTGTAACTCAAATCAATCCCTTCCTCGTCGGGCCTAACGACGCGGAAGGGATTTTTTTTTACCGACTTTAGATGAGGTCATAGCCATGAGTACCTTAGGAAATCAGTACGATAACTCCCTGGTATCTAACGCATTTGGTTTTTTACGTCTGCCGCTGAACTTCCAACCCTATGACAGCGACGCCGACTGGGTGATCACCGGTGTACCGTTTGATATGGCGACGTCAGGTCGCGCCGGTGGTCGTCATGGCCCGGCGGCGATCCGCCAGGTGTCGACCAACCTCGCCTGGGAGCACAACCGCTTCCCGTGGAACTTCGACATGCGTGAACGCCTGAACGTCGTGGACTGTGGTGACCTGGTGTATGCCTTTGGCGATGCCCGCGAAATGAGCGAAAAATTGCAGGCGCACGCGGAAAAACTGCTGGCCGCGGGTAAACGCATGCTCTCTTTCGGCGGTGACCACTTCGTCACGCTGCCGCTGCTGCGCGCGCACGCCAAACACTTCGGCAAAATGGCGCTGGTGCATTTTGATGCCCACACCGACACCTATGCGAACGGCTGCGAATTCGACCACGGCACCATGTTCTACACCGCGCCGAACGAAGGTTTGATTGACCCGAACCATTCCGTGCAGATTGGTATCCGCACCGAGTTCGATAAAGACAACGGCTTCACCGTGCTGGATGCCTGCCAGGTGAACGATCGCACCGCTGATGACATCATCGCCCAGGTGAAACAGATTGTCGGTGATATGCCGGTTTATCTGACCTTTGATATCGACTGCCTCGACCCGGCTTTCGCGCCGGGAACCGGTACGCCGGTCATCGGCGGCCTGACGTCTGACCGCGCCATCAAGCTGGTGCGCGGCCTGAAAGATCTCAACATCGTGGGTATGGATGTTGTGGAAGTGGCGCCGGCCTACGATCAGTCTGAAATCACCGCGCTGGCAGCGGCGACCCTCGCACTGGAAATGCTCTACATTCAGGCCGCGAAAAAAGGCGAGTAATCCGTTACGCGCTCACTGCTGCTGCGCGACGCATGCGCAGCAGCAACATTCCGCCCGCCAACAGCGTCACGATTTGCGACGCCACCAGAACCGAAAACCCTGCGCTCACCGACCCGGCATATTTCATCACCACGCCCATCAGGAGCGGAATAAACGCCGCGCAAATATTGCCAATCCCGTTAATGATTCCATAGGCGCTGCCCACCGCGTCGTGCGCCGCGTGATGCTGTACCACTGCCGGAATCGCTGCACCCTGTAATCCCCAGAAAATATTGGCAGAGAGTAAAAACAGCCCCAGCATGGCGGGCTGATGGCTGAGCATGAGCGCCAGCACTGAGCACGCTGTCAGCGCGCCGCCGGTGACGAACAGCAGCGGGGCCTGTTCCGGGCGCAGTTTATCGAGGAGAACCCCGCCTAAAAATTTTGACCCGAGACTCAGCAAAAACGGAATGGCGGCCAGAAAGCCCGTCGCGTGAAGTGAGAAGTGATGCTCATCGCGCAGCCACGCCGGAAGCCACGCGCTGCTGCCCCACAGATAGCTCAACGTGGCAATCTCAACCAGCAGGATCCAGCCGAGCAACGGCGTGCGCCAGGCCAGCATAAAGGTCTCGCTCAATCCCCTTTGGCTGGTGCGATTCGCTTTCTGTGGCGCAGGTAAAAAGCGATAAATCAGCCCGCCACCAAGCAGCAAATTCAGCGCGGCAAGCGCATAAAATGACCCCATCCAGCCCAGATGTTGCATCAGAAACGTGACCAGCGGGAAGCCAACAGCCAGCCCGAGCGATACACCCAGGGCGCTTACGGCATTCGGTTTGCCAATCTCCTGCGCGGCAAAGTGGTCGCTGATGTAGCGCGTCTTCAGTGAAAAGAGCGGCCCTTCAGCAATGCCGAGGATCACGCGCGCGATAAGCATGCCGAACAGCGATCCGAGCAGAGGGGAGATAGCGCAAACCAGCGCCCAGACGGCGATGCTGATCAACAGCCCCTGACGGTAATTGAGTTTACTTTCCATTACCGGAGTTAATAGAAGGGCCGACAATCCATAACCCAGAAGAAAGAATGTCATTAACATTCCTTGTAACATTCTGTTTTCATTTATATGAAAATGATTGACGAATTCGGCATTAAGAATCATCACCGAGATATTTACTCTATCGACATAAGAAATCACAATTAGAAACAATAACGCGATGACGCCCTGCCGGCGTGCTGAAATCATCTCATTTCTCCTGCCAGTAATGTTATTTATTATTTTGTATTTATAGTTTCATTGTGAAAATGTATCACCAGTGAAACTCATTGATATTAATGGTTAATTTATTCTTTAGTTTCACCTGTGAAACTGAGTGGTGAAGCCTTGCGCTATTTATTAATAATCCCATCAAGCAAAGTCAATATCTGTGGAAGTGAAAACCACGCTATTTATAAAACCGATTCTTTCCGCCTTCATAAATCACAATTTCATATCGATGCAGTTTTTCGTGATCGATTACACACTTAGCTAATTAATTGCATAGTACTTAACAAAAACGTCACATTTGCGCTTGACGAAACATTCACCGCTTTTATATTGAGCGTATTAAATAAGAAACACAGTTTCATATATGAAACAAAAGCCTGGAGGAATGCGATGAGCTGGATAGGCGTATGTGACGCGGAGCAGGTACAGGAAGATTTCCCTTATAGCGGCAACATTGAAGGTAAAGAGATCGGTATTTATCTGGTCGATGGCGAGTTTTACGCGCTGGAAGACGTTTGTCCTCACGCTTACGCGCTGTTGAGTCAGGGGTTTGTCGAAGATGGCAAAGTGGAATGCCCGCTGCATGAAGCGGTGTTCGACGTTAAAACCGGCCAGTGCCTGCACGGGCCAGGTGGCCGCAACCTGAATCGCTACCCGGTACGGGTATTCGAAAACCAAATTCAGATCACTTTCATTGAGGAGACCGTGGCATGAGCGAAACCCTGGATTTCAACCCGGCGCTGCCGGAAAGCCGCCAGTTTACCCCGCCGGCAGAAGGCGGTAACGGCAACATTCACAAACCGGGCGATTACCAAAATATCATCTGGCAAACCCGCAGCCGCGTGCCGGAGAACTGGGAGCTGCTGCTGATTACCGCGCTGGAAGAGTTGTTCGAACAGGGCGTGGAGACGCTGCCGGAACTGGTCAACGGGCTGAACGCGATTCGCATGTACGACCAGCAGGGCGCGCCATGGAGCGATGACAGCTTCCAGGCATTCTTACAGGTTAACGGTTACTGAGGGGCGGGTGATGACAACAACAGTACAGAGCTATCTCGATAAAGGGTTGCGCGGTTTGTGGTATCCGGTTCTGGCGAGCTGGGAAGTGCAGTCCGCACCGGTCGGGATCACCCGCCTGGGCGAACAAATTGTGGTGTGGCGTAACAAAGATGGTCAGGTACAGGCGCTGGAAGATCGCTGCCCGCACCGTGGCGCGCGTCTGTCGATGGGCTGGAACCTTGGCGACCGTATTGCCTGCTGGTATCACGGTGTGGAAGTGGCGGGCAACGGTGAAGTGAAAGACGTTCCGGCGGTGGATCGCTGCCCGCTGGTGGGCCAGCAGTGCGTGCGCAGCTACAACGTGCAGGAAGCGCACGGCGCGATTTTCCTGTGGTTTGGCGTCACCGCTGACCAACAGCCGGAAGAGCTCACCTTCCCGGAAGAGCTGGCGGACACCGAAAGCTACAGCAATTTCCTCTGTTCTGCTGCGTGGAAATGCAATTACCAGTACGCGCTGGAAAACGTCATGGACCCGATGCACGGCACCTACCTTCACTCTTCTTCGCACTCGATGGCGGAAGGCGATCGCAAAGCCGACATGGTGCTGCAACCGACTAAAACGGGCTTTATCTTCGAGAAAAAAGGGCAGAGCGGCGTCAACTTCGACTGGGTTGAACTGGGCAACAGCGGCACTTACTGGATGCGCCTCTCGATTCCGTATAAACGACGTTTTGGGCCGGGCGGTCACTTCTGGATAGTCGGCATGGTGGTGCCGGAAGATAACGACAACTGCCGCGTCTTCTTCTGGCGTATCCGTCGCGTACAGGGCTGGCAGCGCGATCTCTGGCGTTTCATGTACCGCAACCGCCTGGAAAAACTGCACTGGGAAGTGCTGGAGCAGGATCGCGTAGTGCTGGAGAGCCTGGCGCCGAACGCCCGCGATCATGAATATCTCTATCAGCACGATGTCGGCCTTTCCCGCCTGCGCCGCATGATGCAGAAAGCGGCAAAAGAACAGCTGGCGACGCGCGACGCGCAGCAGGGAGCGGCCTGATGCACGGCTTACTCGACGGCAAGCGCATCGTGGTGACCGGCGCAGCGCGCGGGCTCGGCTTCCACTTT
Source organism: Pseudocitrobacter sp. 2023LY-00077 (assembly GCF_055796175.1). Lineage (NCBI taxonomy): Bacteria > Pseudomonadati > Pseudomonadota > Gammaproteobacteria > Enterobacterales > Enterobacteriaceae > Pseudocitrobacter > Pseudocitrobacter sp. 2023LY-00077. The sequence continues at coordinate 377,398 of NZ_JBSPEI010000002.1, read as the reverse complement.
GCCAAAGCTTGTGCAGAGCAGGGCGCGACGGTTGCGATGTGCGACATCCTCGCCGGTGAGCTGGCGGAAAGCGCGCACGGCCTGCGTGAGCAGGGCTACCGCATTGAAGATTACGTGATTGATTTAGCCGACAGCGCGTCTATCGACGCTACGTTTGCCGCTATCGCAGAAAGTGGGGCGATTGATGGGCTGGTGAATAACGCGGCGATGGCGACCGGCGTCGGCGGTAAAAATATGATCGACTACGATCCGGATCTCTGGGATCGGGTGATGAGCGTCAACGTCAAAGGCACCTGGCTGGTGACCCGCGCCGCTGTGCCTCTGCTACGCGAAGGATCGGGGATCGTTAACGTGGCCTCGGACACTGCCCTGTGGGGCGCACCGCGCCTGATGGCCTATGTTGCCAGTAAGGGCGCGGTGATTGCCATGACGCGTTCGATGGCGCGTGAAATGGGCGAAAAACGTATCCGTATCAATGCAATTGCGCCGGGGCTAACGCGCGTGGAAGCGACGGAATACGTGCCTGCTGAGCGTCATCAGCTGTATGAAAATGGCCGGGCGCTGGCGGGTGCGCAGCAGCCAGAAGATGTCACCGGTAGTGTGCTGTGGCTGTTGAGCGATCTCTCCGGATTTGTTACCGGGCAGCTGATTCCGGTCAACGGCGGCTTTATTTTTAACTGAGCAGGGCGGAGGCAGTATGGCGAACGAGCACGAAATCAAGTACCTGGTGCCCGGTCTGGAGCGCGGTTTACAGCTGCTGCTGGCCTTTGGTGAACAGCACCGCGACCTGACCTTCGCTGAGCTGCATCGGCTGGTGGATATGCCGAAAGCGACGGCTTACCGCGTCGTTCAGACGCTGGAGTACATGGGGTTTCTGGAGCGCAACCCGCGCACTAACACCTTCTCGCTCGGGATGAACGTGTTGCGTCTTGGCTTTGAATATATCGCCTCGCTGGATGTGGCCCAGGTTGGGCAGCCGGTGATTGAGCAACTGCGCGACAGCAGCCAGTGCAGCAGCCATCTGGCGATCCGCGACGGGCGCGACATTATCTACATCGCCCGCGTCAGCGCCGCTGGTTCGCGTATCAACCACGTCAGTATTGGCACACGTCTGCCGGTGCATTGCACATCGCTGGGCCGCATGCTGCTGACGGATGTGTCGCGCAGCGAGTTTGAACAGATTTTCCCGAACGAACGCTTACCGGGGAACACGCTGGGCCAGCCGCATGATCGGGAAGCGCTGTGGCAAATGGTGCAGCAGGATAAAGCGCGCGGCTACGTCATTGGCGAATCATTCTTCCGCGAAGGGATCTCCTCCATTGTCTATCCGGTTTACGACCGCAGCGGGCGCGTGGCGGCGGTGGTGAGCATTCTGGTGCCGTCGGAACAGGTGCCGCAAACCGATCGCGATCGGTTGCAAAACGACGTTCGCATGGCGGCGGACAAAATCTCTGGCTTTTTAGGGTATCTGTCACAAGCCAGCTAAATCAAACAGTGAGATGCAGGCGCTGAAGGGCGTCGGGCATGCTTTACGCCCAAATCGGGGCGTGGAGTGGCAAAGAGGCAACGAACCATGAGTGTAATCGGAATTGAAAAGCTGGAGTTTGGCGTCGATGACGTGGCCCACAGCGCAAAATTTATGGCTGATTTTGGCCTGAAGGGTGATGCCAGCGGGCGTCGATTCACCACCCTGAGCGGTGCGAGCGTGGAGCTGAATTCGCAGGATGCCCCCGCGCTGCCGGACGCTTTTGAAGCGGGCAACACGCTACGTCGCATGACCTGGGGCGTGGCGAGCCAGGCGGAACTGGATGCGTTGCGCCCGAAGCTTGCCAGCCAGCCGGGTTTTCGTGAGGTGGACGGTGCGCTGGAATGCCGTGACCCGAACGGCATGACCCTGCGCGTGCAGGTTAGCCAGCAGCAGCCGGTTGAGCTGAACGTTGAGCCGATTAACCAGTGGGGCGATGCGCGCCGTATTGACACACCAAGCCCGGTTTACGATCGTGCGGAGCCGATCAACATCGGCCACGTAGTGTTCTTTGTTGAAGAACTGGCGGCGGTGGAGAAATTCTACCGTGAAGTGCTGGGCTTCCAGGTCTCTGACCGTTACATCAACCGCGCGGTATTCCTGCGTTGCCAGGCGCGCGGCGGCCATCACAATCTTTTCCTGCTGCAATTGCCTAACCGCAAGCGCGGCCTGAATCACGTCGCCTTCACCGTACGCGACATCCATGAAGTGATTGGCGGCGGTATTGCCATGAACAAACATGACTGGAGCACCTTTATCGGCCCCGGTCGTCACCCGGTCTCTTCCGCCTATTTCTGGTATGTAAACAGCCCAACCGGCGGCGCGTTTGAGTACTACACCAACGACGACTACCTCACCGAGAAGTGGCAGCCGCGCGAGCTGGAGCATTCGCTGGTCTCCTTTACCGAGTGGGCGGTGGAAGGCGGTATCGACCACGACACCCGCCGTCAGCAGAAGAAGCCGGAGGCGGTATGACGGCGCGCATCGTGATTATCGGCGGCGGCCAGGCGGGCGGCTGGGCGGCGAAAACCCTGCGCGATGACGGTTTCGACGGCGAGATTTGCGTAGTGGCGGAAGAAGAGTGGGATTTCTACGAACGCCCGCCGCTGTCGAAAGCCTCGCTGCTGGACGCGTCCCCGACGCTGCCGCGTCTGTTTAGCGAAGACGCGCAGCAGGCGCTGAACCTGCGCTGGTATCGTCCGCTTCGCGCGCAGGCTATCGATCCACATACAAAAACCGTTGCGTTGAGTAACGGAGAGTCACTCAGCTACAACCAGCTTTTGATTGCTACCGGCGGCCGGGCGCGCCTGCCGGGAGACGCGTGGGCGACGCATCCGCAGGTGTATACCCTGCGCCACTGGCAGGATGCGCAGCGTCTGAAAAAGCGCCTGGTGCAGAGCCAAACGCTGGCGATTATCGGCGGCGGCTGGATTGGCCTGGAGATTGCCGCCTCGGCGCGCAAAAGCGGTATCGCGGTCACTCTGTTTGAACAACAGCCCGCGCTGTGTATGCGCTCAGTCAGCGCGGAAGTTTCCGCTGAACTGCTGGCGCTGCATCAGCAGCAGGGCGTGGATGTGCGCACCGGATGCGGCGCGATTGAACTGGATGAAGGCGATGAAAACGTGGTGATCCACTGCGACGGCCAGCGTGAGATCTTCGACGCGGTGGTGGTGGGGATCGGCGTCGATCTCAACCTGGAGCTGGCACGCGATGCCGGGCTGAAAACCGATCGCGGTATTGTGGTCGATGCGCAGGGACGCACGTCAGATCCGGCGATCTTTGCCGTGGGTGATGTGGCGCAGCACGTGCGTTACGGTCTGTGCGTGCAGTCATGGGCATTTGCGCAGAATCAGGCGGTGGCGACGGCCAAAGCGATGCTGGATGCCAACGCGCCCGGTTACGACGACGTACCGTGGCTGTGGTCGGATCAATACCAGCACAATATTCAGATCCTTGGCATTCCGCAGCCGAACAGCCGGACGGTGGTTCGCCGGGAAGAAAAAGGATCGATTTTCTTCTCGCTCAACGCTGACGGTACGCTGAATCAACTGGTGGCGTTTAACGATCCGCGCACCGTTAAGCTTGCGAAACGCTGGATGGCGAGCGGGCGCGATCTGAACGCCGAGCCATTAGGCGATCCTGCATTTTCACTGATGTCACTACGCTAACCGCGACGTAACCCTCAGGGGGGAACATGAGCACATTAGAGAACAACACCGCGCCCGTTGAGGCGCGCGGTGAGGGCGTCTGCACGCCTGAAACGACCGTTCGCTGGGCTATTCCGCTGTCGCTGCTGGCCTGCGTCCTGTTGGCGTTTTTCGACAAAATCAGCATTGCCGCACTCTTTTCTGACAGCCATTTCCAGCAGGCGATGGGCATCGACTTCGACACCACGCGTCTGGGCATTCTGATGAGCGCGTTCCTGCTGAGCTACGGTTTTTCCTCCGTACTGCTGAGTGGGCTGGGCGACAAGATCGCACCGCTGCGTCTGCTTACCGGCATGATGGTTGTGTGGTGCGTGCTGATGGTGATGATGGGCTTTACCCATAACTACACGCTGATGGTCACGCTGCGCATTCTGCTCGGCGTGGCGGAAGGGCCGCTGTTCCCGCTGGCGTTCGCCATTGTGCGCCATTCTTTCCCGCAGCATTTGCAGGCGCGCGCCACCATGCTCTGGCTGCTCGGCACGCCCGTGGGCGCGGCAATTGGCTTCCCGCTTTCCATCTGGCTGCTCAATACCTTTGGCTGGCAGAGCACCTTCTTCACCATGGCGCTGCTCACCATCCCGGTGTTGATTCTGGTGCGCATTGGCCTGCGTGGCGTGCAGTTGGAGGCGAAACAGGCACCGACGCAACAGTCGCAGCTAACGCGTCGGGCGGCGCGTCAGGAGCTGTTTGTCAGCACTCACTTCTGGATGATTTGCGTCTTTAACATTGCCTTCCTGACCTATCTGTGGGGCATCAACGGCTGGCTGCCGGGCTACCTGATTAAAGGTAAAGGCATTCACCTGGAGCATGCGGGCTGGCTGTCGTCGATGCCGTTCATCGCCATGCTACTGGGCGAGGTGATTGGCGCGTGGCTTTCCGATCGCGTCGATAAACGCGCAGCCGCCTGCTTTATCTCGATGGCAGGGGCGGCCATTGGCCTGACGGCGGTCATGCATCTGGATACGCCGCTAACCATCATCGCCGCCATGAGCTTCAGCACCTTTATGTGGGGCGTGGGCGCGCCGAACATTTTTGCCCTGCTGGCAAAAGCCACCCATCCACGCGTGAGCGCCACGGCGGGCGGTATTTTCAACGGGCTGGGAAACTTTGCCGGGGCGTTGTCGCCGGCGGTGATGGGGGCGCTGATCGCCTTCACTCACAGTATGGATTCCGGGCTGATCTTTCTGGTGGTAATGGCGACCGTAGGGTGCGTCCTGTTACTGCCGCTGCTTAAACGTTACTGAGGAGTGTGTCATGTCTGATTCAACCGTGAGCGCGAAAACCGGCATCAAGCCAGAAAATCTGAGCATGGAAGAGTGGGTGGAGTCGCGTATTGCCCGCTTTGAAGGCCGTAAATATGACTGGAACGCGCTGAAGTTCCAGGCCGATTTTGACCCGAAATATCGCCGTGCGCAGATGCGTTATATCGGTACCGGGGCGACCGGCGTCGCCAGCGATACCAACACCGTTGCGGCGGAACACTTCACTTTCTCCACCATGGTATTGCCGTCGAAATGCGAAGGTCCGCTGCATCTGCACGATGACGTGGAAGAGGTCTTCTTCATGCTGAAAGGGCAGATCACTCTGATGATTCAGGATGGTGACAACTACACCGAAACGGTGCTGCGCGAGCGCGATCTCATCTCCGTTCCGGCGGGGATCTATCGCGGCCTGTTTAATCACGGCGAAGAAGAAGCGCTGATGTGCGTGATGCTCGGCACCAAAAAGCCGGAGATCCCAACCTATCCGGCAGACCATCCGCTGTCGAAAGTGAAACGCAACTAAGGAATGACGATGACGGGTTTTCGTGAACAGGGCCATGGCGTGCCGGTGATGCTGCTGCATGGCATTAGTTCCGGTGCCGCTTCCTGGCATAAGCAGATGGCGCTACCGGGCTGCCGCGTGCTGGCCTGGGATATGCCGGGTTATGGCGAAAGCCCGATGCTGGCAACCGAACGGGCGAATGCGGGCGACTACGCCGATGCGCTTGCGCTGTTGCTTGACCGTGCTGGCGTCTGGCAAACGGTGCTGGTGGGCCATTCGCTGGGCGCGCTGGTGGCCAGCGCGTTTGCCGCACGTTACCCCGAACGGGTAGTGCATCTGCTGTTGGCTGACCCGGCGCAGGGTTACGGCAACGCGACGGCGGAAAAGCGCGAACAGGTGTGGCGCAGCCGGGAACAGCAAATAGCGATGGGCGGCGAGATCCTCGCGCAAACCCGCGCGGCGGCACTGCTGCAACCGGCGGCACGCCAGGACGATGTGGCGACGGTGGCTGCAGGGATGCGACGTCTGCGCCCGGAAGGGTATCTGGCGGCGGCGTGGATGCTGGCGCACGACGATATTCACCACTGGCTTGGACAGTATGGCGGGGCGTTCAGCGTGTGCTGCGGCGAGCAGGACACCATCACGCCACCGGATGCCGCGCAGGCGCTGGCCGCCCGTTACGGTATGCCGTACACCGCCGTTCCGAAGGCCGGGCATGCCAGCTATCTCGATAACGAAACGACATTTAATCAATGGCTTTTGCAGGCAATGGAAGAGGTGCGCGATGAATGCACAAATTGAAGGGCGTGTAGCGGTAGTCACCGGGGGATCGTCGGGGATCGGTTTTGAAACCCTGCGCCTGTTACTGGGTGAAGGTGCAAAAGTGGCGTTTTGTGGCCGCGATGCGGACAGGCTCGCCAGCGCGCATGCCGCGTTGCTCAACGAATTTCCGCAGGGTGAGGTTTTCTCTGCCTGCTGCGATGTACTGAAAGAAGAAGATGTCCGGGCGTTCGCCGCCGCCGTTGAAGCGAATCTGGGCCGCGCCGACATGCTAATCAACAACGCCGGGCAGGGCTTTGTCGCCCATTTTGCTGACACCCCGCGCAGCGCATGGCTGCATGAAGCCGAGCTGAAATTATTTGGTGTCATTAACCCGGTGCAGGCGTTTTTAAGCCAGCTTGAAGCGTCGGATATCGCGTCGATCACCTGCGTGAACTCACTGCTGGCGCTACAGCCGGAAGAGCACATGATCGCCACCTCGGCTGCGCGCGCCGCGCTGCTGAACATGACGCTCACCCTGTCGAAAGATCTGATTGAGAAAGGTATCCGCGTAAATTCCATTCTGCTGGGGATGGTGGAATCCGGCCAATGGCAGCGCCGCTATGAGCAGCGCAGCGATAAAAGCCAGAGCTGGCCGGAGTGGACCGGTGATATCGCCCGTAAGCGCGGCATTCCGATGGGCCGTCTGGGCAAACCGCAGGAGCCCGCGCAGGCGCTGTTATTCCTGGCGTCGCCGCTGGCCTCGTTCACCACCGGGGCCGCGCTGGATGTCTCCGGCGGTTTCTGCCGTCACCTTTAAGGAGCAATGATGAAAAAGGTCATGTTAATTGGCTACGGCGCGATGGCGCAGGCGGTGATCGAACGTTTACCTGCCAACGTGGCGATCGGCTGGATCGTGGCGCGGGAATCACATCATCAGGCGATCCTGGCGCGTTTTCACGGCGAGGTTACCCCGCTGGTGGATCCGCTGGCATGCGATGCTACGCCGGATCTGGTGCTGGAGTGCGCCAGCCAGCAGGCGGTGGCACAGTACGGCGAAGCGGTCCTCAAACGCGGCTGGCACCTGGCGGTTGTCTCCACTGGTGCGCTGGCGGACAGTGAACTTGAACAGCGGCTGCTGAACGCGGGCGGAAAATTAACCCTGCTGGCAGGGGCGGTGGCGGGCATCGACGGTTTATCGGCGGCGAGAGAAGGCGGCTTGCAGCGCGTGACCTATCAGTCGCGTAAAAGCCCGGCCAGCTGGCGCGGGAGCTACGCCGAACAGCTGATTGACCTGGCGACGGTGCAGGAAGCGCAAATCTTTTTCGAAGGCAGTGCGCGGGAAGCCGCACGCCTCTTCCCGGCAAATGCCAACGTGGCGGCAACCGTGGCGCTGGGCGGGGTGGGCATGGATGACACCCGTGTTCAGTTAATGGTTGATCCGGCGACGAAACGTAACACCCATACCCTGCACGTTGAGGGGCTGTTTGGCGAATTCCACCTCGAACTCAGCGGCCTGCCGCTCGCCAGCAACCCGAAAACCTCAACTCTGGCGGCACTGAGCGCGGTGCGCGCCTGCCGTGAACTGGCTCAGTGCTAAGAGGCTGATATGCAAGAACTCTCTATTTTTGTTGGCGGAGCCTGGCGACGTGGTAACGGTGAAGCGATGCAGAGCACCTTCCCGGCGGACGGTTCGCTGAACGCCACGCTCAACGCCGCCAGCATCGACGATCTGAACGATGCGGTTAAAAGCGCCGAGCGCGCCTGGCGTGACCCGGCATGGCGCAATGCGCTGCCGCATCAGCGGGCGAAAGTGCTGCACAACGTGGCGGACATTATCGAATCGCGCGTGGATGAACTGGCCCTGATGCAAAGCCGCGACAACGGCAAACCGTTGCCGGAAGCGCGCGGCCTGGTGCTGAGTGCTGCGGGAACGGCGCGTTATTTTGCGGCGGCCTGCGAACTGCTGGAAGGCGAACTGCCGACCCCGCGCATGGCGGAGGTATTAACCCTCAGCCGCTATGAGCCGCTGGGCGTCGTCGCGGCCATTACGCCGTGGAACTCGCCGATTGCCAGCGAAATGCAGAAGGTCGCTCCGGCGATTGCGGCGGGCAATGCGGTGATCCTCAAACCAGCGGAGGCCACGCCGCTGATGGCGCTTGAACTGGCACGTATTTTTGAACAGGCAGGGCTTCCCCCCGGGCTGTTGAGCGTGTTGCCGGGGAAAGGCTCGGTGATTGGCGATGCGCTGGCGCGCCATCCTCAAATTCGCAAAATCTCTTTCACCGGCGGCACGACCACCGGGCGGCATCTGGCGCACGTGGCGGCGGAAAAACTGATCCCCGCCTCGCTGGAGCTGGGCGGCAAATCGCCGACCATCGTGCTGGAAGATGCCGATATCGAACAGGCGGCGCGCGGCATTTGCTACGGCATTTTCAGTTCGGCAGGGCAGGCGTGTATCGCCGGTTCGCGTCTGTTTATTCACGAATCAGTTTATCAACCGCTGATGGCACGGCTGCTGGAATTAACCCGTGGGCTGCGCGTTGGGCACCCTCATCAGGAAGGCACGCACATTGGGCCGCTGATTAACGAAAAGCACCGTAAAAGCGTGATGGATTACGTCGCGCTGGCGCAGAAAGAGGGCGGGCGCGTGCTGTGTGGCGGTGAAATTCCCGCTGACCCGGCGCTTGCCAGTGGCAGCTATTTCCAGCCGACGATTATCGATGGCCTGAATAATCAGGCACGTGTCTGTCAGGAAGAGATTTTTGGCCCGGTGCTGGTGGCTATGCCGTTTGCCGACGAAGAGGCGCTGATTTTACAAGCGAACTCATCGGTTTACGGGCTGGCGGCGGGTATCTGGACACGCGACACCGGGCGAGCGCTGCGCTTAAGCGAGCGGCTGGAAGCGGGCACGGTGTGGATCAACACCTACAAAGTTTTCGCCATCTCGACCCCGTTCGGGGGCTTTAAAGAGAGCGGTCTGGGCCGCGAAAAGGGTATTCAGGGGCTGAAAGCCTGGATGCAACAAAAGAGCATTTATCTGGCGACGGGCAATAGCGTCAACCGCTGGTGCGACTAAGAATAAGGGTGAGTTATGAGTGAAATGATTACCGTCGGCGAGGCCATTGCCAGAACGCTGGAGCAGTATCAGGTAGACGCTATCTATGGCGTTATCTCTATCCACAACCTGCCGATTGCCGATGCCGTCGGGCAGCGTGGCAATATCCGTTTCGTCCCGGCGCGCGGAGAAGCGGGATCGGTGACGATGGCGGATGCGCACGGGCGTTTTTCCGGCCTGGGGGTGGCGCTAACCAGCACCGGCGCAGGCGCGGGCAATGCGGTTGGCGCGCTGGTGGAGGCGATGAACGCCTGCACGCCGCTGCTGCATCTGACCGGTCAGGTGGAAAAGGCCTGGCTGGATGCGGATACCGGGTTTATTCACGAGACGCGCGACCAGCTGACTTTTCTGAAGGCCAGCTCAAAACGCGCCTATCGCATCAGCAATGCCAATCAGGCGATAGCGATTCTGCATAAAGCGATTCAGGACGCGCAGACACCGCCGTGTGGCCCGGTGTCGGTGGAAATTCCTATTGATATTCAGGGCGCGAAAATTCCCGCTTCCCTGGTGACGGCAGCGGTGCGTCCGGCGATGCCTGCGGCGGCGGATACCGCAACCGTTGATGCGCTGTGGGCGCAGCTTAAGCAGGCGAAGCAACCGCTGCTGTGGTTAGGCGGCGGGGCGCTGGCGAGCGCTGCGGCAGTCAAGAAGCTGGCCGATGCCGGGATGACGGTCATTTCCAGCACCCATGCCCGCGGTGTGTTGCCGGATAATCACCGCGCCAGCCTGCGCGCGTTCCATAACTCGCCTTCCGTGGAAGCGATGATGGAAACCTGTGATTTCACGCTGGTGGCGGGCTCGCGCCTGCGCAGTAATGAGACCCGTTCCTGGACGCTGACGCTGCCGGAACCGCGCGTGCAGATTGATATCGACCCGGCGGCGGCAAGCCGGAATTACCTGATGGATCAGACAATTATCGCTGACTGCGGCGCATTGCTGACGGCGTTAGCCGCGAAAGCCCAGGGGCGTGAATGGGGCAATAGCGCGTGGGATGAGCAGGTGCAGCAGGCGGTCGTGGCAGCAGAACAGGGGTTGCGCGAGCAGTGTGGCGCGTATGCCGGGCTGAATGATGCCATTGAACATGCGTTGCCGGACGACGGCATTCTGGTGCGGGATATCACCGTTTCCGGCAGCCTGTGGGGCAGTCGTCTGTTCCGCGCCCATCAGCCGCTGAAAAACATCCACTCCCTCGCCGGGGCGATTGGGATGGGGCTGCCGATGGCGATTGGCACTGCGATTGCGAATCCGCAGCACAAAGTGGTGGGGCTGGTAGGCGATGGTGGCCTGAGCCTGAACCTGGGCGAACTGGCGACGCTGGCGCAGGAAAAAGCCAACGTGACGCTGCTGATTATGAATGACGGCGGCTACGGCGTGATGCGCGGTATTCAGGATAAATACTTCGGTGGTCGCCAGTACTATAACGAACTGCACACACCGGACTTCACCGCGCTGGCGCAGGCCATTGGCTTACAGGCGTGGACGGTGAACCGTGCGGAAGATTTCCAGGCGGCGATGACCGAAGCGCTGGCGATGCCGGGGCCGTCGGTAGTGGAAGTGCGAATGGGCGAGATTGGCGCGCTACGCTTTGCCGGGCCGCCGCAGAAGACGTTGTATTAAGGTGCGGTATTTATCACCCTCACCCTAACCCTCTCCCTTTGGGAGAGGGAACAAACAGTGCGAGATGTGACATTTTGCGCAGGGTTTTACCCTCTCCCTTTGGGAGAGGGCAGGGTGAGGGTCAGAATACGTTGAACGGATACTCAACGTACACGCGAACTTCGTTCCCGCTCACGTTATAGTCGCTGGCGTTGTTAGAGACGCGCAGTACGGAGTAACGGACTTTGAATTTCAGATCCTTCGCCACGCCGTCCTGAACCTGGTATTGCACCTGGTTGAACCATTCGTGTTCTTTACCGTTGCTGGTCTGCGAGGTTTTGATGTTATCGCCGCGCACGTAAGCGGTGGTCCAGCTCAGACCCGGTAAACCGAGGCCCGCGAAGTCCAGGCCGTAAGATGCCTGCCATGAACGTTCGTCTTCACCGTTAAAATCAGACCAGTAGGAGTTCGCCAGCCAGATGGTGTTGCCGCCATCGCCCACGCCGCCCTGGTTACGGTAGCCGCCGTAGTTATAGCCGGTGCTGCCGCTGCTCTGCTGGTAAGCGATTTTAAAGGTATGAATATCCCAGATATAGCTGGCTGCCAGGCTCCAGATGCTGTTGCTGCGGCCGGTATCCAGCGATTCAGCATAGCCTGGGGTGAGGCGAGAGTTATAACCGTTGAAATCAAGAACCAGCTGCTGGCCGGTGCTGAACGGTTGTTTGTAGTTCAGGCCCAGGTACTGTTTGTTCAGCACGTCTTCTACGTGAGACGCGTAGATTGCACCGCTGAACTGGTCGTTAAACTGATAGCTCGCGCCGCCGAAGGAGATGCTTTCGAGGCCGGAGTTATGGCTATCGTCACTCTTACGCTGTTCGTCGGTAAAGTAACCGGCGTTCACTTCCAGGCCGTCGATCTCTTTAGAGGTCAACAGGGTACCGGTGTAGGTTTCGTATAACAGACGAGAATCATCCGCCGTCAGAATCGGCAGCGCCGGGCGCTGGGTACCGTAGCTCAGTACCGTATTCGAGAAACGCGCTTTGACCGTTGCGCCAAATTTTGCGAGGTCAGATTTCGCGCGGCCATCGTTATCCTGGGCGAAGAAGTCGATCCCGCCCGCGCCGCTGCGGCCACGGCCGCCGTCAAGACGCACACCATACTGTGCAATACCGTCAACGCCAAAACCCACCACACCCTGGGTGAAGCCAGATTCAAAGGTCGCGACAATGCCCTGACCCCATTCGGCTTTATCTTTCAGCCCATCCTGGTAATCACGGTTGATATACGCATTGCGCAAAAATACATCTAAATGGCTGTCATCAACAAAGCCCTGGCTTTCAGATTGCTGGCTGGCAAATGCAGGTGTAGCGGCGATCAGGCCTAATGCAATTAACGATAATTTATTTTTCACGGCGGGAACGTCTCTGTCTGTCTATATTAAAAGTTGTGAGTTCTTCGCGATATTCTCCTGAATGAATAACGATTGCAATCATTATGTGTGTAAATGTTTCTTCACTATTGCCGGGTATGTCAGGCCACAGCTGGCAAGGCTTACAGGGGATGGACTATGGATTATATGGCATTGGTTTATTCTCAAGGAGAGAATGAACAGGAAGTTTGTAAATGACAAAATAAATATCTTTTGAAACGCGATATTTTGAAATTATTTATTTGGCGAATTTCAGTTATCGTTAGCAAATCGTGCTATTTAATTAGCGATTGATGCGATTTAATGATGAATAAAATAATCGCATTAGCTTTGCACAATTATTCATAACGAGGTTAAACGGGAGGGGATGTGCGCGCTGATGCCCTCACCCCGGCCCTCTCCCACGGGGAGAGGGAGAAAACCGGTGCAGAACGGTTCCCTCTCCCTCAGGGAGAGGGTTAGGGTGAGGGGGAGTTACTTAATCCCGTCTGCCGCCAGGCGCTGGCGAATATGCGCCGCACGTTCCTGCGATGCCGGGTGATCGTCAAACATGGAACTCTGGCGTCCGTCTTCCAGTTTCGCCAGTTTTTCAAAGCTGGTGGCGAGGCCGGTTGGGTTAATGCCACGCTTACGCAGCAGATCGTAAGAGTAGTCATCCGCTTCCGATTCCTGACGCTGGGAGAACTGGGAATTCACCAGTTTTTCACCCAAATCGCCAAGCTGCGATTGCGACAGACTGCCTACGATGCCACCCGCTGACGCGGCGGCGGCGCGCAGGGCGTTGGTACCAATCGCCACCTGCATACCTTTTTTCACGTGGCCCAGCGCAACGTGACCCATTTCATGGCCAATCACCGCTTCGACTTCATTATCGGTCATGATGTCCATCAGGCCGCTGTATACACGAATACAGCCGTTCGCCATCGCAAAGGCGTTGACGTCTTTCGCCACGTACACCTTATAGTTCACCGGCTGACCGTTAATGTTATCGCCCAGCGCGGAAGCAATTTTACTCAGACGCTTGCTGTAGTCGCTGGTAGACGGAGCAATGGTCGCTTTTGCATCCATATCCTTACAGGCCTGGTCGCTCAGCGCCTGCACCTGTTCATCACTCAGCGAGAAGGCCTGAAAGGCACCCGCGCCGGAGTTTAACATGCCGTTTGAATCCATATTCTGACAGCCGCTCAGCAGCAGTGACGCACCCAGAGCCAGCACGATCGCACGTGTTTTCATGATGTTATTCCGAACTCACTCATCTATATAAAATCTGAAAGTTGCTCCAGAGAAACGGAGCGAGAGATGCCTTTAGTATAAAGAAAATCCTTAAAGATGAGCGAGTGGTTTGCGCAGAGTGTGCCCTGTTCCGGAGATTTCTGAAGCGGCAAAAGGATGGTCCATGTACATGACTTGTCGCTTGGGTTACATTGTTGGCACTTTTTTCTGGCGTAGCCCATAACGCGCGGTCGTCAAGTCGTTAAGGGGCATAGCCTTCAACAGTCCGAACTGGAGTCAAAATGTCCTCACGTAAAGAGCTTGCTAATGCTATTCGTGCGCTGAGCATGGACGCAGTACAGAAAGCCAAATCCGGTCACCCGGGTGCCCCGATGGGTATGGCTGACATTGCCGAAGTCCTGTGGCGTGATTTCATGAACCACAACCCGCAGAACCCTTCCTGGGCTGACCGTGACCGCTTCGTGCTGTCTAACGGCCACGGCTCCATGCTGATTTATAGCCTGCTGCACCTCACAGGTTATGATCTGCCGATGTCTGAACTGCAAAACTTCCGTCAGCTGCACTCCAAAACGCCGGGTCACCCGGAAGTGGGCTACACCGCCGGTGTAGAAACCACTACTGGTCCGCTGGGTCAGGGTATTGCCAACGCAGTCGGTATGGCTATTGCAGAAAAAACGCTGGCGGCGCAGTTCAACCGTCCGGGCCACGACATCGTTGACCACTTCACCTACGCCTTCATGGGCGACGGCTGCATGATGGAAGGTATCTCTCACGAGGTATGTTCTCTGGCAGGCACCCTGAAACTGGGTAAACTGGTTGCGTTCTACGATGACAACGGCATCTCTATTGATGGTCACGTTGAAGGCTGGTTCACCGACGATACCGCTAAACGTTTCGAAGCCTACGGCTGGCATGTGGTTCGCGGCGTTGATGGTCACGATGCAGATTCTATCAAACGCGCAGTAGAAGAAGCGCGTGCAGTGACTGACAAACCGTCCCTGCTGATGTGCAAAACCATCATCGGTTTCGGTTCGCCGAACAAAGCCGGCACACACGACTCCCACGGTGCGCCGCTGGGCGACGCTGAAATCGCGCTGACCCGCGAGAAACTGGGCTGGAAATACGCGCCGTTCGAAATCCCGTCTGAAATATATGCGCAGTGGGATGCGAAAGAAGCAGGCCTGGCGAAAGAATCTGCCTGGAATGAGAAATTCGCTGCTTACGCGAAAGCTTTCCCACAGGAAGCTGCTGAATTCACTCGTCGTATGAAAGGCGAAATGCCGTCTGACTTCGACGCGAAAGCCAACGAATTCATCGCCAAACTGCAGGCTAACCCGGCGAAAATCGCCAGCCGTAAAGCGTCTCAGAATGCGATTGAAGCGTTCGGCCCGCTGCTGCCGGAATTCCTCGGCGGCTCCGCTGACCTGGCACCGTCTAACCTGACTATCTGGTCTGGTTCTAAGGCTATCAACGAAGATACTGCCGGTAACTACATCCATTACGGTGTTCGTGAATTCGGTATGACCGCGATCGCCAATGGTATCTCTCTGCACGGTGGTTTCCTGCCGTACACCTCTACCTTCCTGATGTTCGTAGAATACGCGCGTAATGCCGTGCGTATGGCTGCGCTGATGAAACAGCGTCAGGTAATGGTCTACACCCACGACTCCATCGGTCTGGGCGAAGATGGCCCGACTCACCAGCCGGTAGAGCAGGTGGCTTCTCTGCGCGTGACCCCGAACATGTCCACATGGCGTCCGTGTGACCAGGTTGAATCCGCGGTCGCGTGGAAATACGGTGTTGAGCGTCAGGACGGCCCGACCGCGCTGATCCTCTCCCGTCAGAACCTGGCGCAGCAGGAACGTACTCCAGAACAGCTGGCAAACATCGCACGCGGTGGTTATGTGCTGAAAGACTGTGCCGGTCAGCCGGAACTGATCTTCATCGCCACCGGTTCTGAAGTTGAACTGGCTGTAGCGGCATACGAAAAACTGACTGCTGAAGGCGTGAAAACGCGCGTGGTTTCCATGCCGTCTACCGACGCATTCGACAAACAGGATGCGGCTTACCGTGAATCAGTCCTGCCGAAAGCGGTTTCCGCACGCGTTGCAGTGGAAGCTGGTATTGCAGACTACTGGTTCAAATACGTTGGCCTGAACGGCGCTATCGTCGGTATGACCACCTTCGGTGAATCTGCACCGGCTGAGCTGCTGTTTGAAGAGTTCGGCTTCACCGTTGACAACGTTGTTGCGAAAGCAAAAGCGCTGCTGTAATCGGTAAGATGCTTTGTGAGAAGGGCCGCGAAAGCGGCCCTTTTTTTATTTTGTTGAAATAAATGGCACGGTTCCACCTCGCCGATGAATGGCTACTACCTGTGTCGGTAGGGGGGCCATTCAGCCTTCATTCTGTCTTTAATTAATTCTCTTTTCACTCCGCTTTAAGCGTCAAATGAGCATAACCTCGTGACGATAAATAAATATTGGGAGTGTCTATGATTGGGGCGTATTTATTTATGCCAAAGAAAAGCCCCGCCGAAGCGGGGCTAATCAAGGGGCAACGTAAGCCAGTTTCAAATTAAGAACAGCGGTGTGTTATCCCTCCTTCGCTCTGCGTATCTATAACGCGATTAACCAAAGAAGGTTGTAAATCGTGATGTATCATTGACGATACAATTAAATGAAGCACAACCATCAGTACTGCGAATTTCAGAATATCCATACCGCAAATCCTGCTTGAAGCGGCAAGCGTCAGCGGCTATCCTAGACTTGGTTGGAGTCATGGATCACCCCCGTAGTTTGCCTGTTTTTATACCGCAACGACGGGGGTTTTCTTTTTCCAGTGCAAGGAGCCGCACGGAAAAAGTCCCCGCGCCGTTGCACCTGCCGATGACTTACGCATCGACGAGCAAATTTTACCCTTCATTTCGCCTAATCACTCATTCAGAGATAGTCTGATTCCGTACTCGGTCTTTATTCCATCGCCCGACTCCTTCTGGCATAACGCTGCAAATTATTCCTGTAGAAATGTGATGTATGTCAGATTCCTGGTGCGTTTGTCTGGACAATCATTCCTTTTATTCCAGGTTTCGCTTATTCTGGCTGAAGCGTTTCAGTCGATGAAGTGTTCGACATTTGACCAATCAGTCACTGTTTGTGGCAGGTAAGGTTTCCCGGAATGAATTGCTGCATTACTCTGTCAGCCACATTGCTTTGGGATGACCTTGCAGGAGACCTATGACCGTACGCGTAGCGATTAATGGCTTCGGTCGCATTGGGCGTAACGTGGTTCGTGCTTTGTATGAATCCGGACGCCGTGCGGAAATCACCGTGGTGGCAATCAATGAACTGGCGGATGCTGCGGGCATCGCGCACTTATTGAAATATGACACCAGCCATGGCCGTTTTGCCTGGGACGTTCGCCAGGAGCGGGAACAGTTGTTTGTCGGCGACGACAGCATTCGTCTTCTGCACGAGCGCGAGATTAACGCGCTGCCCTGGCGCGAACTGTCGGTTGATGTGGTGCTTGATTGTACCGGCGTGTTCGGTAGTCGCGCTGACGGCGAAGCACATATCGCCGCAGGTGCAAAGAAGGTGCTCTTTTCACATCCCGGTAGCAACGACCTCGACGCAACGGTGGTTTATGGCGTGAACCATGACGCGTTACGCCCTGAACATCGTATTGTCTCCAATGCCTCCTGTACCACGAATTGCATAATCCCCATCATAAAATTGTTGGATGATGCCTGGGGCATTGAGTCGGGAACGGTGACGACGATTCACTCCGCGATGCACGATCAGCAGGTGATTGACGCGTATCACCCGGACCTGCGCCGCACACGCGCCGCAAGTCAGTCGATCATTCCGGTCGATACGAAGCTTGCTGCAGGGATTACGCGTATTTTCCCGCAGTTTAACGATCGATTCGAAGCGATTGCGGTGCGTGTACCGACCATTAACGTCACGGCAATCGATCTTAGCGTAACGGTAAAAAATCCGGTAAACGCTAATGAAGTCAACCAGTTGCTGCAAAAAGCAGCACGGGATGCATTTCATGGTATAGTTGACTATACGGAATTACCGTTGGTCTCAACAGATTTTAACCACGATCCGCACAGTGCCATTGTCGATGGCACCCAAACGCGAGTGAGTGGGGCGCATTTGATCAAAACTTTGGTCTGGTGTGATAACGAATGGGGCTTTGCTAACCGAATGCTCGACACCACGTTAGCGATGGCCGCACAAGGTTTCAGGTAGGACGCGAATGCGTCTGCAAAACTTTATGAATCAACGAGAGGATTCACCATGTCTGTAATTAAGATGACCGATCTGGATCTTGCTGGTAAACGTGTTTTTATCCGTGCGGATCTGAACGTACCAGTTAAAGAAGGGAAAGTAACCAGCGACGCGCGTATCCGTGCTTCCCTGCCGACCATCGAACTGGCCCTGAAACAAGGCGCGAAAGTGATGGTAACCTCCCACCTGGGTCGTCCGACCGAAGGCGAGTACAACGAAGAATTCTCTCTGCTGCCGGTTGTTAATTACCTGAAAGACAAACTGTCCAACCCGGTACGTCTGGTTAAAGATTACCTGGATGGCGTTGAAGTTGCTGCAGGTGAACTGGTTGTTCTGGAAAACGTTCGCTTCAACAAAGGCGAGAAAAAAGACGACGAAGCACTGTCCAAAAAATACGCTGCGCTGTGCGACGTATTCGTGATGGATGCTTTCGGTACCGCTCACCGTGCGCAGGCTTCTACTCACGGCATCGGCAAATTTGCTGACGTTGCGTGTGCAGGCCCGCTGCTGGCGGCTGAACTGGACGCACTGGGTAAAGCACTGAAAGAACCGGCTCGCCCGATGGTGGCAATCGTTGGTGGTTCTAAAGTTTCTACCAAACTGACCGTTCTGGACTCTCTGTCTAAAATCGCTGACCAGCTGATCGTTGGCGGTGGTATCGCGAACACCTTCGTTGCCGCTCAAGGCCACAACGTCGGTAAATCCCTGTACGAAGCTGACCTGGTTGATGAAGCTAAACGTCTGCTGACCACCTGCGACATTCCGGTTCCGACTGACGTGCGCGTGGCAACTGAGTTCTCCGAAACTGCGGCAGCGACTCTGAAATCCGTTGCTGACGTGAAAGAAGACGAGCAGATCCTGGATATCGGCGACGCCTCTGCACAGCAGCTGGCTGACATCCTGAAAAACGCAAAAACCATCCTGTGGAATGGTCCGGTTGGCGTGTTTGAATTCCCGAACTTCCGTAAAGGTACTGAAATCGTGGCTAACGCAATCGCAGACAGCGACGCGTTCTCCATCGCAGGCGGCGGCGACACTCTGGCTGCAATCGACCTGTTCGGTATCTCTGACAAAATCTCCTACATCTCCACTGGCGGCGGCGCATTCCTCGAATTCGTGGAAGGCAAAGTACTGCCAGCAGTTGCAATGCTCGAAGAGCGCGCTAAGAAGTAATGTTTGAGCAGGCGGGGAAACCCGCCTGTTTTTCAGCGCGCTACATAGCTCGCGCTTCTTTTTCTAACGGCCGAAGATACAGATAGGACTCGTAAACATGTCTAAAATTTTTGATTTCGTAAAACCTGGTGTTATCACTGGTGATGACGTTCAGAAAGTGTTCCAGGTAGCAAAAGAAAACAACTTTGCACTGCCAGCAGTAAACTGTGTGGGCACCGACTCCATCAACGCCGTTCTGGAAACCGCTGCAAAAGTTAAAGCACCGGTTATCGTTCAGTTCTCCAACGGTGGTGCAGCATTCATCGCGGGTAAAGGCGTGAAAACTGACGTTCCCCAGGGCGCAGCCATCATGGGCGCTATCTCTGGCGCGCATCACGTTCACCAGATGGCTGAGCACTACGGTGTACCGGTTATCCTGCACACTGACCACTGCGCTAAAAAACTGCTGCCGTGGATCGACGGCCTGCTGGACGCGGGTGAAAAACACTTCGCTGCTACCGGCAAACCGCTGTTCTCTTCTCACATGATCGACCTGTCTGAAGAGTCTCTGCACGAGAACATCGAAATCTGCTCCAAATACCTGGCGCGTATGTCCAAAATGGGCATGACGCTGGAAATCGAACTGGGTTGCACCGGTGGTGAAGAAGACGGCGTGGACAACAGCCACATGGACGCTTCTGCACTGTACACTCAGCCGGAAGACGTTGATTACGCGTTTACTGAACTGAGCAAAATCAGCCCGCGTTTCACCATCGCCGCTTCCTTCGGTAACGTACACGGCGTTTACAAACCAGGTAACGTGGTTCTGACCCCGACCATCCTGCGTGATTCTCAGGACTATGTTTCTAAGAAACACAACCTGCCGCACAACAGCCTGAACTTCGTCTTCCACGGCGGTTCCGGTTCTTCTGCTCAGGAAATCAAAGACTCCGTAAGCTACGGCGTAGTGAAAATGAACATCGATACCGATACCCAATGGGCGACCTGGGAAGGTATTCTGAACTACTACAAAACCAACGAAGCTTACCTGCAGGGCCAGCTGGGCAACCCGAAAGGCGAAGACCAGCCGAACAAAAAATACTACGATCCGCGCGTATGGCTGCGCGCTGGCCAGACCAGCATGAGCGCTCGTCTGGAGCAGGCTTTCAAAGAACTGAACGCGGTTGACGTTCTGTAATTTGAGGCAACATGATTGATAAAAGGCTTCCTCCGGGAAGCCTTTTTTTTGCCTGAAAAACAGAGCATTAGTCTGAAATACAGGTGCCTTTTTTTCCTGCAAGTATCTGTGGCGCATCTTTCAGCGCACCAATAAACGCTGCATTTCCTGTTTGCTTTACAAACTGAATGACCGCAGCGGCTTTTGGCCCCATCGCCCCATCCGGTGCGGCGAACGGGGCCAGTTCCGCAGGGGTAACGTGACGTAAAGCGCGGGCCTGTGGCGTACCCCAATTTTCATACACCGCATCGGCATCGGTCAAAATGAGCAGATGATCGGCGCTGATTGCCTGAGCCAGCACGGCTGCCGTCAAATCTTTATCAATTACGGCTTCGATACCCTGATAGCCGCCCTCTTTTGCAATGACCGGAATACCCCCGCCCCCGCAGCAAATCACCAGATGCCCATCATCCATTAGCGTGCGGATCGCCTCGCTATCGATAATTTTCAAAGGGGTGGGGGAGGCAACCACGCGGCGGATATACTGGCCATCGGCCTTCATTTGCCAGCCATAGCGCGTCTGCAGCTCGGCCTGCTGCTCTGGTGGATATACGGGCCCGATGTATTTGCCTGGCGATGCAAAGGCATCGTCATTCGGATCAACTTCTACGCGAGTCATCAGCGTGGTGACCGGTGCGCTGCTGTTAGCCGTGAGCTCCTGCGCAATCGCAAAACCAATCATTCCCTGGCTTTCGGCAACCAGGATATCCAGCGGCCAGGCAGGCGCATCCTGGTAGGCGGCATTCTGCAAGGCCAGCAGTCCGACCTGTGGGCCATTGCCGTGAACGATCACTAACTGATAATCATGCGCCAGCTGCGCCACCATTTGGGAAAAGAGTTGAATGCTTTTCTGTTGATTCTCAGCGCTGAGGATTTCACCACGCTGTAATAACGCATTACCGCCAAGGGCAATGACCAGTTTCTTTTTCATTATTGCCTCACAAAATAGATGATGTCGTGCTCAATATAGTTTTTCTATTTCCATTCACTGTGATGGTGATAATGATTTAATTATCGCGAAAAATAACTTGTCAATCTCCGCCATTTTAATTGTTTTTATATAACTAAATTTAAAAATGATTATTAGACTTTTTTTAATAATTATGCGGTGAGTTACCAGGAATTTATAACAATGGTTTTAGTGTGACTTTGCTCAAATGAAAACTCACTTAACCCCGATATGGTTAGGTCAGTTTAAACATCAAGCCTCCTGACAGAGGCATTCAGCGGTAATGATTACCGGGAGTTCACTTATGTCTGATTCATGTGAAGTGACTGATGTCACAAAAAGAAAAGGAATACCGGCCTGGTGGGTCACCGTATTCCTGTTCTGGCTGGGCTGGATTTTTATGTATGCCGACCGTACCGTTCTTAATCCGGTAATGGGGGAGCTGGAAAAAGAGTTTGGCTTAACGGGAACACAGTTAGGTATTCTTAATTCAGTATTCTATTTTTCTTACGCCTTATTGCAGGTACCCGCGGGGATCCTCGGCGATAAAATCGGTAAGAAAAAAGTGTTGGTGCCCGGGTTTATTTTGTTTGGCGTCTTTACTGCGGTAACGGGCTGGGCAAAAAGCTGGTACACATTACTGTTTGCCCGCGTGGTCACAGGCGCGGGCGAGGGAACCTATTATGGCCCGCAGTACGGCTTGTCTTCAGAGCAGATCCCGAAAAAATTCCGCTCGCTGGGGAGTGCAATCATCAACAGTGGTATGGCGTTTGGTATTGCGCTGGGCCTGATGACCTCAAGTTGGCTGGTTTACGATCAGGGCCATTCCTGGAGGATGCCGTTCTACGCGATGGCGGTGCCGTCTATTCTCGTCGGCCTGGCAATCTGGTTCTTTGTTAAAGAGAAGAAACGCACCACTGAAGTTGACGGTAAGCCGATTAAAAAAGGGAAATTTAGCGACCTGCTGAAGAACCGTAATTTAATTCTTACCTATATCATGGTGTTCTGTAGCCTGTTTGGTTTCTTCGTTATCCTGACCTGGCTGCCTTACTATTTACAAAGTGAGCGTGGTATTGCCGGTAGTGAAACAGGTTTTATTTCATCGCTGGTGGCGTGGATCTCTATTCCAGGTGCGCTGTTATTCTCCAGCCTGTCAGATAAATTAGGCAAGCGCAAACCCTTAATCATGTTCCTGGTGCCCGTTGCCATTCTCAGCATGCTGTCCATCGTCTGGATGCCTAATATGACTGGCGTCATTGTTGCCCTGTGCGTTTATGGGCTGGTGGGCAAACTGGCGCTTGACCCGGTATTGGTTGCGCTGGTGGCCGACAGCGTGGATGAAAATAATTACAGCACCGCTTTTGGTTTATTTAATTTCATCGGTATGAGCTCATCAATTCTTGCGCCGATTATTGCCGGTGCGGCACGAGATATGACCGGAAGTCTGGCTTCCAGTTTTTATGTTTCAGCCGTTTTATTAGCTATCGGTCTGGTCGCCATGCTGTTTTTAAAAGAAAAACGTACATAAGAGGTAGCGGTAATGATTTATGCCTTTATTAAAAAGGGAAGTTTTCAGGACTCCGTCAGCCTGATGATTATTTCCCGCAAGCTGAGTGAACGTCCGGAAGTGGATCAGGTATCGGTAATGATGGGCACGCCCGCGAATAAATCGATGCTGGAATCGACCGGTTTCTGGCATGACGACTTCGCGGAAGCTACACCTAACGACATCTGCGTGGCGGTGCGTACTGAAACGGAACAACCGGCGATTATGGATTTAATCCGTGAGCAACTGGAGAAAGAACTCAGCGCCATTGCCAGTGCATCAGGTAGCTCGCAACAACTGCTGAAAGCCCGCCGTTGGGAAAGTGCGTGTCAGAAGTTACCGCAGGCTAACCTGTTGCTGGTCTCGGTGGCCGGAGAGTACGCCGCCTCGGTGGCGAAAGAAGGGCTGCTGGCAGGTAAAAACGTGATGTTGTTTTCCGATAACGTTCCGTTGGCGCAAGAGGTGGAGCTGAAAAACCTGGCGCGTGAACGTGGGCTTATCGTGATGGGGCCAGACTGCGGAACAGCGATGATTGCCGGGAGCCCGCTGGCGTTCGCGAACGTGCTGCCGGAAGGGGGCATCGGCGTGATTGGCGCATCGGGTACGGGGATTCAGGAGATCACCTCGCAGGTGGCCTTGCATCAACAAGGTATCAGTCATGCGATTGGGTTAGGTGGGCGAGACTTAAGTGCCGATATCGGCGGTATCAGCGCGTTAACCGCGCTTGAGATGCTGGCCTCTGATGAGGCGACCCAGGTGATTGCCTTTGTCTCGAAACCTCCGTCACCACAGGTTCGCACGCGGATTATCGCCGCGATGCAGAATGTCGGAAAACCCGTTGTAGCGCTCTTTCTTGGCAGTAAGCCGGAGCAGCGCCGTGAAGGAAATGTCTGGCTGGCTAACTCGTTGTCTGAAGCCGCGCGTCTGGCGGTGTTGCTGATGCGCGTCGCGCGGCAGCGGCAGATTCAACCGGAAGTGGCGGGCAAAGGTATTTATGGGCTGTATGCCGGGGGAACCCTGGCGGCGGAAGCGGCGATGCTTCTCTCTGCGGGGCTAAATGTGCCAATGAGTGAGAGCCATGCGCAAGGCGTGATGCTGGACGCAGGCGGTCACCGGATTGTTGACCTGGGGGATGACAGCTACACCCTCGGAAGGCCACATC
Organism: Pseudocitrobacter sp. 2023LY-00077; assembly: GCF_055796175.1. NCBI lineage: Bacteria > Pseudomonadati > Pseudomonadota > Gammaproteobacteria > Enterobacterales > Enterobacteriaceae > Pseudocitrobacter > Pseudocitrobacter sp. 2023LY-00077. Next base: position 353,429 of record NZ_JBSPEI010000002.1, on the reverse strand, counting down.
CGATGATTGATCCGACCACCCGCAGTATTGAAATCGAAAAACTGGCCGCACTTCCGGATGTTGGTGTGCTGCTACTGGATGTGGTGCTTGGTTACGGAGCCTGTGAAGACCCTGCTGGAGCGGTGGTTCAGACGCTGGAACAGGTGCGCGCGCGCCGTACTGCGCCGCTGGTCACTATCGCCACACTGACGGGAACAGAAGGCGATCCGCAGGGCCGCACCGCGCAAAGCGAAAAACTTCGTGAAGCGGGCATTGCGGTCGTCGAGACCCTGGAAGAGGCGATTCTGCTCGCCATTAGCCTGACGCATCACCAGGAAAGCCAGCCGGCAGAAAAACACTACCCGCTGCTGGACGGCGTGCAGGTCATCAACGCCGGTTTACGCAGTTTCGCGCTGGATCTGCAAAGCAGCGGCACACCTGTTGTGCACTATCAGTGGGCGCCAGTTGCCGGCGGCAACGCGCGTCTTGCCAGTCTTCTCAAGCAGTTACATTAAGTTAGAGGTACGGATATGTATTCATCAATTGCACAGGCTAACGAAGCCATCATTGAACGCATCAAAGCTGCCCGACCGCACTGGGTCGCCGTTCGACCCGCTAAAGAGGTGGTCGTCACGCTGGCATCAGGCCGCAAACTGCTTCACGCCGGGCCGCCAATTGCATGGGAAGAGATGACCGGGCCGATGCGTGGCGCCTGTATTGGCGCGTCGCTGTTTGAAGGCTGGGCTGCAACGGAAGAAGAGGCTGTGCGCTTGCTTGGTCAGGGCGAGGTAGAGTTCATCCCTTGTCATCATGTTGGCGCAGTGGGCCCTATGGGCGGCATTACTTCAGCAAATATGCCGGTTCTGGTGGTGAAAGATGTGGTCCATGGAAATCACGCTTGCTGCAATCTGAACGAAGGCATCGGCAAGGTGATGCGCTTTGGAGCCTACGGTGACGACGTCCAGCAACGTTTGCGCTGGATGCGCGATACCCTGGCGCCGGTACTTCAGGATGCAATTGGCAAACTGGAAAACGGCGTCGATCTTACCGCGCTGATGGCGCAGGCCATCACCATGGGCGATGAATTCCATCAGCGTAATATCGCCGCTTCTTCACTGCTGCTACGCACGCTATCTCCGGCGATCGCGGGCCTGGATCGTCCTAAAACCGAAGTCATTGAGGTATTACAGTTCCTTAGCGTTACCGATCAGTTCTTCCTGAATCTGGCGATGGCGTACAGCAAGGCGGTGATGGATGCGGCGGCGGTGATTAAAGCGGGCTCGGTGGTAACCGCGATGACGCGTAACGGCCGCGACTTTGGTATTCGCGTGAGCGGCACCGGCGATCGCTGGTTTACCGCGCCGGTGAATACGCCGCAGGGGCTTTTCTTTACCGGTTACAGCCAGGCGGATGCTAACCCGGATATTGGTGATAGCGCGATCACTGAAACGCTGGGTATTGGTGGTGCGGCGATGATTGCTGCACCGGGCGTAACCCGCTTCGTTGGCGCCGGCGGAATGGGGGCGGCACTGGAGACATCGGAAGAGATGGCGGAGATCTATCTCGATCACAACCCGCTGTTCCAGATCCCCTCCTGGGATTTTAAAGGCGCGTGCCTGGGGCTGGATATCCGCCGCGTTGTAGAAACGGGCATCACGCCGTTGATTAACACCGGCATTGCGCACCGCGAGGCGGGAATTGGTCAGGTTGGTGCGGGCACCGTACGTGCGCCGCTGCTTTGCTTCGAGAAAGCGCTGGAAGCGCTGGCGGAGCTGCACCACATCACTGCGTAACAAGTGAAGGGGCGGCACTGCCGCCCCGGAGTGCTGCTGATGAAAATCATTAATGCTCAGGCGTGCGCCGGGTTATCTCATTTACCCGATGGTGAATGGACGTTGCATAGCCGCTTCTCACAGGCAATAAACTACTGTCGCCCGGATGGTACCCTGTTAACGCTTTTCCGCTTCGGCAAAGGTATGGGCCCGGCGGGCGTATTGCTCACGACCCGTCACTTTGCCGCCTGTTCTCACCTTGCGCGACTTCTCAAGCAGGGCAATCTGCTTTGGGGATCGGATATTTTGATTCGCCCGCGGCGCGTGCTTTCACTCACCCCGGAGGTTGCCGAATTCAGGCAGGATAACGTGCATGTCTCGCCTCATCTGAGTGGTTTGTGCGGCGCGCTGAATCAGCCACTGGCCGCAATGCCGATTTTTGATCGTTTTACGCAGGAGCTGGAACACTGGCTAAAGGGTGAAACGCCGGACTGGTCATGGTTGATTGGCTGTGGCCCCGGCCTGACGCCAAGTGGTGACGATATGCTAATTGGGGCGCTTGCTATGCTGTATGCGACAGGTCACACCTCATCACCGCGTCCATTTTTACCCCCGGCGGATCAACTCGCGCATCTCACAACTTCGGTAAGCTGTCGTTATCTTAACAGCGCACGTCACGGCACATTCTCAACGCCAGTGTTAAGGTTGTTACGGCGATGGCAATCCACGCGCAGCGCGCATTATGCGGTACAGCGTTTGCTGAATGTTGGTCACACGTCCGGCGCGGACACATTGTTAGGAATGGCGATGGCGCAACAGGGGTTGCGTCTGAGGGAATCAAGGAGAGTGCATGCTCGATCAGGAAACAATACGCACGTTTATTCGGGTTGCTGAAACGGAGAGTTTTTCTCGTGCAGCCAGCTCGCTGCATAAAACGCCGGCAGCGATCAGCTATCGCATTAAGACGCTGGAAGAGCAGGTCGGCACGCAACTCTTTTTACGCACCACCCGCTCCGTCAGCCTCACTCGCGCCGGGCAACATTTACTCGAACACTGCCGCCAGTGGCTTAACTGGCTGGATGCCATGCCGGATGAGCTACAGCAAATCAACGCGGGCGTTGAACGGCAGGTGAATATTGTTATCAATAACCTGCTCTACCAACCGCAAACTACGGCAGACCTGCTGACCTGGCTGCATCAACAGTTCCCTTTTACCCGCTTTCAGATTTCCCGCCAGGTCTACATGGGCGTGTGGGACTCACTGCTGTACGATGATTTTCAACTGGCGATCGGCGTCACCGGTTCGGAATCGCTTTCCAATAACATTTCATTGCTGCCGCTGGGTGATATCAGTTGGCAGTTTGTGGTGGCGGCTACTCATCCGCTTGCCAGTCATCCTGCTGAGCTGCTTTCGGATGATGTGCTACGACGTTATCCCGCTATTAATATCGAAGATACCTCACGAACCCTGACGCGCCGCGTGGCGTGGCTACTAAGCGGCCAAAAAGAGATTAAGGTGCCCGATCTCAGCACCAAACTGGCTTGCCATTTAAGCGGCCTTGGCGTCGGTTTTCTACCGGAACGAATGTGTCGCCCCTATGTGGAATCGGGGGCGCTGGTGGCCCGCGAGGTCGCTCATCCACGCCAACCTTCACCGCTTTCCATTGCCTGGAAGAATGCCGGCAGCGGCAAGGTAGTGAGCGAAATTGCAGAAGTCTTTAAGCAGAGAAATGCGTTAGTGAGCGGCTTCCTGCGGATGGTCGATCGCCCTGCTGGAGTCTGAGTTAACCACCCTATATTCCCTGAATCATATTGAAAAATGGCATATTTGACGCTTTTTGTTTACCTTTAAATAGTCATTTTTCGTGAGAGCCAACTCACACTTTTTTATTTTCGGGGAGTTTGAATGGAAGATTTAAACGTAGTCGACAGCATTAATGGGGCGGGCACCTGGCTGGTGCGCAACCAGGCGCTGTTGCTCAGTTATGCCGTGAATATCGTCGCGGCCATCGCGATTATCATCGTCGGGATGATCATCGCGCGCCTGGTCTCTAACACCGTAAACCGTCTGATGCGCGCGCGTCACATTGACGCCACCGTGGCCGATTTCCTTTCTGCACTGGTTCGCTATGCGATTATTGCGTTTACGCTAATTGCCGCGCTGGGACGCGTAGGCGTTCAGACCGCGTCGGTGATTGCGGTGCTGGGTGCCGCGGGTTTAGCCGTTGGTCTGGCGTTGCAAGGCTCACTTTCCAACCTGGCGGCGGGCGTGCTGCTGGTGATGTTCCGTCCGTTCCGTGCGGGCGAGTATGTTGACCTGGGCGGTGTAGCCGGGACCGTGCTGAATGTGCAGATTTTCTCCACCACCATGCGTACCGTTGATGGAAAAATCGTGGTGATCCCGAACGGAAAAATTATTGCCGGGAATATCATTAACTTCTCGCGTGAGCCGGTGCGCCGCAATGAATTTATCATTGGCGTGGCATATGATTCCGATATTGACCAGGTGAAATCCATTCTCACCAATATTATCCAGTCCGACGAGCGTATTCTGAAAGATCGCGAAATGACAGTGCGTCTGAACGAACTGGGTGCCTCGTCGATTAACTTTGTGGTACGCGTCTGGAGCACCAGCGGCGACCTGCAAAACGTGTACTGGGACGTGCTGGAACGCGTTAAACGTGAATTTGATGCCGCCGGTATTAGTTTCCCGTATCCGCAAATGGACGTTAATTTCAAACGCGTGAAAGAAGACGCAGAATAACGTTCCCTGCCGATGGCGGAGCGTTGCTCCGCCATCATTAGCCTGCCTTATAAGCGATTAAAATTATCAATTTCCGCTAATGATTATCCCGCGCTATAGTCTGCCGTAAACAGACACAGCTCAGGATAAATACTCGTGATATCTTACTATTTTCAAGGCCTTGCGCTTGGCGCTGCCATGATTCTTCCCCTCGGCCCACAGAACGCTTTTGTGATGAACCAGGGCATTCGTCGTCAGTACCACATCATGATTGCGCTGCTCTGCGCCGTTAGCGATCTGCTGCTGATTTGCGCCGGTATTTTTGGCGGCAGCGCGTTGCTGATGCAGTCGCCGTGGCTGCTGGCGTTCGTGACCTGGGGCGGCGTCGCCTTTTTGCTCTGGTATGGTTATGGCGCACTGAAAACTGCCATGAGTAGCAATCTGGAACTTGCCAGTGCCGAAGTGCTCAAGCAGGGGCGCTGGAAAATTGTCGCCACCATGCTGGCGGTGACCTGGCTGAATCCGCATGTTTATCTCGATACGTTTGTTGTGCTGGGGAGCCTTGGCGGACAGCTTGATGTGGAACCTAAGCGCTGGTTTGCACTCGGCACCGTCAGCGCCTCGTTCCTGTGGTTCTTTGGCCTGGCGCTGCTGGCCGCCTGGCTGGCGCCGCGCCTGCGCACCGCTAAAGCGCAGCGCATCATTAACATCCTGGTGGGCGTCGTGATGTGGTTTATCGCTTTCCAGCTGGCGAAAGAGGGCATCGGGCATGTTCACGCCTTGTTCAACTAGGCGTTGTCCGATGGACTTTCGCATCTGAAGCGCTAAGCTTGGATGCGAGTACCTGTATTTTCGGGTGATAACGTAACATGGAGAGACGACAGTGAAGTTTAAAGTGATGGCGCTGACAGCATTAATGGGTTTGAGCGCGATGTCGGTACAGGCGAATGAATTACCTAACGGCCCGCATATTGTCACCTCCGGTACGGCCAGCGTAGATGCGACCCCGGACATTGCCACCCTGGCAATTGAAGTGAATATTGCTGCGAAAGATGCGGCGACGGCGAAGAAGCAGGCGGATCAGCGTGTGGCGCAGTACCTCTCCTTCCTTGAGCAGAATGGCGTAGCGAAGAAAGATATCAGCTCGGCCAACCTGCGTACTCAGCCTGATTATGACTATCAGAACGGCAAAAGCATTCTGAAAGGCTATCGCGCGGTGCGCACCGTCGAGGTAACCCTGCGTCAGCTGGATAAGCTTAATTCTCTGCTGGACGGCGCGTTGAAAGCTGGCCTGAACGAAATCCGTTCTGTATCGCTGGGCGTGGCTCAGCCGGATGCCTATAAAGATAAAGCGCGTAAAGCGGCAATTGATGATGCGATTCATCAGGCCAAAGAACTGGCTGCAGGCTTTAACAGCAAGCTGGGACCGGTGTATAGCGTGCGTTATCACGTGTCAAACTATCAGCCGAGCCCGATGGTTCGCATGATGAAAGCGGATGCCGCGCCGGTATCAGCGGAAGAGACTTACGAACAGCCGACCATTCAGTTTGGCGACCAGGTAGACGTGGTGTTTGAGCTGCAACCGACTCAGGCGCAGTCTCAGTCAGCGGCGCCCGCGAAAGCGCAGTAATCGTTGATATGTCGGATGGCGTTGCGCCATCCGACGTTTTACCCTCAATCCTGTCTCAATACCCGACGCCCGTAGGCCAGCAGCGCATCCGTCACATTGCGCATCATGCGGCTTTCCGGCGCGAAGCGGTGCCAGTACAGCATCCGACGCTGGAACAGACCTGGTGTCAGGTCAATCAGCTCACCCGAAGCCAATTCTTTCTCAATCTGCAAATGCGGGATCATGCAGCAGGTCGTTCCCTGACGCGCCAGTTGAACGAAGGCTTCTGATGAATTCACGATATGACACGGCACGCTGCCCGGCGGCAAATCAAAGTTTTGCTGCAGGAAGGCCTGATGCATATCGTCGAGATGGTCAAATGCCACGGCAGGCGCTTTCAGCAGCGCTGAACGCGTCACGCCATTCGGGAAGTAGCGCTCGGCAAACGCTTTTGAACCCACAAACAGATAGTCCAGCGCGCCTAACTGATCGACCAGACAGCTTGGTAGCGCCTGCGGTTGGATACTCACCGCGCCAACCACTTCACCGCGACGCAAGCGTTCTTGTGTGCGCGTTTCATCCTCTACCTGCAAGTTCAGGCGAATAGGCGAGTTAACCAGCACATCGGCAAGCGCTGGCAGCAGCCAGGTTGCCAGACTGTCGGCGTTGACCGCCAGCGACAGCAGCAGAGGCGTTGAACCCGTTTGCTCATCGCCCAGCCACTCGTCTTCCAGCAGCTCAACCTGACGCAGCAGCGCCAGCAGCTTTTGCCCTTGCTCTGTCGGGCGCGGTGGAACGGTTCGCACCAGCAACGGTTGCCCGAACATATTTTCCAGTTGTTTAATTCTCTGCGACACGGCTGACTGGGTTATGCAAAGCTTTTGCGCTGCGCGCTCAAAGCCGCGTTCCCGGATAACCGCATCCAGCGCCTGTAATGTTCTGTAGTCAGGACGTTTCATTGCGTTGAGGGGCTCCTCTAAAATCGTTATCTCGCACTATGACATAAATTGCAGGCAGATACAGACGAAATTGGTGCCTGGCGCAATGCGACAACCCGCGCATATGTTCTATAATGCGGCAAATATCATTACAGCACGGGCAATAATCATGACGCAGGATGAACTGAAAAAAGCAGTAGGCTGGGCAGCGCTTCAATATGTACAACCAGGCACCATCGTTGGTGTGGGCACGGGCTCTACCGCCGCGCACTTTATCGATGCGCTGGGTACCATGAAAGGGCAGATTGAAGGCGCAGTATCCAGCTCTGATGCTTCTACCGAGAAACTGAAAAGCCTGGGGATCACCGTTTTTGACCTTAATGAAGTTGACCGTTTGGGTATCTACGTTGACGGTGCAGATGAAATCAACGGCCACATGCAGATGATCAAAGGTGGCGGTGCGGCGTTGACGCGTGAAAAGATTATTGCCTCCGTTGCGGACAAATTTATCTGCATCGCAGATGCCTCTAAGCAGGTTGATATTCTTGGTAATTTCCCGCTGCCGGTTGAAGTTATCCCGATGGCGCGCAGCTGCGTGGCACGCCAACTGGTGAAGCTGGGTGGTCGCCCGGAATACCGTCAGGGCGTCGTAACCGACAACGGCAACGTGATTCTGGACGTACATGGCCTGGAAATTCTTGATGCCATCGCGCTGGAAAACGCCATCAACGCTATTCCCGGCGTAGTGACCGTAGGATTATTCGCCAATCGTGGTGCTGATGTGGCACTCATTGGTACGGCTGATGGTGTGAAAACCATCACGAAATGATCTGACTGGGGGAAGCGCAATTCCCCCAAAATTTTTTACCCGCCTGATTTTGGTGACTTGTGTCACATTTCATAAAACCACTTCATTAACATCCCATCTAATTTCTTATGTGTAGCATTTTATGCTGACATTTTGCCCTGCGTGAAATTTCCGCGTGACGCACACGCAAACGTTTAGATTGCCGCGATAGTTTTTTTTGATATGTTGCTTAGGTGAACTTTCGTTCATCACAACATCAGTAAAACAAAGACAGGGCGGGGAAATGGCTAAGGTATCACTGGAAAAAGAGAAGATTAAATTTCTGCTGGTAGAAGGCGTACATCAGAAGGCTGTGGACAGCCTTCGTGCAGCAGGTTACACCAACATCGAGTTTCACAAAGGCGCGCTGGACAGCGAGCAACTGAAAGAGTCTATCCGTGATGCCCATTTCATTGGCCTGCGCTCCCGTACGCATCTGACCGAAGAAATTTTTGAGGCGGCGGAAAAACTGGTGGCGGTAGGCTGCTTCTGCATCGGCACCAACCAGGTTGACCTGAAAGCGGCGGCAAAACGCGGCGTACCGGTCTTTAACGCACCGTTCTCGAACACCCGTTCCGTGGCCGAGTTGGTGATTGGCGAACTGCTGCTGCTACTGCGCGGCGTGCCGGAAGCAAACGCCAAAGCACACCGCGGCGTGTGGAATAAACTGGCCGTGGGCTCTTTTGAAGCGCGCGGCAAAAAACTGGGCATTATCGGCTACGGTCATATCGGCACACAGCTGGGCATTCTGGCGGAATCGCTGGGGATGCACGTCTTCTTCTACGACATCGAAAACAAACTGCCGCTGGGCAACGCGACGCAGGTTCAACATCTCTCCGACCTGCTGAATATGAGCGATGTGGTCAGCCTGCACGTGCCGGAAAACGCCTCCACCAAAAACATGATGGGCGTGGAAGAACTGGCATTGATGAAGCCGGGCTCGCTGTTGATTAACGCCTCTCGCGGCACCGTTGTGGATATTCCGGCGCTGTGCGATGCGCTGGCGAGCAAACACCTGGCGGGTGCGGCGATCGACGTCTTCCCGACTGAACCGGCAACTAACAGCGATCCGTTTAACTCGCCGCTGTGCGAGTTTGATAACGTGATCCTGACGCCGCATATTGGTGGTTCAACGCAGGAAGCGCAGGAAAATATCGGCCTTGAAGTGGCGGGTAAACTGGCTAAGTATTCTGATAACGGCTCAACCCTTTCTGCGGTGAATTTCCCGGAAGTCTCGCTGCCGATTCACGGTGGCCGCCGCCTGCTGCACATCCATGAAAACCGTCCTGGTGTGTTAACCGCCATCAACCAGATCTTCGCTGAGCAGGGCGTCAACATTGCCGCACAGTACCTGCAAACCACGCCGCAGATGGGCTATGTGGTCATCGATATTGAAGCAGAAGAAGACGTGGCGCAGAAAGCGCTGCAAAGCATGAAAGCGATTCCGGGCACGGTTCGCGCACGCATGCTGTTCTGATTACCCTTCTCTAACGGGCGGGCCGCTGGCCTGCCCGTTCTTTCCCGCTCATCCTCTGCTGTTTTCCATTCTGAAACGTATGTAATCACCCTTTGCGAAGCGAGTCGTAAAAGGCAACTAAAGCCGCGCGACGGCGATTTTGCGCGCGTACGAAAGATTAGGATAGGGGCAGCATGATGCTAAAACGGGAAAGCCCCTACCGAAGCAGGGGCTCAAAGGAGAAGGGTTATGATGAAGTTAGTCATCATCCTGGTTATTCTGTTGATGATAAGCACGCCAGCTTTCTAAACAGTGTTCCAGAGGGAGGAGCAATCCTCCCTTACCCTTACTCACTAAATTAGGTCAAAGAATCAGCAAAGTCAATCGGGGCGGAGTGGGAAACTTCGCCCTACCACACCCAGGTTTTCGACGGCGTCACCACCGCTGGCAGAGGGATATCCCATTCTTCAACCGGCAAGCGTTCCACCAACTGACAATCGTGTGCGTAGCCTACCGGGCTGATGCCGTGTTGTTGCCAGTTTTGCAGCGTGCGATCGTAAAACCCGCCGCCCATCCCCAGCCGTTGCCCCTGTTCATCAAAGGCGACCAGTGGCGTGATTAGCACATCCAGTTTATCCAGCGGTAGCACATTGCGCACGTCCAGCTTCGGCTCGTGGATTTTTAGACGGTTTACCACCAGTTCGCTGTGTGGGTGATAGTGCAGAAACAGCAGGTTTCCAGGGCTGAAGGGATGAAGCACTGGCAGATAAACGCGTTTCCCCGCTCGCCAGAGTTGTTCTATTAGCGGTTGAGTGTCGAGCTCGCCATCAAAGGAAAGAAAGAGTGCGACCGTGCGCGCCATCACCATGGGCGGATACGCCATCATGCGGGTTGCGGCCTGTTCGCCAAAATCGATTTGCTGCTGTTCTGTTAGCTCGCGACGCCGTTGCCGAATCATCCTGCGGATGTCTTGTCGGGAAAGGGCGAGTTCAGGAAGTTGTGTCATAGGGGTTGGTAGTAAAAGAAGGGGAATCTCCGAGATGCCGCCGCAGGCTGTAACCCTTGAACCCTTGGTTCAAGGTGAATGTGTCGTCACAGTTTTAAGGCTTCTCGGACGGGCCGAGCATGCTCACCAACCATGGAGCGCCACATTCTTGTGGTATGAAATATCGGCTCAGGGGACTGGCCCGCTTGCGAACATCTCAGAGAAATTTTGTCTTCACAGTCACTCTACCACAGTAAACTGCAAAGTGTTATTCAAAGTTTTGCCCTGACTTTTCGGAGGCGCGACCCTGGTCAAGCAATGCCTGTTCAATGGTCTGCTGAAGCATCCGAATGCGCTGCTCCATACTGGAAGCGTAGTCGCGCGTCTTGGACTTTTCCTGAGTTAATTCATAGCTGATGTTCAACGCGGCGATGAAGACCAGCTGCTCAGTATTTGTGACTCTAGTGCGTTCTTTCAGATCTTGCAACCGCTGATTCAGATCGTCCGCAGCCTGATTCAAAGCATCCCTTTGTTCAGGCGGGCAATTCACGCGAAGCGAACGGCCAAAAATGTGAATATCGACGGGTTCTGCAGACATGCCACCTTCCTGCTGATTGACTGCGCGGCCTTCACACCCAGGATGCGAAGGGGCGACACTATAGCTACCCTGGTATGAACATACAAGCCCTTTTCTGGTATCACCAGGGTCCAAAGTGGTAGCATACCATGAATATTCCTCCCAACGATGATGAATGCGCATGTCTATACAGAACGAAATGCCTGGTTACACCGACGTGAACCAGTTACTGAACCAACAAGGGGTAGGCCTGACGCCTGCGGAAATGCATGGCCTCATCAGCGGGATGCTCTGTGGCGGAAACAGCGACAGCTCATGGCAGCCGCTGCTTCACGACCTCACCAACGAAGGGCTTGCCTTCGGCCACGAGCTGGCTGAAGCGCTGCGTACCATGCATGCGGTGACCAGCGATTCGCTGGAAGACGACGGTTTTCTTTTTCAGCTTTATCTGCCTGAAGGCGACGATGTCAGCGTGTTTGAACGCGCCGATGCGCTCTCTGGCTGGGTGAATCACTACCTGCTCGGGCTGGGCGTGTCTCAGCCGAAGCTGGATAAAGTGAAAGGCGAAACCGGGGAAGCGATTGACGATCTGCGCAATATCGCGCAGCTGGGCTACGACGAAGACGAAGACCAGGAAGAGCTGGAGATGTCGCTGGAAGAGATCATCGAGTACGTGCGCGTTGCGGCGCTGCTGTGCCACGATACCTTCACGCGCCCGCAGCCGACGGCGCCGGAAGTGCAAAAGCCAACGTTACACTAAATATTCAGGGTTGCGGGTCAATGTGCGTTCTGCCGGCTTTGCCCGATGGCGCTGCGCTTATCGGGCCTACAAAGTGATGTCGTCGAACGTAGGTCGGATAAGGCGTAGCCGCCATCCGACAAACCGTCCGCATTTTACGTATTAAGGAGATGTCATGACACAGCAAGAGTTTCTCCGTCGCCGTCAGACACTGCTGGCGCAAATGCAGCCAGGCAGCGCGGCGCTGATTTTTGCCGCGCCGGAAGTGACCCGTAGCGCGGATTCCGAGTATCCCTATCGCCAGAGCAGCGATTTCTGGTACTTCACGGGCTTTAACGAGCCGGAAGCCTTGCTGGTGCTGATTAAAAGCGATGACACTCACAACCACAGCGTGCTGTTTAACCGTGTTCGCGACCTGACGGCGGAGATCTGGTTTGGTCGCCGCCTGGGTCAGGATGCGGCCCCGGAAAAGCTGGGCGTTGACCGCGCGCTGGCCTTCAGTGAAATCAACCAACAGCTGTTCCAGTTGCTTAACGGTCTGGACACGATTTATCACGCGCAGGGTGAATACGCATGGGCCGATGAAATTGTCTTCACCGCGATGGACAAACTGCGCAAAGGTTCGCGCCAGAATCTGGTGGCCCCGTCCACAGTGATTGACTGGCGTCCGCTGGTGCACGAAATGCGTCTGTTCAAATCGGAAGAAGAGATTGCCGTGATGCGCCGCGCTGGCGAAATCAGCGCGCTGGCGCATACGCGCGCGATGGAAAAATGCCAGCCGGGGATGTTTGAGTACCAACTCGAAGGGGAAATTCTGCACGAGTTTACCCGCCACGGCGCGCGCTATCCGTCTTACAACACTATCGTTGGCGGCGGCGAAAATGGCTGCATTCTGCACTACACCGAAAACGAATCCGAACTGCGTGATGGCGAACTGGTGCTGATTGACGCCGGTTGCGAATACAAAGGCTACGCCGGGGACATCACCCGTACCTTCCCGGTGAACGGCAAATTTACCCCGGCGCAGCGCGCTATTTACGACATCGTGCTGGAATCGCTGGAAACCTCGCTCAAACTTTATCGTCCAGGCACCTCTATTCAGGAAGTCACCGGCGAAGTGGTGCGCATCATGATTACCGGCCTGCGCGATCTGGGTATTCTGCACGGTGAAGTCGATGAACTGATCGCGGAAAACGCCCATCGCCCGTACTTCATGCACGGCCTGAGCCACTGGCTGGGGCTGGATGTGCATGACGTCGGCGTTTACGGTGTGGATCGTTCGCGCGTGCTGGAACCGGGTATGGTGTTAACCGTCGAGCCGGGCCTGTACATCGCGCCGGATGCGGACGTTCCTGCGGAGTATCGCGGCATCGGCATTCGTATCGAAGATGACATTCTGATAACCGAAGACGGTAATGAAAACCTGACTGCCTCGGTAGTCAAACGCGCGGATGATATTGAAGCGCTGATGGCGGCGGCGCGTCGCTTATGAGCCTGATTATTGTTGGTGGCGGGATGACCGGCGCGACGCTTGCGCTGGCTGTGTCGCAGATGACCGGCGGGCGTTTACCCGTGCATCTGATTGAAGCGGCGGAAGTGGATTCCCTGCAACATCCGGGCTTTGATGCCAGGGCGATTGCACTGGCGGCGGGCACCTGTCAGCAACTGGCGAAAGTTGGTATCTGGCAGGCGATATCGAACTGTGCGACGGCAATCCATACCGTTCATGTGAGCGATCGCGGCCATGCCGGGTTTGTTACGCTGGAAGCAGAAGATTATCGCCTGCCTGCACTGGGCAACGTGGTGGAACTGCATGACGTCGGACAACGCCTTTTCGCGCTGCTGCGTAAAGCGCCTGGCGTGACGTTGCATTGCCCGGCGCGCGTAGCCAGCGTCAATCGCACCCAGGATGCCGTCAGCGTCACGCTTGAAAGTGGCGAGACGATCAACGGGCAGATGTTGGTGGCAGCCGACGGTTCCCGCTCAGCGCTGGGTGAACAGTGCGGCATTAGCTGGCAACAAGAACCGTATCAACAGCTTGCCGTTATCGCCAATGTCACTACCGCTGTGCCGCATCAGGGGCGCGCATTTGAACGCTTCACCGCGAATGGCCCGCTGGCGATGCTGCCGATGTCACAAGGGCGCTGCTCGCTGGTATGGTGCCATGCGCTGGAAAATCGTGATGAGGTGATGGGCTGGTCGGACGAACGTTTCTGCAATGAACTTCAGCAGGCGTTTGGCTGGCGCTTAGGACGCATTACACAGGCTGGCGCACGTAATGCGTATCCGTTGTCTCTCACCACGGCCACTCGGGCGGTATCACACCGTCTGGCGCTGGTCGGTAATGCGGCGCAGACGCTGCATCCGATTGCCGGGCAGGGCTTTAACCTTGGCCTGCGCGATGTCATGTCGCTGGCGGAACTGCTGGCGCAGGCGCATGACGCGGGTCAGGATATCGGCAGCTATGGGCTGCTGTGTCGTTATCAACGTCAGCGCGCGGACGATAAAGCCGCCACTATCGGCGTGACCGATGGTTTAGTGCATCTGTTTGCCAATCGTTGGGCCCCGCTGGTTGTTGGGCGCAATGTCGGTTTAATGGCGATGGAATTATTTACCCCGGCACGCGATGTGCTGGCGCAGCGTACGCTGGGCTGGGTAGCCCGTTAAGGAGTCAATGTGCAGAGTGTAGATGTCGCTATCGTTGGCGGTGGAATGGTGGGCCTTGCAGTTGCCTGTGGTTTACAGGGGAGCGGGCTGCGCGTCGCGGTGCTGGAACAGGCATTGCCCCAGCCGCTGGCGGCGGATGCGCCTCCGGCGTTGCGTGTGTCGGCTATCAATGCGGGTAGCGAAAAATTACTCAACAAGCTGGATGTATGGTCCGCAATTCTTGCCCACCGCGCCAGCCGCTATCACGGCATGGAAGTGTGGGATAAAGACAGCTTCGGGCGCATCGCCTTTGATGATAAAAGCCTGGGTTACGGTCATCTCGGCCATATCGTTGAGAACGCGGTGATCCACAACGCGCTGTGGGAAAAAGCACAGCGTTGTCAGGATATTACCTTAATGGCTCCCGCTGAACTTCAGCAGGTTGCCTGGGGGGAGAACGACGCATTTCTGACGTTGAAAGATAGCACGATGCTGACGGCGCGTCTGGTTGTGGGGGCCGATGGCGCAAACTCCTGGCTGCGTAATAAAGCGGATATCCCGTTAACCTTCTGGGATTATAAACATCACGCGCTGGTGGCAACCATTCGCACCGAGGAACCGCATGATGCCATCGCCCGTCAGGCATTCCATGGCGAAGGTATTCTGGCCTTCCTGCCGCTTTCCGAGCCACATCTTTGCTCGATAGTCTGGTCGCTGTCGCCGCAGGAAGCTGAACGGATGCAGAAGGCCGATGAGCATACATTTACCAAAGCGCTCAATATCGCTTTCGACAATCGCCTCGGTTTGTGTACGCTTGAAAGCGAGCGTCAGGTTTATCCGCTGACCGGGCGTTACGCGCGTCAGTTCGCGGCGCACCGTCTGGCGTTAGTCGGCGATGCGGCGCATACCATTCATCCGCTGGCCGGGCAGGGCGTTAACCTGGGCTTTATGGATGCGGCGGAACTGATTGATGAAGTTCGTCGTCTGCACGCGCAGGGTAAAGATATCGGCCAGCATTTCTATCTGCGCCGCTATGAGCGCAGCCGTAAACACAGTGCCGCGATGATGCTGGCCGGCATGCAGGGTTTCCGCGAACTCTTCGCGGGCGAGAACCCGGCGAAAAAACTCCTTCGTGATATCGGCCTGAAACTGGCGGATACCTTGCCAGGGGTTAAACCGCAATTGATTCGTCAGGCCATGGGTCTGAATGACCTCCCTGAGTGGCTTCGTTAACTGCGTCACACTTCTTCTCCCGGCGCTCTGCCGGGAGATCCTTCCTCTCGTTTGAAATATTCTAATTTCACGCCTTTTTTCGCATTAGTTTTTCTAATTCAGCGTTTTTGAGATAACGAAAAACACGCCTCGTTTTCCGCACTAAATATGGTTTTATGCTAAATGCTTGCGCATGAATGTTAATTATATGTGGTGCTATTCGCATTTTTATAGCGAATAACTCTGTAAGCTTTTTGGCTGATTTTGACCATAAGCTAATCTGATGACCCGCCTTTGCTTATGGTTTACTGCCGATTTCGGTGGTAAGTTCAGGCAAAAGAGAACGTTTGCGTCGGGGCCTGTTCGCGGTGTCGACGCCGGGTTTTTGTAATGGAAAGTGGTTGGCTTTGCTTACTCAACGAGGACAAGATGGCACAACAAACGCCTTTGTATGATCAACACGTTCAGTGCGGCGCACGCATGGTGGATTTCCACGGCTGGATGATGCCGCTGCATTACGGCTCGCAAATTGATGAGCACCATGCGGTGCGCACCGACGCCGGGATGTTTGATGTGTCGCACATGACCATCGTCGACCTGCACGGCAGCCGCACCCGCGAGTTTCTGCGCTATCTGCTGGCAAACGACGTTGCCAAACTGACGAAACCCGGCAAAGCGCTTTATAGCGGCATGCTAAATGCCTCGGGCGGCGTGATTGACGACCTTATCGTCTACTACCTCACCGAAGATTATTTCCGCCTCGTTGTAAACTCCGCCACCCGCGAAAAAGACCTCTCCTGGATCACCCAACACGCTGAACCTTTCGCCATTGAAATCACCGTTCGTGATGACCTGTCGCTGATTGCGGTACAGGGGCCAAATGCCAAAGCAAAAGCCGAAACCCTGTTTAGCGATGAACAGCGAAAAGCCGTTGAGGGCATGAAGCCGTTCTTTGGCGTACAGACGGGCGATTTGTTTGTGGCCACCACCGGCTATACCGGTGAAGCAGGATACGAAATTGCGATGCCGCGCGAGAAAGCCGCCGATTTTTGGCGCGCGCTGGTTGAAGCGGGTGTAAAACCGTGTGGTCTGGGCGCGCGCGATACGCTGCGTCTGGAAGCCGGGATGAATTTATACGGCCAGGAGATGGATGAAGGTATCTCTCCGCTGGCGGCCAACATGGGCTGGACCATTGCCTGGGAACCCGCCGACCGCGACTTTATCGGTCGTGAAGCGCTGGAGATGCAGCGTGAAAAAGGCACCGAGCAACTGGTTGGCCTGGTGATGACCGAAAAAGGCGTGCTGCGCGGCGAACTGCCGGTGCGTTTCACCGACGCTCACGGCAACGCGCTGGAAGGCGTGATCACCAGCGGGACATTCTCCCCGACGCTCGGTCACAGTATTGCACTGGCACGCGTGCCAGAAGGCATTGGCGAGACGGCCATCGTGCAGATTCGTAACCGTGAAATGCCGGTAAAAGTCACCAAACCTGTTTTTGTGCGCAACGGCAAAGCCGTCGCGTAATTCCCCCCTTTTCTGGAGATTTTTTGATGAGCAACGTACCTGCAGAACTGAAATACAGCAAAGAACACGAATGGCTGCGTAAAGAAGCCGATGGCTCTTACACCGTGGGCATCACCGAACACGCACAGGAATTACTGGGCGATATGGTGTTTGTTGACCTGCCTGACGTCGGCGCGACCGTTGCCGCGGGCGATGACTGCGCAGTGGCGGAATCCGTAAAAGCGGCGTCCGACATCTACGCGCCAATCAGCGGTGAAATCGTCGCGGTTAATGATGAACTGAGCGACTCGCCGGAGCTGGTCAACAGCGAACCGTATGCGGGCGGCTGGATCTTCAAAATCAAAGCCAGCGACGAAGCGGAAGTTGCCGCGCTGCTGGATGCGACGGCCTACGCAGCACTGTTAGAAGACGAGTAACCGTTTTTCTCCCTCTCCCTCAGGGAGAGGGCCGGGGTGAGGGTGCCAATGTGTCCCTTACCCTATCCCTCTCTCCAGGGGAGAGGGCATTCTAAAATCACCGCACGTTTCAGGAACCATCGCTCATGACACAGACTTTAAGCCAGCTTGAAAACCGTGATGCTTTTATCGAACGTCACATCGGGCCGGACGCTCAGCAACAGCAGGAGATGCTGAAAACGGTTGGCGCGGATTCATTAACTGCACTGATTTCCCAAATCGTGCCGAAAGATATCCAGCTTGCCACCCCGCCACAGGTGGGCGACGCGACGACAGAATTCGCCGCACTGGCGGAGCTGAAAGCGATTGCCGGACGCAACAAGCGCTTTAAGTCTTACATTGGCATGGGCTATACCGGCGTCCAGCTGCCGCCGGTTATCCAGCGCAACATGCTGGAAAACCCGGGCTGGTACACCGCGTACACCCCTTATCAGCCGGAAGTTTCGCAGGGCCGCCTTGAGTCGCTGCTGAACTTCCAGCAGGTCACGCTGGATCTGACCGGCCTGGATATCGCCTCCGCCTCTCTGTTGGATGAAGCGACTGCCGCCGCCGAAGCGATGGCGATGGCAAAACGCGTCAGCAAACTGAAAAATGCGAATCGTTTCTTTGTTGCCGCTGACGTTCACCCGCAGACACTGGATGTAGTTCGCACACGTGCAGAAACCTTTGGTTTTGATGTGATTGTTGATGATGCCAGTAAAGCGCTGGATCACCAGGATGTCTTCGGTGTGCTGTTGCAGCAAGTGGGCACCACCGGCGAAGTTCACGATTACACGTCGCTGATGGCTGAACTGAAATCCCGCAAAGTCGTAGTAAGCGTTGCCGCTGATTTTATGGCGCTGGTGCTGTTAACCGCACCGGGTAAACAGGGCGCAGACATTGTTTTCGGCTCAGCCCAACGTTTCGGCGTACCGATGGGCTACGGTGGCCCACACGCGGCGTTCTTTGCCGCGAAAGACGAATTTAAACGCTCTATGCCGGGCCGTATTATCGGCGTATCGAAAGATGCGGCGGGCAATACCGCGCTGCGCATGGCGATGCAGACCCGCGAGCAGCATATCCGCCGCGAGAAAGCGAACTCCAACATTTGTACTTCTCAGGTTCTGCTGGCGAACATTGCCAGCCTGTATGCCGTCTTCCACGGCCCGGTTGGCCTGAAACGTATCGCTAATCGTATTCATCGCCTGACCGATATCCTGGCGACCGGTCTGCAGCAGAAAGGGCAAAAACTGCGCTTTACACACTTCTTCGACACCCTGTGTGTAGAGGTGGCGGACAAAGCCAGCGTGCTGGCGCGTGCCGAAGCGGCAGAAATCAACCTGCGCAGCGACATCCACAACGCGGTGGGCATTACGCTTGATGAAACCACCACTCGTGATGATGTGTTGAAACTGTTTAGCGTGATCCTCGGTGATAATCACGGGCTGAATATCGACACGCTGGATAAAGACGTGGCGCTGGATAGCCGTTCGATCCCGGCGGCGATGCTGCGCGATGACGCGATCCTGACCCATCCGGTGTTTAACCGCTACCACAGCGAAACCGAGATGATGCGCTATATGCACTCGCTGGAGCGTAAAGATCTGGCGCTGAATCAGGCGATGATCCCGCTGGGTTCCTGCACCATGAAACTGAACGCGGCCGCCGAGATGATCCCGATCACCTGGCCTGAATTTGCCGAACTGCACCCGTTCTGCCCGGCAGAGCAGGCGGAAGGGTATCATCAGATGATCGGCCAGCTTTCGGACTGGCTGGTGAAACTGACCGGTTACGATGCGGTTTGCATGCAGCCGAACTCCGGCGCGCAGGGCGAATACGCGGGCCTGCTGGCTATTCGCCACTATCATGAAAGCCGCAATGAAGGGCATCGCGATGTGTGTCTGATCCCGGCATCCGCGCACGGTACTAACCCGGCTTCCGCACAGATGGCGGGAATGCAGGTTGTCGTGGTTGCCTGTGATAAACAGGGCAACATCGACCTGGCCGATCTGCGCGCGAAAGCCGAGCAGCACGGCGAGAGCCTCTCCTGCATCATGGTGACCTACCCGTCCACGCACGGCGTGTATGAAGAGACGATCCGCGAAGTGTGTGAAATTGTGCATCAGTTCGGCGGCCAGGTTTACCTTGATGGCGCGAACATGAACGCGCAGGTCGGTATCACCTCGCCGGGCTTTATCGGCGCAGATGTCTCGCACCTTAACCTGCACAAAACCTTCTGCATTCCGCACGGCGGCGGCGGCCCTGGTATGGGGCCGATTGGCGTGAAAGCGCATCTGGCGCCGTTCGTTCCGGGCCACAGCGTGGTGCAGATTGAAGGCATGCTGACCCGTCAGGGCGCGGTCTCTGCCGCTCCGTTCGGTAGCGCCTCTATTCTGCCGATTAGCTGGATGTACATCCGCATGATGGGCGCAGAAGGGCTGAAGCAGGCAAGCCAGGTGGCGATTCTGAATGCCAACTACATTGCCAGCCGTCTGAAAGATGCTTTTCCGGTGCTGTATACCGGTCGCGAAGGACATGTAGCGCACGAATGTATTCTTGATATTCGTCCGCTGAAAGAAGAAACCGGCATCAGCGAACTGGATATCGCTAAGCGTCTGATCGACTACGGTTTCCATGCGCCGACCATGTCCTTCCCGGTTGCGGGTACGCTGATGGTTGAACCGACGGAATCGGAAAGCAAAGTGGAGCTGGACCGCTTTATCGATGCGATGCTGGCTATCCGTGCGGAAATCGACCGTGTCAAAGCAGGCGAGTGGACGCTGGAAGATAACCCGCTGGTGAACGCTCCGCACACCCAGAACGAGCTGGTCTCTGAGTGGAATCACGGTTACAGCCGCGAAGTGGCGGTCTTCCCGGCAGGCGTGGAGAACAAATACTGGCCGACCGTGAAACGTCTGGATGACGTCTATGGTGACCGCAATCTGTTCTGCTCCTGCGTGCCGATGAGCGAATACCAGTAACTTATTCGGCTATGCTTTTAAGGGCGCTTCGGCGCCCTTTTTTATGGGAGACAGTCATGGGAATTGCACTGGTAACCGGCGCGAGTCGGGGAATTGGCAGGGCTACTGCGCTGCAGCTGGCGCAGGAAGGGTATAGCGTTGCCGTCAACTATCGGCATAACGTGCAGGCGGCAGCCGACGTGGTGCGTGAGATAAACGAAGCCGGTGGCGAGGCTTTCGCCCTGCGTGCTGACATCAGCGATGAATCGCAGGTAGTGGCGATGTTTGAGGCTTTAGACAAGCACAATCAGCCGCTGGTGGCGCTGGTGAACAACGCGGGCATCCTGTTTCAACAAAGCCGCGTGGAAGCGTTAACGGCAGATCGCATCAACCGCGTGCTGGCGACCAACGTGACAGGATTTTTCCTCTGCTGTCGCGAAGCGGTTAAACGGATGGCGCATCAGCATGGCGGCGTGGGTGGGGCTATCGTGAACGTCTCTTCTGCGGCGGCGCGTTTGGGGGCGCCGGGCGAGTATGTGGACTATGCGGCGTCGAAAGGGGCGGTGGATACCTTAACCACCGGGTTAGCGCTGGAGGTGGCGGCGCAGGGGATTCGGGTAAACGGCGTGAGGCCAGGGTTTATCTACACCGAAATGCACGCCGATGGCGGCGAGCCGGGGCGGGTTGACCGGGTGAAATCGGTGTTGCCGATGCAGCGAGGTGGTCAGCCGGAAGAGGTCGCGCAGGCGATTGTCTGGCTGTTAAGCGATAAAGCGTCGTATGTGACAGGGAGTTTTCTCGAGCTGGCGGGCGGGAAGTAGTTTGTTGTCGGGTGGCGGCTGCGCCTTACCCGACCTACAACGTGCGGGCGGGAAGTGAGGTTTTTTGTTTCCCTCCCTCACCCTAACCCTCTCCCACAGGGAGAGGGAACCGATCGAGCGGGTCTAAAGAACTGCGCTGGTTTTTACCCTCTCCCTGCGGGAGAGGGCAGGGTGAGGGGGCCGTTTTTAAAGCGTCTCTCCGTTGCTGGCAATCACCGCTTTGTACCACTCAAAACTTTTCTTGCGTGAGCGCGACATGTCGCCCGTGCCGTCGTCGTGCTTGTTGACGTAAATAAAGCCGTAGCGCTTACTGTACTGGCCGGTGGTGAACGATACGCAATCGATGCAGCCCCACGGCGTGTAGCCCATTAAATTTACGCCATCGTAGGTCACCGCTTTCATCATCTCTTCCACGTGCGCGCGCAGGTAGTCGATGCGATAGTCATCGTTGATGCTGCCGTCTTCTTCCACTTTGTCATACGCGCCGAAGCCGTTTTCGACAATAAACAGCGGTTTCTGGTAACGCTCATACAGCTCACACAGCGAGTAACGCAGGCCCACCGGGTCAATCTGCCAGCCCCAGTCGGAGGCCTTAACGTGCGGGTTTGGCACGCTGCCTTCGAAGCCGGAAATGGCATCGCCGCTGCCGCCTTCGGCTTTAACCGCGTTGGTCATGTAATAGCTGAAACCGAGATAGTCGCAGGTGCCTTCGCGCAGAATGGCGTCGTCGCCCTCTTCCATTTTGATGGTAAAGCCTCGGCGTTCCCACTCGTTCAGCACATATGACGGGTAGTAGCCGCGCAACTGAACGTCGGTAAAGACATAACGTTCACGCATTGATTCCTGAGCAAACATCACGTCTTCCGGTTTGCAGGAGAACGGATAGAGCGCCACCATCGCCAGCATGCAGCCGACTTTCATTTCCGGGTTGATGCGACGCGCCGCTTTCACCGCCAGCGCGCTGGCGACGAACTGGTGATGCAGCACCTGATACATGGTTTCTTCCGGGTTTTCATGCTCGGTGTAGACCACGCCGGAGCAGCAGTAACCGAACAGCGGCGCTCGCCAGTTACGCTGGTTGTTGATTTCGTTGAAGGTCATCCAGTATTTGACCTTGTGCTTGTAGCGCTCGAAAACAACCTCAGAGAAACGCACAAAGAAATCAACCACTTTGCGGTTGGTCCAGCCGCCGTATTCCTGCACCAGGTGCAGCGGCATCTCGAAGTGGGAGAGGGTGATAACCGGTTCGATGTTGTATTTCAGCAGCTCATCGAACATGTCGTCGTAGAATTTTAAGCCTTCTTCATTCGGCTGCGTTTCGTCGCCTTTCGGGAAGATTCGCGTCCAGGCGATAGAGGTACGGAAGCATTTGAAGCCCATCTCAGCAAACAGTTTGATGTCTTCTTTGTAATGGCTGTGAAAGTCGATGGCTTCGTGGTTTGGGTAGTATTTCCCGGGAACCACTTCCTGAGTGATTTCGCGCGGTACGCCGTGTGCGCCGCCGGTCAGTACGTCGCAAATGCTCGGGCCTTTGCCGCCTTTATTCCAGCCGCCTTCAACCTGATGCGCTGCGACCGCGCCGCCCCATAAAAAATCTTTCGGTAAGGTCAGTTTTTTCATTGTTGCTATACTCACTCGTTAATGCAATTAAAGTGAGTCTAACAAAGGGTATCGAAAAGTCACGATATAACAAATGTTGCGCCGTGTTATATGTTACATCGAAAAAACACCCTGTATTTTTATGCTAATTTCTTCGCCAGTTTACGGCCCAGAGACTCCAGAATATAAACTACCGGGATCTGCGTCGTAATATCATAAACGCCACCAATGCGCGTTTGTGGGAAATGCCAGGAGAGGTTAAAGTCAGCGAGTTTAGCCAGACGGGAATGTTCGTGGCTGGTTATTGACATCACTTTGCAGCGATGCAGACTGAACTGGCTGGCAAAGCGCAGGATCTCCTCTGTTTCTCCGGAAACGGATAACACAATTGCCAGGGCGTTTTTAGCCATATCGTTGGTTACCGGAAAATACGGATCATCAATGTGATTACTGAATTTACCGATATTCGAGAAAAAGCGTGCGCCATATTTTGCCAGCGAGCCCGAAGTGCCCGCGCCAACGAAAATAATACGTTCCGAAGATAGTATTATATCGACGGCATCATCAAGTAATTTATCAAACTCGTCATTGTTGACGCTTTTAAAAAAGCCAATAATTTCACTGGCGCCAAAATTAGCCTGTTGCGGCTCGTTTTGTTCCAGATACAATTTAAAACGTACACGAAATTCAGAGTAGCCGTCGCAGTTGAGCTTGCGACAGAAACGCATCACCGTGGTGGTAGAAACGCCTACCGCGTCCGCCAGTTCGCGAATGGTCATGTACATCACTTTGTCGCGGTTTTTGATAACGTAGTGATAGACCATCATCTCAAGATTATTGAGGCTGGCAACGGCGGTGTGGGTAAAAATGCTCACGGTGGCGATACTCATAAAATTTATAGATCTTTAAGGAATAGTACCATGCAGCCCAACGACATCACTTTTTTTCGCCGTTTTCAGGACGATATTCTGGCAGGGCGGAAAACGATTACCCTGCGTGACGATGCGGAGTCTCATTTTAAGGCCGGAGATATTTTACGCGTCGGACGTTATGAAGATGATGGCTACTTCTGCACCATCGAAGTGCTGGCCACTTCGCGCATTACGCTTAATACGTTAACGGAGTGGCACGCGCAGCAGGAAAACATGACGCTTGCCGAACTGCGTCGGGTGATCACCGACATTTACCCAGGCCAAACGGCGTATCACGTGATTGAGTTCAAATATCTTCATAAAAATGATGAACAAGTGTGAGGTGAATCATTTTTATAACTTTATGATTTTTCTCAATTTACAAATTTACATCTTTTTATTTTAGCGAACAGGTGTTCACTGGAATCATTCTCAGTTACGCTAGGGGCGTTTAACAGATTGTGTTGTTCACCCGGAGTACGTAATGGACCAGAAGCCGCTCATTAAACAGGGTTACTCGTTGGCAGAGGAAGTTGCCAACAGCATCAGCCATGGAGTGGGTTTTGTATTTGGTATTGTGGGGCTGGTTCTGCTGCTGGTGCAGGCGGTGGATACCAACGCCAGCGCAATGGCAATCACCAGCTATAGCCTTTATGGCGGCAGCATGATTTTGCTGTTCCTTGCCTCGACGCTGTATCACGCCATTCCACATCAGCGGGCCAAAATCTGGCTGAAGAAATTTGACCACTGCGCTATCTATTTGCTGATTGCGGGGACCTATACGCCATTTTTGCTGGTGGGCCTGGATTCACCGCTGGCGCGCGGGTTGATGATTGTTATCTGGAGCCTGGCGCTGCTGGGGATCTTGTTTAAGCTCACCATCGCGCACCGCTTCAAAGTGTTGTCGCTGGTCACCTATCTGACGATGGGCTGGCTGTCGCTGATCGTGGTGTATCAACTGGCGATTAAGCTGGCGATTGGCGGGGTGACGTTGCTGGCGGTTGGCGGAGTGGTATATTCGCTGGGGGTAATTTTCTACGTCTGCAAGCGTATTCCCTACAACCACGCTATCTGGCACGGCTTTGTGCTGGGCGGCAGCGTGTGCCACTTCCTGGCGATTTATTTGTATATTGGGCAAGCGTAGTTGATTGCCGGATGGCGCTTCGCTTATCCGGCCTACAAACTGCATCATGCCTGTCGTAGGCCGGATAAGGCGAAGCCGCATCCGGCACTGACACCATTACTCTTCCAGTGAATACGGCAGCGGCTCAATGCTCAAGGTGTTGGCATCGTCGCGCACGCGGAAGATGCTGTCCGGTTCCATATCGTTATTCATCACCGCCTGCACCAGCAGTCGGCCATCATCAAGCTGTACCGCGGCTAAAACGGTACCGGTACGGCGCCAGTTCTCGCCCATCTTCAGTTCCAGGTCTTCCCCGGCTTCCGGTACGCGGCTGGCCGTTCCCGCCAGTGACCACAACGCGCGTTTGTTGGCGCCACGGAATTTGGCGCGCGCCACCATCTCTTGCCCGGTGTAACAGCCTTTCTTAAAGCTGATACCGCCCAGCGCCTGAATGTTGGTGGCCTGCGGAATAAACTGCCCGCTGTTGGCTTCATCGATAACCGGCAGGCCCGCTTCGATGTTCAGCGCCAGCCACTGTTGACTGTTGTTGAGCTGTGCTTCGCCGCGCAGGGCGTCGGTGACACGCGTGGCGGTGGCTTCGTCGGTGACCAGCAGGAAACGCTCATCGGGATGAGCAAACCACAGCAGTGAGGTTTCGCCTTCCTGCACCAGCGGCTTGTCGGCATCCGGCAGTTCGGCAAACAGATTCGCCAGCGCCGCGCGCGCCTGGAAGCCCGCTACGCCAAGCAGCACCAGCGTATCGTTCGGCTCGATAACCACTTTGGAGAACACCGCGTACTTTTTCAGCTGCGTCAGCTGTGCGTCGCGCAGGCTGCGGCGTTCGATCCAGGCGAAACCCTCGTTACGGCGAAACAGGCGCAGGTTGCTCCACATCTTGCCTTTGGCATCGCAATGGGCCGCTAGCAGATGCTGATTGACGCCCAGTTCCGCGACATCGGCGGTAACCTGGCCTTGCAGATACTTTTCACTGTCGGCACCGGTAAGGGTCGCCAGCGCCCAGTCATCAAGTGTCATAAGCGTCAGCGGTAAACGCGCAGAAGCGGAAGGCTGACGAGGAGGAAAAGGTGTAAAAGCCATAGTGATGTCCTGAATTGCTTAACGCACGGGTAGATAACTCATGGTAAAAGAGATGGTCATCAATGCAAGTGCTTTCAACAGCCGATTCGTGCCCTGACGCGCGGTTTGCGATAAGGTACGCAGGCAACCTGAAAATCCATTTTGTTTGCGTGGGTTTTCTGAATGTTGCCCGCGATTAACGAGATTGCTGTAAAGTAAGTGCAAAAAACACGTTAAACTAATGACATCGTTATGCTGGAAGGAAATTATGGACATCAATAATAAAGCCCGTATCCACTGGGCATGCCGTCGCGGTATGCGTGAGCTCGATATCTCCATCATGCCGTTTTTCGAGCATGAGTACGATTCGCTGAGCGACGGTGACAAAGCGATTTTTATTCGTCTGCTGGAGTGCGACGATCCAGATTTGTTCAACTGGCTGATGAATCACGGTAAGCCGGCGGATGCTGATCTTCAGCGCATGGTGCATTTAATTCAGACTCGGAATCGGGAACGTGGTCCTGTGGCAATCTGATTTACGCGTCTCCTGGCGCTCACAATGGCTTTCTTTATTGCTCCACGGCCTGGTGGCGGCCTTCATATTGCTGATGCCCTGGCCGTTGAGCTACACCCCGCTGTGGTTGTTATTGCTGTCGCTGGTGGTGTTTGACTGCGTACGCAGCCAGCGGCGCATCAACAGCCATCAGGGGGAAATTAAACTGCTGATGGATTCTCGTCTTCGCTGGCGCGATCAGGAGTGGGAGATCCTCGGGCATCCGTGGGTCCTGAATTCCGGCATGATGCTGCGTTTACGCAGGCTGGCCAGCCGTCGTCGTCAGCATTTATGGATTGCGGCAGACAGTATGGATGCAGAAGAGTGGCGCGACCTGCGGCGTATCATGATGCAGCAGCCCGCGCCGAGTAAGCATTAAGAGAATTGTTCGGCCATTTCGCCAAGAATTTGTTCGCACCAGTTCTGAATACGTTCATCGCTCAGGTCGTACTGGTTGGTTTCGTCGAGTGCGAGGCCAACAAACAGTTGACCGTCGGCGATGACCGGTTTCGGGCTGGTGAATTCATACCCTTCGGTCGGCCAGTAGCCGACAAACTTCACGCCTTTGGTCGCCAGTTTATCGTGCAGCATGCCGAGCGCGTCCAGGAACCATTCGCCGTAACCTAACTGATCGCCCATACCATAGAGCGCAACAATTTTGCCCTCAAGATTCAGCGTATCCAGTTGTTCCCAGATGGCTTCCCAGTCTTCCTGAATCTCACCGAAATCCCAGGTTGGAATGCCGAGGATCAGCACATCGTACTGCTCCATGAGCGCCGGAGCGTCATCTTTCACATTGTGCAGCGTCACCAGTTCCGGGCCGATGATGTCGCGAATTTTCTCCGCCGCCATTTCGGTGTAGCAGGTACTGGAACCATAAAAAAGGCCGATGTTCATAACGTAAAGGTCTCGATTCTTGCTGTGACTATGCCGCCAGTGTACCAGAACACGCATAGAATCATGCATAATGGTGCCGATGAAACAGGCAAAGGGGCGAACGTGGAACAGGATCTCGCACGAATCGAACAATTTCTCGATGCGCTGTGGCTGGAGCGCAATCTTGCCGAAAACACGCTGAGCGCCTATCGTCGCGATCTCACTATGGTGGTCGAATGGCTGGCCCATCGCGGCCTGACGCTTGATACCGTGCAGCATGATGATTTGCAAAATTTGCTCGCGGAACGCCAGCAGGGTGGGTATAAAGCCACCAGTTCGGCGCGTCTGTTAAGCGCTATGCGTCGCTTCTTCCAGCATCTTTATCGCGAGAAAGTGCGCGCCGATGACCCCAGCGCTTTGCTGGCCTCACCAAAGCTGCCGCAGCGTTTACCGAAGGATTTAAGTGAAGCACAGGTTGACCGGCTGTTGCAGTCGCCGGTGACCGATATCCCGCTGGAGCTGCGCGATAAAGCGATGCTTGAGGTACTCTATGCCACCGGCCTTCGCGTCTCTGAGCTGGTCGGGCTGACGATGAGCGATATCAGCCTGCGTCAGGGCGTGGTACGCGTCATTGGTAAAGGCAACAAAGAACGCCTCGTGCCGCTGGGGGAAGAAGCGGTATATTGGGTGGAAACGTATCTGGAACATGGTCGCCCGTGGTTGCTCAACGGGGTCTCGATAGACGTTCTGTTCCCCAGCCAGCGCGCGCAACAAATGACGCGCCAGACGTTCTGGCATCGCATTAAACACTATGCTCAACTGGCGGGTATCGACAGCGAAAAGCTCTCCCCGCACGTGTTGCGTCACGCATTTGCCACCCATTTGCTCAACCACGGCGCAGATTTGCGTGTGGTGCAGATGCTGTTAGGCCATAGTGATTTATCGACAACACAAATTTATACGCATGTGGCGACAGAGCGACTGCGACAACTTCATCAACAGCACCACCCACGCGCGTGATGCTGACTACAAAGGACGAGTTCATGAAAAAAGGTTTAGTGATGTTTACCCTGCTGGCGGCGGCTTTTTCCGCTACCACCCACGCGGATGATGCGGCGATTAAACAGTCGCTGGCTAAACTGGGCGTTCAGAGTACGGATATCCAGAATGCGCCGGTGGCGGGCATGAAAACCGTGCTGACCAACAGTGGCGTGCTGTATGTCACCGAAGATGGCAAACACATTATCCAGGGGCCGATGTATGACGTGAGTGGCGCGCAGCCGGTTAACGTGACCAATCAACTGCTGATGACGCATCTCAACGCCCTGGAAAAAGAGATGATTGTCTACAAAGCGCCAAAAGAGCAGCACGTGATTACCGTCTTTACCGATATCACCTGCGGCTATTGCCACAAGCTGCATGAAGAGATGAGCGACTACAACGCGCTGGGTATCACCGTGCGTTATCTCGCCTTCCCGCGCCAGGGCATTCAGAGCCAGGCCGAGCAGGATATGAAAGCGATTTGGTGCGCGAAAGATCGCAACAAAGCGTTCGATGACGCAATGAACGGCAAAGGCGTACAGCCTGCCAGCTGCGATATCAACATCGCGGATCACTACGCGCTGGGCGTGCAGTTTGGCGTCAACGGCACACCGGCGATTGTCCTGAACGATGGCTACGTTGTGCCGGGTTATCAGGGGCCGAAAGAGATGAAAGCCTTCCTCGACGAACACAAAAAACAGACCAGCGGTAAATAATTCGCGTGAAACCACAGATTCAACTTCGCCGCCGCGAGGCGGTTGATTCAGATTCGCTGCCCGCTGATTTACCGCCGCTGCTGCGTCGTTTGTACGCCAGCCGTGGTGTGACGTCGGCGGACGATCTGGAGCGCGGCCTGAAGGGCATGCTGCACTGGCGCACGTTAACGGGCGTCGAAAAAGCCGTTGAGATGCTGCACGATGCGTTCGAGAAAAACCTGCGCATAATGGTGGTGGGCGATTATGACGCCGATGGCGCAACCAGCACCGCGTTGAGCGTGCTCTCGCTGCGTGCGATGGGCTGCCATAACGTGGAATATCTGGTGCCGAACCGTTT
This sequence comes from Pseudocitrobacter sp. 2023LY-00077, assembly GCF_055796175.1. Classification (NCBI taxonomy): domain Bacteria; kingdom Pseudomonadati; phylum Pseudomonadota; class Gammaproteobacteria; order Enterobacterales; family Enterobacteriaceae; genus Pseudocitrobacter; species Pseudocitrobacter sp. 2023LY-00077. Next base: position 323,954 of record NZ_JBSPEI010000002.1, on the reverse strand, counting down.
TGAAGACGGTTATGGCCTGAGCCCGGAAGTCGTCGATCAGGCGCACGCACGCGGCGCGCAGATGATCATGACGGTAGATAACGGGATCTCTTCGCACGCGGGCGTCGATCACGCGCATGCGTTGGGGATCAGCGTGCTGGTGACCGATCACCACCTGCCGGGGGAGACGCTGCCGGCTGCCGATGCGATGGTTAACCCAAACCTGGTGGACTGTCCGTTCCCATCGAAATCGCTGGCGGGCGTGGGCGTGGCGTTCTACCTGATGCTGGTGCTGTGTAATCACCTGAAGGCGAAAGGCTGGTTTGAATCGCGCGGTATCGCGGTGCCGAAGATTGTCGAGTTCCTCGATCTGGTGGCGCTGGGTACGGTTGCCGACGTGGTGCCGCTTGATGCCAATAACCGCATTCTGACCTGGCAGGGCCTGAGCCGTATTCGTGCGGGCGTGTGTCGCCCTGGCATCAAAGCCTTGCTGGAAATAGCTAATCGCGACCCGCAAAAGCTGGTGGCGAGCGATCTCGGTTTCGCACTCGGCCCGCGTCTGAACGCGGCCGGTCGACTGGACGATATGTCGGTGGGCGTGGCATTGCTGCTGAGCGAAAACCTCGGCGAAGCCCGCATGCTGGCAAATGAACTCGATGCACTTAACCAGACGCGCAAAGAGATTGAGCAGGGCATGCAGGCGGAAGCGCTGACGCTGTGCGAAAAGCTGGAGCGCAGTAGCGACACACTGCCCGGCGGGCTGGCGATGTATCATCCTGAATGGCATCAGGGCGTGGTGGGTATTCTCGCCTCGCGTATCAAAGAGCGTTTCCATCGCCCGGTGATTGCCTTTGCGCCTGCCGGAGACGGCATGCTGAAAGGTTCTGGCCGTTCGATTCAGGGGCTGCATATGCGCGATGCGCTGGAGCGCCTGGACACGCTCTATCCAGGCCTGATGATGAAGTTTGGCGGCCACGCGATGGCTGCCGGTTTATCGCTGGAGGAAGCGAAGTTCGATGAGTTCCAGCAGCGCTTTGGCGAACTGGTCACCGAATGGCTCGATCCGGCCCTGTTGCAGGGGGAAATTCTTTCGGATGGCGAACTCTCCCCACAAGAGATGACGCTGGACGTGGCGCAGATGCTGCGTGAAGCCGGGCCATGGGGGCAGATGTTCCCGGAACCGCTATTTGACGGGCATTTTCGTCTGCTGCAACAGCGCATTGTCGGTGAACGTCACCTGAAGGTGATGGTGGAACCGGTGGGCGGCGGCCCGCTGCTGGACGGCATCGCGTTTAACGTTGATACCGCCTGCTGGCCGGATAACGGCGTGCGCGAAGTTAAGCTCGCTTACAAGCTCGACATCAACGAGTTTCGCGGAAACCGCAGTTTGCAGTTAATCATCGACAATATCTGGCCAATTTAGCGCCAGTAATCGCTATAAATAAGGGCGCAGATCCGGTAAAATCTCGCCCTTATAACCGCATTTTGACTCGTCCATTAAAAGAAAACAGACCATGTTTGAAATTAACCCGGTAAATAACCGCATTCAGGACCTCACGGAGCGCTCTGACGTTCTTAGGGGGTATCTTTGACTATGATGCCAAGAAAGAGCGTCTTGAAGAAGTAAACGCCGAGCTGGAACAGCCGGACGTCTGGAACGAACCTGAGCGCGCACAGGCGCTGGGTAAAGAGCGTTCCTCTCTGGAAGCCATTGTTGAAACTCTCGACCAAATGTCGCAGGGTCTGGAAGATGTTTCTGGCCTGCTGGAACTGGCGGTTGAAGCTGACGATGAAGACACCTTCAACGAAGCTGTTGCTGAGCTGGACGTGCTGGAAGAGAAGCTGGAACAGCTGGAATTCCGCCGCATGTTCTCCGGTGAATACGATAGCGCCGACTGCTACCTGGATATCCAGGCCGGTTCCGGCGGCACCGAAGCGCAGGACTGGGCCAGCATGCTTGAGCGCATGTATCTGCGTTGGGCCGAAGCGCGCGGCTTCAAAACCGAGATCATCGAAGAATCTGAAGGTGAAGTTGCGGGTATCAAATCCGTCACTATCAAGATTTCCGGTGATTACGCGTACGGCTGGTTACGTACTGAAACCGGCGTTCACCGCCTGGTGCGTAAGAGCCCGTTCGACTCCGGTGGACGTCGCCACACCTCTTTCAGCTCTGCGTTTGTTTACCCGGAAGTGGATGACGATATTGATATCGAAATCAACCCGGCTGATCTGCGCATCGACGTGTATCGTGCGTCAGGGGCGGGTGGTCAGCACGTTAACCGTACGGAATCCGCGGTACGTATTACCCACATTCCGACCAATACGGTAACGCAGTGCCAGAACGACCGTTCTCAGCACAAGAACAAAGACCAGGCCATGAAGCAGATGAAAGCAAAGCTTTATGAACTGGAAATGCAGAAGAAGAACGCGGAGAAACAGGCGATGGAAGACACCAAGTCTGATATCGGCTGGGGTAGCCAGATTCGTTCTTATGTCCTGGACGACTCCCGCATCAAAGACTTGCGTACCGGTGTAGAAACCCGTAACACGCAGGCGGTGCTGGACGGCAGTCTGGATCAATTTATCGAAGCAAGTTTGAAAGCAGGGTTATGAGGAACCAACATGTCTGAACAACACGCACAAGGTGCTGACGCGGTAGCTGACCTTAACAATGAACTGAAAGCGCGCCGCGAGAAGCTGGCAGCACTGCGCGAGCAGGGCCTCCCGTTCCCGAACGATTTCCGTCGCGACCACACCTCAGACCAACTGCACGCTGACTTCGACGCCAAAGAGAACGAAGAGCTGGAAGCGCTGAACATCGAAGTGTCCGTTGCTGGCCGCATGATGACCCGCCGTATCATGGGTAAAGCCTCTTTCGTGACCTTGCAGGACGTGGGTGGCCGCATTCAGTTGTACGTTGCCCGTGACGATCTGCCGGAAGGCGTTTATAACGAGCAGTTCAAGAAATGGGACCTCGGCGATATCCTTGGCGCGAAAGGTAAACTGTTCAAAACCAAAACCGGTGAACTGTCTATCCACTGCACCGAGCTGCGTCTGCTGACTAAAGCGCTGCGCCCGCTGCCGGACAAATTCCACGGCCTGCAGGATCAGGAAGCGCGCTATCGCCAGCGTTACCTGGACCTCATCTCTAACGATGAATCCCGCAAAACCTTTAAAATCCGCTCTCAGATTATGGCCGGTATCCGCCAGTTCATGGTTGCCCGCGACTTTATGGAAGTGGAAACCCCGATGATGCAGGTGATCCCTGGCGGCGCGTCTGCCCGTCCGTTCATCACCCACCACAACGCCCTGGACCTGGACATGTACCTGCGTATCGCGCCGGAACTGTACCTGAAACGTCTGGTCGTTGGCGGCTTCGAACGCGTGTTCGAAATCAACCGTAACTTCCGTAACGAAGGTATCTCCGTACGTCATAACCCAGAGTTCACCATGATGGAACTCTATATGGCGTATGCGGATTACAAAGATCTGATCGAGCTGACCGAATCTCTGTTCCGCACTCTGGCGCAGAACATCCTCGGTACTACCGAAGTGCCTTATGGTGAAGAAACCTTCGACTTCGGCAAACCGTTCGAAAAACTGACCATGCGCGAAGCGATCAAGAAATACCGTCCGGAAACGGATATGGCGGATCTGGATAACTTCGATTCTGCAAAAGCGATTGCGGAAAGCATCGGTATTAAAGTTGAGAAGAGCTGGGGTCTGGGCCGCATCGTGACCGAAATCTTCGAAGAAGTGGCCGAAGCGCACCTGATTCAGCCGACCTTCATCACTGAATACCCGGCAGAAGTGTCTCCGCTGGCGCGTCGTAATGACGTTAACCCGGAAATCACTGACCGCTTTGAATTCTTCATCGGTGGCCGTGAAATCGGTAACGGCTTTAGCGAGCTGAACGATGCAGAAGATCAGGCGCAGCGCTTCCAGGATCAGGTTGATGCGAAAGCCGCAGGCGACGACGAAGCGATGTTCTTCGACGAAGACTACGTAACCGCGCTGGAACACGGCCTGCCGCCGACTGCGGGTCTGGGTATCGGTATCGACCGTATGGTGATGCTGTTCACCAACAGCCACACCATCCGCGATGTGATTCTGTTCCCGGCGATGCGCCCGGTGAAATAAATCACTGAGATGTGAAAAAGCCCCGATGTGTGAGCATCGGGTTTTTTTTTACCCCCTCACCCTAACCCTCTCCCTAAGGGAGAGGGGACAGATAGTGCTGGTGGTTGAGACTGGTGCAGGTTTTCTCCCTCTCCCTTAGGGAGAGGGCAGGGGTGAGGGGACAAACCGCGCCAGCTTATCCCGCGCTTCTTGCGAACGATACTGCAATACCATCCATGGGCTGAATGCCCACGGTGTGGCAGCCAGCGCCTGAAAAAGCGCATCTAATGAAACCCAGTGACTATCCATCACTTCGTCCGGGTTTAATGCAATGGCATTGGTTAACCTTGCCGCATACACCGGGCAGACTTCGTTTTCCACAATGCCGCTGGCGTCTGTTTCGCAATAACGAAATTCAGGATACACCGGAGTAATGTCGGTGAGCGCCGCGCCGACTTCGAAACGGCAGCGACGGGTAATCGCCTGCTCGAAGGTTTCATCTAATTGAGGATGACCGCAAACAGAGTTAGTCCAGACGCCCGGCCAGGCTTTTTTACTGAGCGAGCGTCGGGTAATCAGAACCTGGCCTATGTTATCGAAAATCCAGCAGGAGAAGGCGAGGTGGAGAGGCGTGGTGGTGGTATGCGCCGCATATTTCTCCAGCGTGCCGGTCGTATTTCCCAGCTCATCCAGTAATATGACGTGTTCCTGTCGCATGGTGTCTCAATGTGATTCTTAACTAAACAATATTGCGACAGTATAATTAACCTGCACCCGTTTTACTGGTAAAAATTTCAACACCCGCACATTTAGGCGGGTGTTGAAGAATCAGAAGAGCAGTAACGCAAACTGAAATCGGCTTTCAATGCCCTGCGCGATAACATCCGATACGGCCGGAATGGCCATCAGCAACAGCAGAATCAGGCTAACTACCCCCCGAATGATGAGATTCTTTCTACTCATCTCGTTGCTCCTTTTTTAGCTTACGCAAAAGCAACCACATGCGAACTGTCCGCACTTTCATCCCGCTGGCGACGCGTTCATCCTGCGCCATCTCGGTATGATGCTGATAACCGTTAAAAAACAGATTCAGCACCACAGCGCTGACGGTGGCAAGCATAATCCCGCTGTGAAGTAATGGCTGGAGAACGCCGGGCAGTTTGGAAAAGAAATCATGCGAAAGCGTTGGCGTCATGCCTACGCCGAGGCTAATGGCGACAATATAAAGATTGTAACGGTTTGTCGTGTAGTTACCGCGAGATAAAATACGGATACCCGTTGCCAGCACCATGCCAAACATGACCAAACCCGCCCCACCAAGGACGAACTGTGGAATAGAGGCCACAAGAACCGCCATTTTGGGCACCATGCCAAACAAAATGAGAATAACGCCGGAGGCTATGCACACCCATCGACTATGAACGCGCGTTACGCTGACCAGACCGACATTCTGAGAAAATGAGGTGTGAGGAAAACTGTTGAACAGACCGCCGATCATCGTCCCAACGCCATCAACGCGCAGGCCACGGATGATATCCTGCGAAGAGAGTTTTCGGCCGACAATCTCCCCAAGTGCCAGAAACATCCCCATGGATTCGATAAATACGATAATCAATACGGCGGTCATGGTCAGGATAGAGACGGGATCAAAAACCGGCGTGCCAAAAGCCATTGGCGTTACAATGGCAAACCAGGCCGCATCATGCAGGCCAGAGAGATTAACCTCGTTAATCATCCAGGAGAGGATAAACCCAAATATGATGCCCAATAAGACGGCAACATTTGACATAAATCCTTTCGCATAGCGAGTGACGAGTAATATAAATATGAGAACGGCAAAAGAGATGGCTAAATAAATTGGATTGCCATACTCGGGGTTACCTTTTCCGCCCGCGGCCCAGTCTATACCAACCTGAATAATACTTAATCCAATAGACGTGATGACCACGCCGGTTACCAGAGGAGGAAATAGCGGCATCAGTCGCCCAATTAAAGGGGCGAGTAATGTCGTAATAATACCCGCGGCTATGGTCGCGCCAAATATCCCTAACAGGCCAATGTCGGGGTTGATGCCAATTGCAATCATTGGGGTGACGGCGGCAAATGTCACCGACATAATTACCGGTAGACGGATACCCATAAAGCGCCCAATTCCCACACACTGAAGTAATGTCACGACGCCACAACAAAAGAGATCGGAACTGATGAGCATAGCAATGGCTTCTTTACTCAGCCCAAGCCTGTCGCCAATCATTAGCGGCACGGCGACGGCGCCAGCGTACATCACTAACACATGCTGTAGCCCGAGGATGACAAGTTTCCCTGGTGATAACAGGCGGTCTACTTCATCCGTCGCGCGACTTTGCCCCGAAGGAGGGGGAAGTTGAGAGTCGATGGCGCTCATGAGTTTCTCCTTTCTCTCGCCAAAAGCTAAAAGTGAATAACATCCAGCAATAGCATGCTCGTGGAGTGCCAGTTTTCTGCTGACAGGAATCGATGTGATTAAAATGCGTGAACGCTCACATAAATACCTTCTTTCTCGGCGACATCCCGTGAGGGTTAATCTGGAAGCAATTTTGATTTTCTCATCTTGATAAAAAATCAATCATTCTGAAATGGTTATTTGCAATTGGTGAGAAACTCTGTTTGTGAATTTTAATAAAGGAAATGAAGGCGGACGTAATCGCGAGGATGTTATGTAATGCGTCGATGGGTAATTTTATTTGATGAGTGTCTCAAAAATTGCATCCGATTTTTTAATACAAGCAAAAATGCCCATTTATTGCATCACCGGTGTAGCGGAAGCAAATCCAATCAGAGTAAAAAGGGAAGCCCATGAAAAAGTTTATCGTTTCTGATGCAACGGAATGTATTGGCTGCCATGCCTGCGAAATTGCGTGTGTTGTCGCCCATAATCAGGAGAACTGGCCCCAGGACCGTGGTGATTTTCTTCCCCGGCTTCATGTGGTGAATAAAGGAAAATCAGCCAGTGTTGTTGTCTGCCATCACTGTACTCATGCTCCTTGCGTAGCTTCCTGTCCGGTCGATGCGTTGACCTACCAATATGGTGGCGTGCAGTTGGATGAGCGACGTTGTATTGGCTGTAAAAACTGCGCAATCGCTTGCCCATTTGGCGTTATCGAGATGGCAGAGAACGGTGCGCAGAAGTGTGACCTCTGTGAGCAACGCGTTGCCGGAGGGCCTGCGTGCGTGCAGGCCTGTCCGACGCAGGCGATCCGTCTTATGGATGGCCATGGAATCGAACAATTGCAAAAAAGGCGGCGCCATCAGGTTGTTTCTGGCATGTCATCGCATGCAAAAGTGTCCTCTTGTCGCAGTGCATTTCTGAAAACCCCCGCACGTAAAGGCGCGGAAAAAACGCCTGCAGAACAACGAAAAACACATTTTGATGAAATTTATCAAGGGCTAAGTAGTGAGCAGGCATTCTTTGAAAGCGATCGTTGCCTGTATTGCGCTGAAAAAGCCAACTGCAACTGGTCATGTCCGTTGCATAACGCGATTCCGGATTATATTCGACTGGTTAAAGAGGGGCGTGTTCTTGAGGCCGTTGAGCTGTGTCATCAAACCAGTTCATTACCGGAAATTTGCGGCAGAGTTTGCCCGCAGGACAAACTCTGTGAAGGCGCGTGTACCCTAAAAGGACACTCTGGCGCCGTCTCGATTGGCAACATCGAACGCTACATTACGGATACGGCGCTGGCTTCTGGTTGGCGACCCGACCTCCGTCAGGTTACGCCTCGTCCGCAGCGTGTTGCGGTAATTGGCGCCGGGCCGGCTGGTCTGGGGTGTGCAGATGTTCTGGCTCGTGAAGGCGTGCATGTTGATGTCTTCGATCGCCACCCGGAGATTGGCGGCATGCTGACGTTTGGCATCCCCTCTTTTAAACTGGAAAAACAAGTGCTTGCCACGAGGCGGGATATCTTTACCGCAATGGGTATCGATTTTCATCTCAATGCCGATGTGGGGCGTGATATTCCTTTCAGCCGCTTAGTGGACCAGTACGATGCTGTTTTTATTGGCGTCGGTACGTACGGTCTTATTCAGGCGAAGCTGCCTCATGAGGATGCGCCAGGTGTGATTCAGGCATTACCGTTTTTAATTGCTCAGACGCGCCAGCAGATGGGGTTACCCTTGAGCGACGAATATCCGTTGACGGATTTGACCAACAAGCGTGTCGTTGTTCTGGGTGGGGGCGACACGACAATGGACTGCCTGCGCACGTCGGCACGTTTAAACGCTACCAGCGTGATCTGCGCCTATCGGCGTGACGAAGCCAGTATGCCTGGCTCACATAAGGAAGTGGTTAACGCGCGCGAAGAGGGCGTTGAGTTCCTGTTTAATGTGCAACCGCAATATATTGCCTGTAATGAAGAAGGACAGCTCTCCGCGGTTGGGTTGATACGCACTGAAATGGGCGATGCGGGCCCGGATGGTCGACGCCGTTCACACCCGGTCAGCGGATCGGAGTTTGAACTGCCGGCGGATGTGCTGATCCTCGCATTTGGTTTTCAGGCGCATGACATGCCCTGGCTTCGCGGAACAGGGATTGAACTTGATAAACGAGGCTTGATTAAAACGGGGGGCGAAGACCGGTTATCGACACAAACACAAATCGATAAGGTGTTTGCGGGCGGTGATGCTGTGCATGGCGCGCACCTGGTGGTGACGGCGATGGTCGCAGGCCGTCAGGCCGCACGAGATATGCTCACCCTGTTTGAGCAGAAGGAGCTGAAATGAAGGCATTTATCGTGGCGGATGAGGCGCGATGTATTGCCTGCCGTACCTGTGAAGTTGCCTGTGTCCAGGCGCATTCTGCGGAAGATGCCCGACAGTTGACGGCATTCTCGCCACGGCTGAAGGTTCAGCGCAGGGGAGAGATCAGTGTGCCGGTTATGTGTCATCAGTGTGAGCGGGCTTCTTGCGTAGAGGTTTGCCCTGTAGGGGCGCTGACGATTGGGAAACGTGCAGTCGAATCAGACGATGCACGCTGCATTGGCTGCCTGCGTTGCGTGATTGCCTGCCCATTCGGGGCGATTTCCGTTGAGAGCTATCCTGACGCGGAAGATTCGACGGTCTTAAAATGCGATCTCTGCGGACACCGGGAAGAAGGGCCGGCCTGTGTGAGCGTTTGCCCAACGCAGGCGTTACAACTGATGACCGATGCTGAACTGCAACGCTACCGTCGTGGGCGTATTGCGAAAAGTGCCATACGCCAACGCTGAAGGGACGCCGCGCCAGATGGCGCGGCGTACTACCTAAATCGCCCAACCGCCCGCATAAAATGCGACCAGCGCGAGGGTGATGATTACCGTCCCAATATTGAGTTTCTGCCATTCCCGCGCAAATACGCGTCCGACGACAAGTGTGACAAATCCCAGCATGATGCCCGTGACAATATTACAGGTCAGTACGATAAAGACCGCGCAAACCAGACCGGACATAGCATCGATGAAATCATCAAAGTCCAGTTTCGCCACGTTACTCAGCATCAGTAAACCCACATACATCAGCGCGGGCGCGGTGGCGTAACCGGGTATCAAATACGAGAGCGGCGATAAAAACAGAATGAGCAAGAAAAGGGCGCCTACGACAGTGGCCGTTAGCCCCGTTTTCCCACCTGCGGCCGTACCCGCTGCTGACTCGATATAAACCGCAGCGGGCGCTGCGCCGACCAGCCCGGAGAATACTGAGCTAACGGAGTCGCTGGTCAATGCCCTTCCACCATTGATGATTTGATTGTCTTTATCCAACAGATTCGCCTGGCCGGCAACCGCGCGAATGGTTCCTGTTGCGTCAAATACGGCGGTCATGACAAGGGCAAGGACGCTTGGTAATACCGTTGGTTTGAGCGCCCCCATGATATCCAGGCTGAAAATCAGTGATTTACCATCTTCACCACTCAGGCTGGGCATAGCGACCAGACCGTGGAATTTCACGGCAGGATCGAATATCAGACCGATAACCGAAATAAGAATGATGACGATGAGGATACCGCCGGGTATGCGGCACTTCTCAAGACCGAAAATGATCGCCAGTCCCAGTAAACTCATCATGACCGGAAATGAGGTAAAGGCGCCAAGTGCGACGGGTAATCCTTCTAGCGGATTTTTAATCACCATACCGACGCCATTTGCCGCAATTAACAGCAGAAACAGGCCAATACCAATCCCGGTGCCATGTGCGATGCCCATCGGTAAATTGCGCAGGATCCAGGTGCGGATACCTGTTACTGAAATCGCGGTAAAGATGACCCCCATCAGGAATACCGCGCCTAGGGCTACCGGTACGCTGATATGCTGTCCAAGTACCAGGCTGAAAGCCGTGAACGCAGTCAGAGAGATAGCGCAGCCAATAGCCATCGGCAGGTTGGCCCATAAACCCATGAGCAGGGAGCCGAATCCCGCAACCAGACAGGTGGCGACAAATACTGCCGCAGGGGGAAAACCTGCTTTCCCTAACATACCGGGTACCACAATAACGGAATAGACCATGGCGAGGAATGTGGTAAAGCCTGCCAGCACTTCCTGGCGAACGGTGCTACCACGGGCGGAAATATGGAAATAAGCATCCAGCGCCCCGTCAGGCCTGGACTTATCGGGGGTGTGTAACGTGTCTCCAGACATAATGCTGCCCTCTATGGGATAACAGGAATCAGGTTCTTTCGTAAACCAGACGGCCATCGATATAAGTGCGATAGATAGAACGATCGTCGCCGAGCGTCATCATCACGAATAATTTGTCTACCAGTGAGGCGGAATTGTCATAGCGCAGTTGCTGTAATGGCGTCACCGTTGGCTCCAGTACAACAAAATCGGCCTCTTTTCCCGGCGTGAAATTACCAATCAGGTGATCCAAACCGAGGGCTCGCGCGCCGCCAAGCGTTGCAAGGTAGAAGGCTTCATAGGCTGAGAGTCGATAACCCTGTAGCTGCGAGACTTTGTAAGCCTCATTCAGGGTTTGCAGCATGTTAAACGTGGTGCCTGCGCCAATGTCGGTGCCCATCCCGACTTTGACTTTTTTGTGCCAGGCCTTACGCAGGTTAAACAGGCCGCTGCCAAGATAGAGGTTTGAAGTAGGACAAAAGGCGATACTGGAATCGGTCTCTTTAAGGCGATCCCACTCTTTTTCCTCCAGGTGGATACAATGGGCAAAGACGCAATTTTTGCCCGTTAGCCCAAACTGATGATAAACATCCAGATAACCATCATGATCGGGATAAAGTGCTTTCACCCAGGCTATCTCATCCTTATTTTCACAGAGATGAGTGTGCAGCCAGGTGTCGGGATACTCTTCCCGCAGACGCTGCGCCATGGCCAATTGTTGTGGTGAGGAGGTCGGTGCAAATCGTGGGGTAATGGCATAGAGCAGGCGACCATTTTTGTGCCAGCGCTCAATTAACGCTTTGCTCTGCTGATAACTGCTTTCAGCATCATCCAGAAGATAGTCCGGCGCATTACGGTCCATCATGACTTTTCCGGCAATCATCCGCATATTGATATGGCTTGCGGCTTCAAACAATGCATCCACCGATTGCGGGTGTACAGTACCGAACACCAGAGCCGTTGTAGTCCCATTTCGCAGTAGTTGCTTGATGAAAAAAGCAGACATTTCGCGGGCATACTCCAGGTCCTGATAGCGCCGCTCGGCAGGAAAGGTGTGTTTATTTAGCCATTCCAGTAACTGTTCGCCGTAGGCGCCAACCATCTCACTTTGCGGATAGTGAATATGCGTATCGACAAATCCTGGAACGATAAGCTTGCCTCGATAGTCTCGCACCCGAATGGAATCGGGAATTTTATGTTTCCCTTCCTCCCACTCGCCAAACCACAGCACTTTACCATCCTGAATCAGCAACAATCCGTCTTCGACAAATCGCAGAGCCGATTCTAATTCCTCTGGATGCTCGATCGTGCGGGTAATATCGATAAAGCCGCCACGCACCGCTTTGAGCGTGTGTTTCCCGATCATTATGAACTCCTTTACTGGTATTAATCCGTGTCTTCTGTTGCCCGAGCGGCGGGGAAGATTTCCTCTTGCCGATAGCCACCGGGAAGAATGATATTCAGTACCATGGCGGTTAACCCACCGGCACAAATGGGGTTCTCTACCAGTACATAGATTGAGGCTGGAAGGATTTTAAAGATTTCAGGGTCGTAGGAGACACCTAATCCGAGGCCCAGCGAGGTCGCGACAATTAAGGTTTCCCGACGTCGAAGTCCGTTAGAAATAATGATGCGGATGCCTGCGATGGCGATCATTGAGAACATGAGCGTCATCGCACCACCGAGCACCGCAGAGGGAATTGTTGTGAAAAATCCGCCAATCATCGGGAAAAGGCCAAGTACAATCAGGATGATGGCGATAATGCGTCCGATATAGCGTGAGGCGACACCTGTCATTTGAATCACGCCATTATTTTGCGCGAAGGTTGTCAATGGCAGAGAGCCAAGCGCACAGGCGATGACTGACACGAGGCCGTCCGCAAGCACGCCGCCTCTCAGGCGCGATAAATACTCATCGCCCTGAATGGGGCGTCGCGACACCATGGCGGTTGCGGTAATGTCGCCGACGGCTTCAAGGACGCTCAGCAGGTAAATGGTGCCGACGACGAGGAAATGATGAAAACTGAACTCGAAACCGTATTTGAACGGAACCGGTAACGTCACCAGGGGGAGATTGCGCAGACCGCTGAAATCAACCATGCCCAGACAAAGGGATACGAGGTAGCCGATGATCAGACCAATCGCGATTCCTCCCATCCTGAGCAGAGGGCTTCGACAGCAGTTAAAACCGATAACGACCAGAAGCACCAGCAGCCCTACGCCAAGATTTTCGTAGTTTCCGTACGTTCCGCTGGCCTTCGCTGCAAATCCGCCACCGAAATCAATAATACCGACTTTGATCAAACTGAGTCCGATCATTAGCACCACGATACCGCTGACGGTTGGGCTAATAACCCGGCGTAGGTAAGGCAATATGAATGAAGAACCTACCACTAAAAAGGCGCCGACGAATGAGACGCCGAGGAGCGACGAAATAATTAATTCCTCATGAAAACCGTCGCTTTTAAGGCTGCTGCCCAGAGCTATCATTACGGTTACAAATGAGAAATTAACCGACTGTATTGAAAGTAAGCCAGAGCCGACAATGCCATAACGGTTGACCTGCAGCCAGGTTCCAATACCCGATGCAATCATAGCCATAGACACCAGATATGCGGTGGTATCGGGGGAAAGCTGTAAGGTCGCGCCGACAATGAGCGCTGGCGTCACCATAGGAACAAAAATAGCCAGCAGGTGGGTAATTGCGCCCACCATGGCCTGGTGAAAGGGAGGGCGATCCTCCAGTTCATAAATAAGATCGGAACCTGCGCGGGTTATATCAGACATCCCTTCACTCCTTCTAAGTAAATTTGATCATCTGATTCAGCAGGATAAATTCTGTGAATTTTGAATGCAGGAAGCCCAGAGCAGTGTTCGCTCTATTCACAGACAGCAATTTAATCGTTATCGAATCGTTGAAACAGGCCGCCCCGGCAGCAGTCGGAACGGCCTGGATTATTATATTTTTCCTAACGCAGTCAGTATTTTCTCCGGCGTAAAGTGCCACTCTCGAAGCCAGATGCCACAGGCATCATGAATCGCGGTGGCAATAGCCGGTGCCGCGCCGTTAACGCCAATTTCAGAGATAGATTTGGCGCCAAAGGGGCCGACTTTATCATCGCTGGGGACTAACACGGCGCGGAAATCACGCGGGATATCGCCAATTTTAGGGGCACCGTAGGCGCGCAAATCACGGGTAAGTGGGTGACCTTCACGATCGTAGATAATTTCTTCGCTCAGGCTATGGCCAATCGCGCGCAATGTTGCACCGTAGATCTGCCCCAACGCCAGCTCAGGGTTGACGGGCGTACCGCAGTCCAGGAGTGCATAAAACTTGTCGAGTCGGATTTCGCCGCTACGCACATTGACCGCAACTTCCGCAAAGTTTGCACCATACGGGAAAGCAAAATCAGGCGTGATGTAGCACGCGGTCGCAGAGAGCGCGCCAAAACCCGTTCCTGTTTCCCCCAGATGAGCAATATCACCGTAACTGACTTCACCGCGTTTGCCCCGCACAACACCCGGTGCGGCAATGATGACATCAGCCAGCGGCTCATTTAGCATTTGCGCGCCATGAAAGAGAATTTTCTCACGCAGATTTTCCGCTGCCATGCGCGCCGCATTACCCGAGAAACAGGTACCCGAAGAGGCATATGCGCCTTTATCGAATAATGCACTATCCGTATTTCCCGAAATGACCTGAACGTCAGATGTTGGGCAGTGCAGGACTTCAGCCACCAGTTTAGTCACCACCGTATCCAGCCCGGTGCCAATATCCGCGCCGCCAGACTGAACAATAACGGTACCGTCTGATTCCAGTTTGATCAGGCAGTTGGCCTGGTCGATATCCGGAATACCAGACTTCTGCATGATGATGGCCACACCACGGCCGATCCGCCAGTCGCCGATTGCGCCCTTAGGAGACGACCACTGAATCATTTCGCGCCCCTGGCGCAGGATCTCCTCAAGTGCGCAGCTGGCTGCTGTCGGCACGGACGTTGGTGCTTTCCCTTCACCGATTGAGCCCAGAATCTTCAGTTCCTGACCTTCGTGGACGCGGTTGCGTTCAATGATGTCGAGTTGATCAATCTGAAGCTGCTCGGCCAGCTCCGCCAGCGCCATAGTGATGGCAAAGTTACCTTTAGGGGCGCCGTAGCCCTGGTAAGCGCCAGTAGGGCAAATATTACTGTAGTAAGTGGTGACCCGGAAGTCGACGTTATCGCAAGGATAAAGCGGCAGCGACAGTGCTGGCCCGTTGGAAGGAACGGTCAGCGCATGGTTACCATAAGGGCCGGTATTCGCGCGGAAGTCCATTTTGATGGCGGTCAGGCGACCATCTTTCTTCGCCCCAAGCGTTACGGTGACGTCAGCGACGTGGCGGGACGTGTTAGCGATAAACTCTTCTTCACGGGTATAGCGGAAATACACCGGTCGTCCGGTCACGCAGGTTGCCCATGCACATACTTCTTCCAGCAAGATGTCTTGTTTGGAACCAAAACCGCCACCCACGCGCTCTTTAATGACGTGAACTTTGTGTTGTTTCATGCCGACGAGACGAGCAACCTGGCGACGGACATGCCAGGGAACCTGGGTGGAGGCGTGAATAATCAGTCGGTCGCCATCCATGCGGGTAAAGCAAAGGTGCGGTTCTGCAGGACACTGCTGGGCCTGCGTGGATGAATAAGTGCGTTCGATGACCACATCCGCATCGGCAAAGCCTTTCTCCATATCGCCGATATGACCATGTAATCCTGCTGCAATGTTTTTGCGAGGCCGTGCGCCAATCGGGAAATTGATAATCATATGTTCGCCGCGTTGGGCGGCGTGCTGATTATCCTCTTCAAGAGTGTCCGGTGCGCCTGCGGCATATACCACGGGCTCATCGTGAACGACTGGCGCATCCTCTGCCATCGCTTCGTCAATGGACAGGACGGGCTTGAGCACCTGATATTCCACGTCAATGAGCTTCAGCGCCGCCAGAGCTATCTCTTCAGACTCCGCCACTACGGCCGCGACACGATCGCCCACGTGGCGCAGCTTTTTACCAAACATGCGACGATCGAGAGGAGACGGTTCTGGTGCGCTTTGACCGCCCGGTGTGTAGTAAATATCGGGGCAGTTGCGGTGGGTAATGACGTGCACCACGCCCGGTAAGGCTTCTGCTTTACTGACATCAAGGTGAGTAATCAATGCGTGAGCATGCGGGCTACGCAGCATCTTGATTATGCAGGCGTCAGGCGTCACGCGATCTTCCACGTAACAGGGTTTCGCCTGAACCATTTTTGCCGCATCTGTTTTGGGATGAAGTTTACCCACCACGGCCAGGTCATCACGAAATGTCGGGGCAACATCCAGTGTCGCGTGGGGATTGGTTTTACGTGCGGCGGCCAATTCAACCACCTGGTAATATTGCTGCCAGCCCGCGTCACGGCTGAACAAACCGGAAAGCGCGTCGTCTATTTCTTCACGTGTTGGCTCAGGGGTGCGATCAAGGAGATCGGTAATGATCAGTGCGGCAGCAGGATCGTTATAACCTGATTGTACAACACCGATATCGACCATCGCCTGCTGGACAAGGCTTAATTCATTCCATTTACCCAGCGATTCCGCTGTTTGTACTTCTGCGTTAGCCAGCTGGGCGGCAATCAGTAGCGAGGCGTTTACGATGCGGCCATTGAAAATAATCGCATCGGACCCGGCAAAACCAAAGCCATCATCACTGTTGCGAACGGAATGCATGCCCAGGTTAAATAACATTTTTTGCACGTTTTCGCCGGGATTAACCTTTAATTCGCGTGCAACGTTATTAAGTGAAAAATGAATAATCATAAAATGTCCTCTCCTCTCTGCTGGCAGTCAGCGTAGAGGTCCGCGACCACAATACCTGCGATGTAGCGCTTGTACGCGATGCTTCCGCGAAGATCTTCTTGCGGGAAGATGGACGCAGCGACCGCATTTTCTAATGCTTCACCCTCCAGCCCCTGCGTTTCGACATCGTGCAAACGCATCGCGCGGGGGGTAACGCCATCCAGCGCTATGCGCATGCCTTGCTTATCGGTAAGTGCGACCGCGGCCGTCATGACGGTTAACCCGGCGACAGAGCGGCTGATTTTTCTGGTCGCGCAGGCGCGATAGGGATCTTTAATGACGATCTCGGTGATCAGGCGATCGTCTGGGCAGGCCAGGTACTCCTCCAGAGGAAGCGTACTGCCGTCACCAAAAACCAACACGGAATCAAGTGCTAACAGAACAGGCAGTAGCACGGACTCTTCCTGTTGGGCGGCAATTTCGCCGCCGAGGGTGGCCTGGTTACGCAGATGACGTGAATAGATGAAACCCAGCGCTTCATGCAGCGCAGCCGGAAGGTATGGGGTATCGCGTAAGAGCTGTAGGCGGGTTGTTGCGCCAATACGCAGAGCGCCATTATCCCAGTCAGTCCATTCCAGCTCCAGATCCTGAAGCGAAATAGCAATACGTTTATCAGTATGAGTCGGTGTGGCATTAAGCTTGCTACCGCCAGAAAACCAAACGGCGTCATTGTGATAGCGACGTTTTAGCTCCAGTGCTTGTTCCACCGAATCTGGCTTGAAAAATTGCTCGATCATAATTCTGCCTCGTGATTCCCTCTCCGCGTTGGGAGAGGGTTTGAGTTATGCCAGTGAATCCATCCGTCGCCACATGTTGGCCGCCGCTTTCCTTGCTTCGCTGTAGATAGCGTCGCAATCGAAGGTAAACTGACGATCTTCGTAGATCATGATGCCGTTGACGATCACGCTGTGTACGCTGTTCGACCCGAGCCCAAAGGCAATGTGCCCGGCGATATTTTCGGCCAGCAACGGCGTCGGAGGGTTGTAGTCACAGATAGTCAGATCGGCCTTGTAACCCGCTTCAATTTGGCCGAAGCGCGCGCCAAAGTTGCGATTGAGCAGTTCATTACCGTTAGCCAGCGCTTTCGCGAAGCTGTCTGGCCACAGCGGGCCACCGGCATCACGATGTTTAAAGAAGGCGAATTTCAGCTCCTCGAACATGTCAGAACCAATGCCATCGGTACCCAGCGCCAGGTTGCGAATGTTGCTCAGGTAAGGGTTGTAACCAACATGGTTGTTCATGTTAGAGCGGGCGTTATGCACCAGGAACGCATCTTGTTGATTGAGTAAAACAATATCGTCGGGCGATAAGTAAAGGCCGTGGGCAATCAGCGTTTTATGACCGATAAGGTCATATTCCGCGAGCCTTGCCAGTAAGTCTTTACCATAGAGATGATGGCTGTGAGAGACATCATAACGATCTTCTGCCGCATGAATGTGTACACCCCGGCCAGTGGTTTTTACTGCTTCTCGCAGCATTTCCAGGCCCGCATCTGGTACGGTAAAGGGGGCATGGGCGCCAATATGCGCTTCGACCAAATAGGGCTCAGAGCCATTTTTACGTGCGCTATCGATCTGGCGCGCAAAGCGAATGTTCTCTTCCACGCCGTCCTGAAGCTCTTTGAGACCGCCGTTACGATCGGTGGTTTCAAAACACGTCATACCGCGCAGCCCGACTTTCAGAAATGCGCTACGCAGCGTGCTCAGCGAACCGGCGATGTAGGCTGGTGAAGCGTGATGGTCAATCACCGCCGTACAACCATTTTTAATGGCTTCAATAGAGCAGATTAGCCCGCTGTAGTAGAGAGATTCTTCATCCAGCGCACGATCCAGACGCCACCATAGATTTTTCAGCGTAGAGATAAAATCAGGGCAGGGGGCAATGTTTGCCATAATGCCGCGCGACAGCCCTGAGTAAAAATGGTTGTGAGCACAGACAATACCCGGCATAACAACACGCCCATGCATCTCTTTCCAGCGGGCCTGAGGGTAGCGTTGTGTTAACGCATCACCCACCTCGATAATGACATCGTTATCAATCGCGATATCGACACTTTCCTGTACCTTTGCCGGGAACAGCTGTACGACAGTGGCATTTTTCAGAATCAACATGGTTATACCTCCACCCGTCCGAGCAGATAGTGATGATGCTGGTGGACATGACTGATGATGCGGCACATGTCATCCAGTTCCGCCGGCACGTGGGTAAATTGGCCCGAGTTGTTTATCGTCAGCGTCCAGCATTGGTCATTAAGGCGAACCCGCACATTCTCTCCCTCTATCAGGAAGCCGGGATTGTGACTGTTTTCAAAGTCCTGAAGCAGGCTAAACAGGGTGACTTTGTCCTGATACGGTTTCCCCTGCCACGGACAGAACTGGGCGCAGTTACCGCATTCGTTACAATAAGCATCCAGGTGCAGCGTCTGGAAACGATCGTGGAAACCAGGGATAGGCAGCGACACATTGGCGCGGTTAGGGCAGACATCCACGCATTTGCTACAGACATAATTACATTCAAGGCAGCGTGCGGCTTCCTGCGTCACAAAGGCGTCGCGATCGTCTTTATCGACCAGTGAGATAGCGATGTTGCCTTTTCGTTGATAAATGTCGGCAGGATTGACGTTGTTCCAGTGCTTATCGTGGTGATGCGAATGGATATTTTCTCGTTTCAGAATGGCATCAGTAGCCCGGCGAGCCGTGCCAATAGCGGAGACGATCGATGATGGGCCGCGCTGGACATCACCAATCATAAAGACATTCGCCGTGCGGGTTTCACCGATGGCATTCACATCAGGCCAACCGTTTTCATCCAGCGCGACACCCATTGCATTGAGCGCGTCGGTATCCTGCTGTTCACCAATAGCGGTTATCAGGCTATCAACATGCAGCTTAACTGTTTCGCTGGTTTCCACCGGGCGACGACGACCTTTCGCATCGGCTTCGCCAAGCGCCATCACTCGCAGAGTTAATGTTCCGTCTTTATCGAATTGTTCAGGGTTAGCCAGGAAGCGGAATTCTACGCCGTCGTGCAACGCCTCTTCATACTCTTCCCGCCACGCTGGCATTTCCTGCAAGGAGCGGCGGTACACCACCGTTGCTTTTTCGACGCCAGGTACGCGAAGCGCTGCGCGCGCGCAGTCCATCGCGGTATTGCCTGCGCCTACGATAGCGACATGTTTACCCAACTGGAGTTGAGCGCCCTGGTTGTATTCACGCAGGAAAGGCAGCGATTTCCAGACGTTCTGGTTATCGCCATGCAAATTCACACCACTGTTTTTATCCGTACCGGTGGCAATCAGTACGTAGTGATATCCCTGCTTTTGCAGGTGAGCGACATTTAAGTGCGGATCACATCCATATTCGAATTTCACGCCGTGGCTGGCCACAAACTCGATATCGTGTTCGATAAGTTCGCCGGGAATACGGAACTGAGGAATGATGTTTTTCACCACGCCACCGGCGTTTGCTTCTCGTTCAAAAATCGTGACAGGATGCCCAGCGCGTGCCAGGAAATAACCCGCAGCCAGACCAGCCGGACCTGCGCCAATCACCGCAACAGGATGGCGGGAACCGGACCCTGCAGGTTTGTGCCAACGCTGTTTGTACTCGTCCCAGCCTTTTTCCAGTGCGACTTTTTTCAGTTCACGAATGTTGAGCGCGCTATCGTAATCCAGACGCGTACAGTTGTACTGGCACTGATGATCGCAGATGTGACCTGTAATGGCGGGGAGGGCATTGCGCTGATAAATAAGCTCCAGCGCGTCGGCGTAACGCTGTTCGCCCAGAAGGCGAATATATTCAGGGATATCTTGCTTAATGGCGCAGGCCGTGACGCAGGGGGCAACATAGCAGTCTGTTAGCGGGAGCCCTTCCGCGACGTTAATTCGCTCTTCCGGCTTCCAGTGTTTTTGCGTGTATTCCATGGTGACTGCATCTTCGGCAAGCCGGTTTAATTTTGCTACATCAACATGCTGCATTTCCCAGGCGTTGGAGCTTTCGAGTTCACGCATGCAGGCACTCAACCGTAAATAACCGCCAGGTTTGAGTAAATCAGTTGCCATTGTAATAGGGCGAATACCGGTATCGAAAATATCGCGGATATTCATCTGGCTGGCGCCGCCGGAGTATGAAATAGGCAGCTGACCATCAAAGGCGCGAGAAAGCACCGCAGCGACATTGATGGAGAGTGGGAATAATGCGCGACCCGACATGTACATCTCGTCACCGGGCAGCGCACCCTTATTGTTGATTGTTCCGAGCGTATTGGTGAGTTTTACACCAAAACCCAGCGATTTTTCTTTTGCCAGTTGCATTAAGCGCTGCAGCATTTCCAGCGCCTGATCGAGCTTAAGATCGTGGTCAAAAGAGGCTTCCTTCAGCCCAATATAGCTAAATCCGCAGCCGTCGAGAATTTCGCGGACACGGGCAAAGCCCAGTAGCGTTGGGTTGAGTTTCACAAAGGTATTCAGCGCTTTCTCTTCCAGCATATAGCGACAGATAGCTTCGATTTCATGCGGCGGGCATCCATGCATGGTGGATAGCGTTACACCATGAACCATTGCGCCAGGAATACGTGCCGGTAACGCCCGAAGTGTTTCCCTGCGCGACAACAGATGATGGCGAGCGAGGAAAGTGTCATCCTGCAGCCATTTGCTCAGCGTATCGCGATACTAGGCAAATTTAGGGTGCGCGGAAGCATTCATCATATTGTCGATGAACTGCTGCATTGGCGGTTGTTTAATACCGTCAAGGTTATAGCCAACACTCATGTTAAAGATGAAGGATTTACCTTCTTCCGGAGGCAGCAACACTTTCTCCAGCAGGTGAAGGATAAACCAGGCTTTCAGGTATTCATCCCAGGCTTTGAGCAGGGTGAATTCGGTGGACCATTCGGTGTTAAAACACTCATCTTCAGCATCTATGCAGGGCTTTTCCAGCTCGAGGCGGTCGAGAATTTGTACCGTTTTGAGTTCAATGAAACGACCGCCCGTTAGCCATGAGGTCACAATGTTCTGGGCGAGTTGAGTATGTGGACCCGCTGCGGGGCCAACAGGCGTGGCGCAGCTTTCACCGAACACATTGACTGACTTTTCCTCGGCGGGTTTATAAAACTGCTGTTCAGGAATGCCAAAGATAGAGCGTTGTTGCTGGTATTCCTCAAATATGCGCGTCAAAAGTTCCTCAAACGGAACGGGACGCATAATATCCCCCATGACCCTCTCCTTAATTTGTTTCAGGTATCAATCAATAACCGACATGGACAGCGCCGGTGGTTTAGGGGGGATACAGCAACATTCACACCACTCTTGCGATAGTGCAGTTTAAAAATAAGTTTTTGTGAGGTGCTTCTAAAGTTTATGCCGCTTTGTGAATTGTCTCACATCAGGTAAGTGAGAATTAAAATCAATCCGCGATACATATCATTGGGTGGGTTACCGAACAGATCTGTGTTTCTCAAAAATAGTGGGTGATTATCATTATGATATGATTTTTTGCGAATAAATTTGTATTTGCTGAGAAATGCGGTCTCATTAGATATGCATTTCATATTATATTTTAGTAATGCGTTTGAAATCATCAGGTGTGTCAATATCCAGAATGATTCTTTCATCATCCAGCGCAACAGAATAATGAATGCCTGCCAGTAAAGCCTGGCGCATGCTGCCCATGCTGGCGTGAGATACCGCCTGTATCAGGCAGGTTAAAGGCAGTAAAATGGGGTGACCAGGAACCCCATTAAAGTGAGGGAGTAACGCGCCATCACCTCTTAGTTGCCAGATTTTATTGAATATTTCTTCATTCAGACAGGGCATGTCTCCATGCGTGATAAAGCAGTATTCGCTTTCCACAGTTGAAACCGCAGCCGTGATGGAACTGAACAAACCCTGGGTGTAATTCGGGTTGTGGACAATGATGATATCTTTATGATTAGCGTAACGTGAATGTAGCTCGTTCGCCCGATAACCGGTAACCAGAATAACCCGACTACAAAATTGCAGGTAATAACTCCAACTTATTGATAGTGTTTTATGTTCAGATAATGCCCGATGACTTTGTCATGCAGCTCCACCGATTTTGAGAACGACAGCGACTTCCGTCCCAGCCGTGCCAGGTGCTGCCTCAGATTCAGGTTATGCCGCTCAATTCGCTGCGTATATCGCTTGCTGATTACGTGCAGCTTTCCCTTCAGGCGGGATTCATACAGCGGCCAGCCATCCGTCATCCATATCACCACGTCAAAGGGTGACAGCAGGCTCATAAGACGCCCCAGCGTCGCCATAGTGCGTTCACCGAATACGTGCGCCACAACCGTCTTCCGGAGCCTGTCATACGCGTAAAACAGCCAGCGCTGGCGCGATTTAGCCCCGACGTATCCCCACTGTTCGTCCATTTCCGCGCAGACGATGACGTCACTGCCCGGCTGTATGCGCGAGGTTACCGACTGCGGCCTGAGTTTTTTAAATGGCGGAAAATCGTGTTGAGGCCAACGCCCATAATGCGGGCGGTTGCCCGGCATCCAACGCCATTCATGGCCATATCAATGATTTTCTGGTGCGTACCGGGTTGAGAAGCGGTGTAAGTGAACTGCAGTTGCCATGTTTTACGGCAGTGAGAGCAGAGATAGCGCTGATGTCCGGCAGTGCTTTTGCCGTTACGCACCACCCCGTCAGTAGCTGAACAGGAGGGACAGCTGATAGAAACAGAAGCCACTGGAGCACCTCAAAAACACCATCATACACTAAATCAGTAAGTTGGCAGCATCACCAAAATTGCAATGCGTTTTTGATACTCGCATCAAGTATCGTGCCTTCCTGCCAGGGTAACATCATTTTCCATTGCCCCATCCGTGAGGAAAGACCAGCGGCAGTCATTATACAATCAATTTTTGGCATAATTTTCGTTGCTTCAGGTGGCTGGTAATTATTATGGAGAATATAACAGAAGATATTGCACCGAATTGTGATGTCGATGGGCCGCGTAGACCTCTGGTCATTTCTGTTGTCGGTGCAGGAGGGAAAACCAGCACGATTCTCTGGCTTGCAGAATTATTTGCCAGAGGTGGGCGACGGGTTTTAATCACCACGACAACGCATATGTTTTTCCCCGATGTCTCCTGTCCCCGACTGTTTTGCCGTGAACCGGGCGCATTACCTTCCCCTATATTGATGCAACCTATGCTTGCTTGTTTTGCTTCATGGAAAGCCGCTGTGGGTAAAGTTCGCGGATTTCCCTCTTCTGCCATTGACTGCCTGGCTGCCAGGTCAGAGTGCGACATTATTTTGGTTGAAGCTGACGGCGCTCACGGTTTTCCGCTCAAAGCGCCAGATGTGCATGAACCTTGCATACCACAGAGTAGTCGTTGCGTGATTGCCGTCATGGGCGGGCAGATGCTGGGGCAGAAAACCGGGCCGGAACATGTTCATCGTTGGCCTTTGTTTGCCGGTATTACCGGGGTTACAGCGGATAAGCCTTTGTCGATCAACGATCTCATTCGGTTAATTCAACATCCGGAGGGGGCATTCAAAGGTGCTCCGGAAGGATGTCGGAGAATCTGGCTCATTAATCGATTTTCTCACTTTGAGAATAACCGGATGCAAATGGAACTGCTTCAGCCGTTACGACAGGGGAATATCGATGCCATTTGGCTGGGGGCCGTCCAGGAAAACCCTCCGATTACTTACCGATTCGTAAGATAACTACGTCGGTTATGCGGCGTGATGAACGGAATATCTATTGAGGTTCTTATGAATATTTTCACAGAAGCTGCAAGGCTTGAGGAAGAGAATCGCCCCTTTGCAATAGCGCAAATTATTGATAGCCGTGGCTCCACGCCCCGACATTCCGCTCAGATGCTGATACGGCCCGATGGCTCTATCACTGGAACAATCGGTGGGGGAATGGTTGAGCGGAAAGTGATTGATGAATCATTACTTGCGCTCGAAGAACGAAAACCACGGTTGTTTCATGGAAGGATGGCGCGTAATGGTTCTGACGCGGTGGGGTCGGACTGCGGGGGCGCGATGTCCGTATTTATCAGCGTCCATGGGTTACGCCCCCGGCTGGTGTTAATTGGTGCCGGTCATGTGAATCAAGCCATTGCAAAGAACGCCGCATTGTTAGGCTTTGATATCGCGGTCGCAGACATTTACCGCGATAGCCTGAAAGCGGATGCATTTCCTCCTTCAACACAGTTACTTCATGCAGACACGTTTTCCCTGGCTGTCGATGCACTGGCGATCCGGCCGGATAACTTTGTCTTAATCGCTACCAATAATCAGGACCGGGAAGCCCTCGATAAACTCGTGGAACAGCCTGTGGCGTGGCTGGGGCTGTTGGCCAGTCGGCGCAAAGTGCAGGTATTTCTGCGCGAACTGCGTGAAAAAGGCGTGAGCGAAGCGAACATTGCCCGCCTTCATGCGCCTGTTGGGTACGACATTGGCGCCGAAACGCCGGAAGAGATCGCCATTAGCGTCCTGGCTGAAATCCTGCAGATTAAAAACCGCGCGCCTGGTGGTCTGATGATGGCCGCTAATCACCCTTCACGGCATCAACGCGTAGTCATTCGCGGTGCCGGCGATATTGCGAGTGGCGTAGCGCTTCGCCTGTTCCATGCCGGTTTTAAAGTGTTTATGGTTGAGGTGGAACAACCGACGGTGATTCGCCGTAGCGTGGCATTTGCTCAGGCAATGTTTGATGGTGAAATGTGCGTTGAAGGGGTCACTGGCCGTCGGGCGGCAACTGTAGCAGAGGCCATTTCACTTTCTGAACATGGTGTTATTCCTCTTCTCGTTGACCCCGATTGCGCTTTGCTTGAGCAACTGAAACCTGGCTGTGTGGTCGATGCTATTCTTGCAAAGCAAAACTTAGGTACACGCATTGATATGGCCGCGGTGACGATTGCTTTGGGGCCTGGTTTCCATGCGGGTAAAGATTGTCACGCCGTAGTCGAAACGAATCGCGGCCACTGGTTAGGCCAGGTTATTTATTCCGGTTGCGCGCAAGAAAATACCGGTGTTCCGGGTAATATTATGGGACACACTTCGCTTCGCGTTATTCGAGCTCCGGTCGCCGGCGTGTTTCGTGCGGCGGTCAAACTGGGGGATTTAGTGGCGGAGGGTGACGTGATTGCCTGGGTGGGGGAAAGCGAAATTAAAGCGCCCTTGTCGGGAATGGTTCGTGGATTGCTCAGCGACGGCCTGACGGTGGTGAGCGGCTTTAAAATTGGCGATATCGATCCCCGGGGAGAAAAGGCGGACTTTACCAGTGTCTCCGATAAAGCCAGAGCTATCGGCGGTGGTGTCCTTGAAGCGCTGATGATGCTGATGCATCAGGGCGTGAAATCGACTCGCGATGTGCTGGAAGTGGCATAAAGAGAGAGCGGGAAGGTGTGTGACACCTTCCCGCTCTTGATGAAGAAGAGCTATTACTGACAAATAATCGTACCTGTTTTACCTTCTATCCCTTCTTTCGCTTTACTCAGTACCGTAATTAGCGCCTCACGTCCCGCGCGTGAACGGGCAAAAGATGCAGCGGCTTCAACTTTGGGTAGCATCGACCCTTTGGCAAAGTGCCCCTGGTCAATAAAGCGTTGCGCATCGGCCAGGGAGAGCCGATCGAGCCATTGCTCGTTCGGTTTACCAAAGTTGATCGCGACTTTTTCAACGGCAGTCAAAATGATCAGCATATCGGCGTCAATCATTTCAGCCAGACGAGAACTCGCCCAGTCTTTATCAATTACGGCGCTGGCACCGCGTAAGTGGTGTCCTTCACGGATAACCGGGATACCGCCACCGCCAGCGGTGATGACGACCTGACCCGCTTCCATTAAGGTCTGAACGGTCTCTTTCTCAATAATATCGATGGGTTTCGGTGAGGCAACCACACGGCGATAACCACGGCCCGCATCCTCTTTCAGGATGTATCCTTGTTTCTCCAGCTGCAACGCTTCTTCCTGACTAAAGAAGGAGCCAATTGGCTTGGTTGGGTTCTGGAATGCCGGATCGCGGGCATCAACTTCCACCTGAGTGATTAGCGTCACAACCGATTTGTGTATGCCGCGAGATAACAACTCTTCGCGCAACACATTTTGCAGATCGTAACCTATATAGCCCTGGCTTAACGCCACACAGACTGACATCGGTAACATAGGCGTGTGGGCTTCGGTTTTCGCGGCGGCTTCGAAGGCCTGGTTGATCATACCAACCTGGGGGCCATTTCCGTGGGTGACCACGACCTGATGACCCTGGGCAATCAAATCAACAATAGTCTGAGCCGTCATTTTGACGGCCTGCATCTGCCCGGCGAGATCCTCACCCAGAGCATTCCCGCCAAGCGCGAGAACAATTTTCTTACTCATTTTTCCTCACTCATAATCTGTGAATGTTGTTTGCTAAAAAGTCGGGCGGACGAAGGGTTTTCGCCTCAGGAAACGACCGCGTCCTGCCTTGCCGGTAAAGACGCCATCGCTGTAAAGCGTTTCCCCACGAGATAAGGTTCTGATGATTGCACCGGAACAACGCGTGCCTTCCCACGGTGAGTAGTCACAGTTATCGTGGAGATCGGTATGACGAATGACCGTCGTTTGGCGGGGATCGATAATTACCACATCGCCATCAGCACCTGGTGCCAGTACGCCTTTCTGCGGCCACAGGCCAAAGAGTTTTGCGGGCGTAGCACTGGTCAGCGCGACAAAGCGCTCAGGCGAAATGCGCCCGCTCATTACGCCGTTTGAGAATAAAAGCAGCAGACGATTCTCCACCCCTGGCAGGCCATTTGGGCAACGGCTGAAGTCGCCAGAAGAAAGATGTTGGCGTTGCGTCATCGGGAAAGTGCAGTGGTCGGTCGCAATGGTATCAATCGCGCCATCGCTGATACCGCACCACAGTTTGTCCTGCTCACGAACATTTCGTAGCGGCGGGCTCAGGATAAATTTCAGCGCGTCTTCCGCTTCGTAACGGCGTTCATCCAGCAGCAGATACTGCGGACAGGTTTCAACCCACACGGGCTGGTGGCGCTCCCTGGCCAGCCGAGCATAATCGAGCCCCAGACCATTGGATAAATGAACGATATAGAGTGGTGCATTGCCGGCTAGTTGGGCGAGATTAATCATGCGGGCAATGGCTTCCGCTTCACATTCCAGCGGACGGCTCAGCGCGTGGTAGCGAGGGGCGGTTAATCCTGCGGCCTGAAATTCAGCTCGCTTTCTGGTGATTGCCGCATCGTTTTCCGGGTGGACGGTGGCGAGTGCGCCAGAATCATGCAGACGCCGTAGCACCTGAAGAGCTTCGTCATCATTCACTTTATACTGGTAGGTTAAATAGAATTTAAAACTGCTGATGCCCTCTTCGACCATTGCAGGAATTTCATCGAGAATGGCGGGGTTAACATGCTGAATAACACCATGAAAACTGTAATCGACAACCGCTTTATGGGCGGCATATCCATGGTAAACCTCAAGCTGATGTTTGAGGCGACAGCCAGCCGGGCCGAATCCCATATGGTCGATGATGGTTGTTGTACCGCCACACGCCGCAGCGCGGGTGCCGGTAAAAAAATCATCACAGCTGCGGGCGATACCGACGTTGATGTTGAAATGAGTATGTACGTCGATCCCGCCGGGCATCACATAACATCCTTGTGCATCAATGACGTCGCAGGGGAGTGGTGGAGTTATGTTGTCGGCGATTTGGCGCACAATACCGCTTTCAATGAGTAAGTCCTGCTTTGCCTGCCCATCGGCATTCACCAGGATTCCGTTTTTAATCAGCACGCGCATAACAAGCTCCGGACACCCTCCGGCGAACCGGAGGGATAGCGAGAAAGTAATAATTACTCTGTTGCCAGCCAGCTCAGAGGGATGGCCGCGTACATTGCCGCACAGGTGACCAGGTGTGATTTCCAGGTTTTTTCGTTTGGCGCGTGCGCTTCTGGTTCTTTGCCAGGACCGAAGCCGATGACCGGAATACCGTGACGGCCCATGATGGACACCCCGTTGGTGGAAAACGTCCATTTATCAACGACAGGCGCTTTACCAAAGAGACCTTCATAGGCATTGACCAGCGCTTTGACAGTAAAGTGGTCTTCTTCGACTTTCCAGGTTGGGAAGTAGCATTCGGTTGGATAAACCAGGCCCGTCCATGACGGACGGTCGTAGTTGTACATGGAAACTACGGCATGCGCTTTCTGTACTGCAGGCAGGGCACGGATTTCATCCAGTGCGCCTTCCCAGGTTTCGCCCCAGGTCAGGCGGCGGTCAATAGAGACCGCACAGCTGTCAGCAACGGCACAGCGACTTGGAGAAGTGAAGAAAATTTCGGATACGGTCAGAGTGCCTTTACCGAGGAATTCGTCATAAGCCAGGCGCTGAGAAAGATCCTGTAATTCGCTCAGAATTGGGCCCATTTTGAAAATGGCGTTATCGCCGCGCTCTGGTGCTGAGCCGTGGCAGCTCACCCCCTGAACATCAATGCGAATTTCCATGCGACCGCGCTGACCACGGTAGACCTGGCAATCGGTCGGTTCAGTACTGACGACAAATTCCGGGCGAATGCCTGATTGTTCAATGATGTACTGCCAGCAGAGACCATCGCAATCTTCTTCCTGCACGGTACCGGTGACGAGAAGGGTATATTCATCTTCCAGCCCAAGATCTTTGATAATCTTGCCTGCGTAGACCATGGAGGCCATTCCTCCTTCCTGGTCAGAGGTTCCGCGGCCGCCAATCAGTTCGTCGGTTTCCATTCCTTTGTAGGGGTCGAATTCCCAGTTTTTGATGTTCCCAATACCTACGGTATCGATATGGGCATCCATGGCGACCAGGCGCGGGCCATGACCGATGTAACCGAGAATATTACCCATCGGGTCAATCTCGATTTTATCGAAGCCAACTTTCTCCATCTCCTGCTTGATACGGTGTACGACGCGTTTTTCATCGCAGCTTTCGCTGGGGATTGCAACCATGTCGCGCAGGAACCGCGTCATATCTTCTTTGTAGTCGTTTGCTTTTGCCAGAATCAGCTTAAATGGAATGTGCTTAGCCATATGTATTCTCCAGTATTCATGTTCCGTATGAACTACGAAATATCTAATTTATCAGTGAGTTATTGTGCAACCGGATGCTTGCCTTCCCAGACGACTTCACGGTAGTGTTTAACATCCGTGTCGCCTTCGGTACTGATAACCAGCACCACGGCGTTTTTATCGAGTGCCAGCGTTTTCATCAGATCTTCACGTTGTGGGTGGTGATGTACCGCGGCCAGAACGCCTAAACCCACCGCACCGGACTCGCCGGAAATGATGCGGGGATCATCACCGAGAGGATTGCCGAGAACGCGCATCCCCAGTGCAGCGACGCTGTCCTGGCAGGAGATGAATTGTTTTGCGCAGTTACGTAGAATTTCCCATCCCAGTGGGTTAGGTTCGCCGCAGGCAAGGCCTGCCATGATGGTTGCCATGTCGCCGCCAACGTTGACGATGTCGCCTTTCACGCCAGAGCGATAAATGCAGTCAGCTTTATCCGGCTCAACGATGATGCTATGCAGATTTTGTGGGCCATAGACATCAACCAGATAACCCAGAACCCCACCGGCCATCGCCCCGACGCCAGCTTGCAGCAGCACGTGTGTCGGCTTGATACCTAGTGTGGACATTTGTTCGACGGCTTCATCGGCAAGGGTGGCATAGCCCTGCATAATCCAGGTTGGGATTTTGGTGTAACCTTCCCAGGCGGTATCCTGGACCACTTCCCAGCCATTTTGTTGGGCGTGTTGCATGGTCAAACGTACGGTATCGTCGTAGTTCATATCGGTGACGATACATTCGGCACCGAGATTAAGGATGGCGTCGACGCGTTCCTGAGCAGACCCTTTAGGCATGTAGATAACGGCATGTTGACCCAATTGCTGAGCCGCCCACGCGACGCCACGACCGTGATTGCCATCGGTTGTGGTGGCGAATGTCATCTTTTCACCAATGCTATTTTTTAACTGTTTAAACGACAGCGTGGCGATATCGAGGTGGTATTTTTCGCACAGCAGTCTGGCGATAGCGTATGCGCCCCCGAGCATTTTGAAGGCGTTCAGGCCAAATCGTTTCGACTCATCTTTGACGAGGATTTTCTTTACGCCAATCAGAGCGGCAAGATTATCCAGCGCACAAAGCGGCGTAGGGTGATACCCCGCGATTTGCTGGTGGAACTGTCGGGCGGTTTTTGCCTGCTGTTGTGAAAACAGTGGCGACGTTTCACCGTTGTAAAAATGGTTATCTGCGATATCAATCTTTAATGAAAAAACGGACATAATCGATCCTTAACCGTCATGGTCTCCGCAAATGGAGGGCCGACCAACTGGTCGGCCGGGTGAGTTATTTGACGCGTTTTTCTGCTTCTTTCAGCAACTGCTCCAGCAATGCGCCAGGCTTTGCGTATTTGCGTGAGAGGATCATCGCGGCAATGATGTAGGGCTTCCAGCTGGCTTCTTTGTAGGTTGCGATACGATATTTTTCGAAGACCGCTTCGGTGACTTCCCCTTCTTTACAGGAGACGCCACTGATGTCGGCTGGCAAGCAGTGCATATAGAGCGCTTCGCCATCGTGAGTGAGCTTCATCATCTCTTCGGTGCAGTGCCAGTCTTTATGGTTGGCATTTTGCGCCAGGCACTGTTTTTCGAGTTCCTTCAGGCCTGCATGATCGTCGGCACGCAGCAATTCGGTGCGTTTTTCCATGACTTTGTAAGGCGCCCAGGATTTTGGATAAACGATATCCGCATCTTTAAAGGCTTCTTCCATACTGGTCACCTGGCGGAAGCTACCGCCCGACGCGTTGGCATTATTTTTTGCGACTTCGATAACGTCAGGAATCAGGTCATACCCTTCCGGATGCGCCAGGGTTACGTCCATACCAAAACGGGTCATCAGACCGATAATGCCCTGAGGTACGGAGAGCGGCTTGCCGTAGCTGGGGGAATAGGCCCAGGTCATCGCGATTTTTTTGCCTTTGAGATTTTCCAGAGAACCGAAGTGTTCCCGCAGCCAGGCAAGGTCAGCCATCGATTGTGTTGGGTGGTCGATGTCGCATTGCAGGTTAACCAGTGCCGGACGTTGTGGCAGGACGCCCTGCTTGTAGCCATCGTCCAGAGCCGCGCCGACTTCGCGCATATAGGCGTTGCCCGCGCCAAGGTACATATCGTCGCGGATACCAATCGCATCAGCACAGAAGGAGATCATGTTTGCGGTTTCACGCACGGTTTCACCGTGAGCAATCTGTGATTTACCTTCGTCAAGATCTTGCTGAGCCAGCCCCAACAGGTTGAGGGCTGACGCGTAGGAGAAGCGGGTTCGGGTGGAGTTATCGCGGAATACGGAGATGCCTAAGCCACTATTGAAGACGTTGGTTGAGATATTTTCGGCACGCAGTTTTTTCAAGGCCGCGGCAACATCCAATACTTGTTTCAGTTCATCCGGCGTCTGTTCCCACGTTAACAAAAAATCTTTCTCGTGAAGATGGGAGGTCAGAGAATTGATGTCCTTTATCAGCTCATTAACAGTTTTCATTGTAAGGTCCTGGTAGTGGAATGACAGGCTGGTGGATCGTTTTGCTGTGAACGTATATTCATCAGAAAGGTGATGTCACCGTCATACCTGGAACTAACAATAAGCGTGCCAGCTTTGGTTATATTGGCCTTGTGATATATTTTGTACGATTAAAATGTGATGTCTTTCACATAACATCGTCATGATTTGCTTGCGCTAATATTCATGCGATGTTTTTTTGCGGATGAATCCTGCGGATATGAGGGGTGTTGAAAACGTTCTTCAAAGTGAATTAAGCAGGGCCTCGTCAATATGATAAATTAGCGCCGTTGATTCTCATATTGATATGGAAATGTGACACTTCTTCCATAATTTCATTATAAAGTGATAAACATTCCCTCTTTCTATCAAAGCATCTTGACCCTGGTTTAGTATCATCATATTTCACTCATCGCCTTTATCTTCACTGCTCAATCGCCTCACAAAATTGAAAGGTAAGTTTATGGTTATCGCAGATATGCCGTCCGTCCTGATGCAGATTCAGCCCACGATACAACGTTTTGCCAGAATGCTGGCCAGCGTTTTGCAGCTTGAAGTTGAGATAGTCGATGAAAACTTGTGCCGGGTTGCAGGCACTGGCGCATATGGCCGATACCTTGGGCGTCAGCAGGGCAGTAGTTCCAGATTGTTGCGCTATGTGCTGGAGACTAAACAAGAAAAAATTGTTACCCATAGTCGCTTTGATCCACTCTGTGAAGGCTGCGAAAGCAAAGAAAGCTGCCGCGAGAAGGCCTTTCTGGGTACGCCCGTAATCCTACAGGAACGTTGTGTTGGCGTGATAAGTTTGATAGCCGTGACGCATGAGCAACAGGAACATATCAACGATAACCTGCAGGAGTTCTCTGATTACGTCCGCCACATTTCTACTATTTTTGTTTCGAAGTTGCTGGAAGATCAAAAAGGCAGCGGCAGTATCAGTAAAATATTTTCTACGATGATCGAAAATATGGACCAGGGGGTTCTGGTTATCGATGAGGATAACCGCATACAGTTCGCCAATAATACCGCGCTGAAAATTCTTGGTGTGGTCCAAAACAATATGATTGGGAAATCGATTCGTTTTCGTCCTTTAACCTTTGAAAGTAATTTCACGCACGGGCATATGCAACATATCATTAGTTGGGATGATAAAAGTGAAATTATTATTGGTCAGTTGCATAGCATCCAGGAACGACAACTCTTCTTAATGGCTTTTCATCAATCGCATACCAGCTCCGCGATGACTCCAGGCGTCGATGAGCCGCATATTGAGCAACTGGTTGGTGAATGTCGGGTGATGCGTCAATTGAAGCGCTTGATCAGTCGAATTGCGCCAAGCCCCTCCAGCGTTCTTATTGTTGGTGAGAGCGGAACCGGTAAAGAAGTGGTTGCCAGGGCGATCCACAAATTAAGCGAACGCAAAAATAACCCTTTTATTGCAATTAACTGCGCGGCTATTCCTGAACAGTTGCTGGAAAGCGAACTGTTTGGCTATGTGAAGGGGGCATTTACAGGGGCGTCGGTGAACGGCAAGGTGGGGCTGATTCAGGCGGCAAACAACGGAACACTTTTTCTTGATGAAATTGGTGATATGCCGCTGATGCTTCAGGCCAAGCTATTACGGGCAATCGAAGCAAGAGAGATTTTACCCATTGGTGCCAGCAGCCCGGTGCCGGTTGATATTCGCATTATTTCCGCCACGCACCAAAACCTGAATCAGTTTATCAGCGAAGGAAAGTTCCGTGAGGACCTTTATTACCGGTTAAACGTTATTCCTCTGACCTTACCGCCGCTTCGGGAGCGCCAGGATGACATCGAACTCCTGGTACATTACTTCCTGCATTTGCACACGCGCCGTCTTGGGTTGGTATACCCAGGCATTTCACCGGAAGTGGTCGCTGTTCTTAAACGGCATCGCTGGCCTGGTAATTTGCGGGAATTAAGTAACCTCATGGAATACCTTGTCAATGTGGTCCCATCCGGTGAGGTGATTGATAGCGTCCTGTTACCGCCAAATCTGATGAGTAGCAATAAAGAGCCTGAACGCGTGAATATTGCCAGTAGCCTGGGCCTTTCCACTGTGGACGATACCAGCGGTACTGCGCTTGAAGAGATGGAAAAACAGATGATTCGTGAGGCGCTGTCCCGCCACAGCAGTAAAAAGCAGGTGGCAGATGAACTCGGGATCGGTATCGCCACGCTTTATCGGAAAATAAAAAAATATGAATTATTAAGTGCGTGAGTTTCAGTTAATCCGGCCTGAATTCAGGCCGGATTAACTGCATGCAGAGTTATTTCTCGCAGTTCTTCACGGTGTTAACAATCATTTGATAACCCGTGCAGCGGCATAAATTTCCAGCCAGACCACGACGAATTTCCGTGATGGTCAACGGTTGGGCGCGTGGCTTTGCCAGTAATGCCGTTGTTGCCATGATAAGCCCTGGCGTGCAAAACCCGCACTGTACCGCTCCGGAATGCACATAGGCCTGTTGTACTTTTGACAGCTGGCCATTTTTTGATTCCCCTTCAACCGTGCGAATCTCCTTGCCTGATGCCCAGCAGGCAAGATACAGACAACT
Organism: Pseudocitrobacter sp. 2023LY-00077; assembly: GCF_055796175.1. Classification (NCBI taxonomy): domain Bacteria; kingdom Pseudomonadati; phylum Pseudomonadota; class Gammaproteobacteria; order Enterobacterales; family Enterobacteriaceae; genus Pseudocitrobacter; species Pseudocitrobacter sp. 2023LY-00077. The sequence goes on along the minus strand of NZ_JBSPEI010000002.1, from coordinate 289,220 downwards.
GTCGATGGCTGTCCCGTCGACGAGTACCGTACAGGCGCCGCATTCCCCCACGCAGCATCCTTGCTTCACGCTGAGTAGCCCTTGTTCGCGCAGCAGTTCAGATAAAGGCATACCTGGCGGCACCGTCAGCTGAAAAGGCATCCCATTGATTTGACAGTTAATATGAATGGTATCGTTCTGATTCATTGTAGTTCTCCCCCGGCCGCAGCAATGGCCTCGCTCACTACTTTTCGGGTCATCGTTTGGATGAGATGTAAACGGAACGCTTTGTTAGCTCGCCAGGAGGATCGCGGGTTTACGTCTTGCAACACGGCTTCGCTGATCGCGTCCAGCATTTGGGCCGACACTGGTGCATGGTACGCCGCGAGCTCTGCGTGAGGGCAGCGAACAGGCGTGGGCGCTGCAACACCGAAAGCCAGTCGCAGTTCCTCGACGTAGCCATTCTTCAACTGGCAGAATGCTGCGCAGCCAATAGTGGAGATATCCATCGCTTCACGCATGGCATACTTGTAATGTGCGCTGCCGACATTTTTTTCAGGTGGTAGCGGCAGGAGAAAGGCCGCAACGATTTCATCGTGTTGCAGAGATACAACCCCTGGGCCGGTGTGAAAGCCATTCATGGATGCAAAACGCACACCTGCTGGCGAGTGGACCTCCAGGACGGCGTTATAGATTAAGGTTGGCGTGGCAGAGTCAGCGCTGGTTGCGCCATTACAGATATTGCCGCCATAGGTCGCCACATTGCGAATCTGGGGGCCAGCAATGGAAGCTGCGGCAGCGCATAATGCCGGAAAATGTTTTCTCGTTAGCGGGTTATCGATAATCTCGCTGAATGTTGTGGCGGAGCCAATACGGAGCCGACCATCCTCCGTCAAAGCGATCCCATGCAGTTGTGGCAGCTCATGGATATCGACGATATGGCGATAACGTGCGTTGTGGTGATGCAGCTGAATCAGAACATCAGTGCCTCCCGCCAGCAATTTAGCTTCAGGATTCGCTGACAGCATGCTTAATGCGTCTGTCAATGTCGTCGCGCGGTGATAAGTAGCGATATCAAACATGGTGTTATCCTTTAATCAAACCCGCCTGATGAAACTCCTCGAACAGCCGTTTAGGCGTTAACGGCAGCGTATTTATCGCAACACCGGTTGCCATTTTTACTGCGTTACGGATTGCGGCCGCGACGGGAATAATCGGAGGTTCGCCCAAAGATTTATGCCCATACGCTGATTGGGGTTCCTGAGTTTCAACGAATGCGCTTTGCAGGTCGGGTAAGTCGGGCATGGTTGGCATTTTGTAATCGAGCAAATTAGGGTTACGGACGAGCCCGCTTTGTGCGTCAATAATCATCTCTTCAAATAATGCCCAACCAATTCCCATTCCCATACCGCCGTGTACCTGTCCCTCTGCCAGCAGTGGATTGAGAATATGTCCTGAGTCATGCACGTTCAGGATGCGATTAATCGTCACTTTGCACAGAGCAATATCGATAGTGAGGTCGACAAATGTGCAGCCGAATGCGGGCGGATTGGTCATGGTTTTAACCGAGCATTCGGCAGATAGCTGCCCGCCTCGTTCAGGGTGATAAAAGGAATCAAGCGCCAGCTCATTAAGCGATATCAACGGGATAAGCGGCCTGTCAATCAGCACGACATTGCCGTTTATCAGCGTCAGTTTGCTGGAAAGTTGATGCAATATGACCGCCGCGCTGGCGAGAATTTTGTCTCTGAGCTGTTCAGCGGCTTTACGGATTGCGGGGGCGACGACATAGCTTTGACGTGAGGCGAATGCGCCGGGGTCAAAGGGCGTAATGTCCGTATCCTGGGTGGAAATGACATGTACCATGCTGACAGGTACCCCGACAGTTTCCGCGACCATCTGTGCAAACACGGTATCCGCACCCTGGCCTATTTCCGTCGCGCCACTTTGCACGTTGATGGTACCATCCTGATTCATCAGCAAACGCACGCCTGAGATTTCCACGCCCACGGGCCAGGTGTTTGAGGTATAGCTGAAGCAGGCAACCCCGACTCCGCGTCGAATGTTCCCCAATTGCTCCTGACACTCTGCGCGCCGTTTATCCCATTCAAATAACTCGCGGCCTTTTTGCAGGCATTCAGGAAGCCCCGCGCTGTAAATCGTTTTGCCCGTCAACGGATTTTTATCCCCTTCGCGAGCCGCATTTTTTAGTCGAACCTCGACGGGATCGAGCCCCAGCGCAGTTGCCGCGTCATCAAGCAGCGATTCCACCGCAAAAATAACCTGAGGCGCGCCATATCCACGCATTGCGCCGGCGGAAGGAAGGTTGGTGTAGCAGGTGGTTGAACGATAGGCGTAGGCGCTACGTGGATAGAGATAGGCCACTTTGTTTCCGCCCGCAGAGGCAATAGAGTGCCCGTGTGACGCGTAGGCGCCGGTGTTAGACAGGACATCAAGGCGATAGCCCTTCAGCGTACCGTCCTGGTTTAACCCCAATTGCCCGTTTATGGTGAACGCATGGCGGGTACGGGAGGCCAGAAAACACTCTTCACGGCTCAGCGACACTTTTACCGGAATCCCTCCCAGCTTACTGGTCAGGAATGCCGCCATCGGCTCTTCCAGTACATCCTGTTTATTACCGAATCCGCCGCCGACGAAGGGTTTGATCACACGCACGCATGACCATGGGATCCCAAGCGCTTGCCCGACAACGCGGCGGACAATATGGGGGATTTGCGTGCTGGAGACGATTGAAATGCGTGAATCATCTTCCATCCAGGCAAATGAAGTGACGCTTTCCATATGGCAATGCTGGATGACGGGAGTCTGAAAATACCCGTCAATGGAGTGATCAGCGGCTTCAATTTCCTGTTCCACATTGCCGGTACTCATTTCCCCTTGCCGAAGCAAATTGCCGCCAGGATGAATTTCAACGGCATCAGCCGCCAGCGCGGCTTCCGGGGTGGTAATAACGGGCAGTGGTTGCCAGTCGACTTTGACCCGCTGTGCAGCTTTCTCGGCGGTCAATTCATCTCTGGCTACAACAATCGCCACGGCATCACCGTGGTGGCGTACGTGGCGTGTGAGCAGCCGACGATCGGCAACATCTCGCTTGCCTTCTTCAAGTGACCAGGCATGCCCTGCCGTCGCAAACGGGAGGTCGGGTACATCCTCCCAGGTAAAAATGGCCAGTACGCCTGGTAGATTCCTGGCTTCATCACTATTGATACTGTTGGCATATCCATGTGCGATAGGACTGCGAACATATTTCGCATAACACATGCCCGCCATGACGTAGTCATCGGTATACCGTGCTCGCCCGGTGACTTTGGCGATAGCATCTACGCGCAGACATGATTCACCGGTTCCGGTCGCTTCCCGCGCTTCCATATTTGCCCCCTGTGGTTATTCCTGCTTTTAAGCGAACAATGAACACAGGCAAGATTTACGCCAGAAGCGGAAATGAGGGATAAAGGGTGATAAAAATGTGATGTGCTTAAAAATGCGACGGTCTGGAAGAAGAGAGCGCGGAGGGAGAGGTCATCCTCGCATATCATAATGATTTAATTACACTCATTATGATATGCGAGGCCCAGACGATTATCAGGCAAACAAACTGGCCCACAGTGCGGAAATGGGCATAACCAGAATCAAGCCCGGCAGCATATTGGCGACGGGGAATGCTTTGATATTACAGATGCGCAGCCCGGTGGCGACCATAATCAACCCGCCTGCACAAGAGAAGTCGGCCATCATATCTGGCGTGATCAGATGCAGAATATGCACCGCCAGCACTGCCAGCGCGACCTGGACGGCAATCAGCGGCAGGCCGATAGTCATCACCGAGAAACCCAGCATGGTGGCGAAAATCGCCGCGGTGAAGAGATCCAGCACGGTTTTAATGTAGAGAATCGACGGGTCACCGGTCATCCCTTCATGCATTGCACCGAAAATCCCGGTACCGCTGGCGCAGAAGAGCACCAGAATCGCGACAAACTTCTCGGTAAACTCGTCGTGCGTTAACCCCTGAACCGGCGGGAAGATACGGTTGATCAGGCCGCGTGTGCTGCCAGCGGCTTTACCAATCTGTTTTTCGAGGAAAAACATCTCGCCGATCACCGCGCCGATAACCATCGCCAGCACCACGGCGGGCATGAATTTCACCTTGATGACCAGATTGATGCCAAGGCCTACTGAGCAAAGCCCGAAGGTCAGGGGGAGCGCAGTTTTAACGCGATCGGGAATATGCGTCCCGATGACCGATCCGAACAGGCCGCCGACGATCACCGCAGCGCCGTTCACGTATGGTCCAATTAACATGGAAGTGTCCTGATAGAGTTATTCAGTGTGGCTAAGAGATCCTTCGCCCCAGCGCGGAAGATCTTTAATATCAAAATCAAACAGATCGAGAGCCCGGCTGACGCTATGGGTAACGATCTCGTCAGCCGTTTGTGGCCGCTGATAAAGTGCAGGTACCGGCGGGAAGATAATGCCGCCCATTTCAGTCACCGCGCCCATATTGCGAATATGACCAAGGTTGAGCGGTGTTTCCCGCGCCAGCAGCACCAGACGGCGGCGCTCTTTGAGCACCACGTCTGCCGCCCGCGTCAGCAGATTATCGGTCAGGCAATGGGCAATCGCGCCCAGCGTTCTCATTGAGCAGGGTGCAACAATCATCCCCGCCGTTTTGAATGATCCGCTGGAAATCGCCGCGCCCAGATTACCAATCGGGTGAACGACGTCCGCCATGGCGAAGACATCCTCCAGACGATAATCCGTCTCCAGCTGGCAGGTTTTCTCCGCCCCTTTCGAGACAACCAGATGAACCTCAACGTCCAGTTTCTGCAACAGCTCCAGCGCTTTCACGCCGTACTGGAACCCGGAGGCGCCGCTAATCCCGACAATCATGCGTTTGGTGGCCACGGTGTTCCCCTTATTCGAAGTCCGGCAGGAAGCGTTTCACATCGACTTCTTTGAATTTCGAGCGTTCAAAGTGGCTTTTCAGATGGAACGGTACGGTACAGTCAAAGATCGTTTTGCAGGACATCCCCTGTTGCAGAATGCTCGGGCTGTATGCCGGAACCTGAGACGGATCGAGCGGGTGGCAACGTACTCCTGGAATAGTGACCGTGTCCACGTCGCCCTGATAGCGCGTTTGCATCGCCCACAGCACATCATCGCTATCGAAAATATCGACATCTTCATCCACCAGAATGACGTGTTTCAGTTCCGGGAAGGCCGAGAAGGCGAGCAGGGCAGCCTGGCGCTGACGGCCTTCATCCACGGCGGCGGATTTTTTAAATTGCATCACCGCCAGCAGCTTGCCGCCGCCTGCGGTATGCGCAAAGACGTTCAGCAATTTACCCGGCATCGCGCGTTCAACCATATCAAGGATGCTTGCTTCGGTCGGGATACCCGCCATGTTTACGTGTTCTTCGCCTGGCCCGACGGTGGTGCGCCAGATCGGGTTTTTACGGTGCGTCACGGCTTTCACTTTTATCACCGGAATCGCTTCTTTCGCTTCGCCGGTGTAGCCCGGGAATTCAGGCATCGCTTTGCCGGTGTTGGTGTTCTGGTCTTCACGCACGCGTACGTTTGGCAGCAGTTCGCCTTCGATGATGATTTCCGCGTGAGCGATCGCTTTCTCGTTGATGGTTTTACACTGCACCATTTCAACGGCGTGACCGCGCAGGGAACCGGCGATGCTCAGTTCATCAAAGCCCAGCGGCGTGGTCGGCGGCTCGAAGCAGGCGGCAATTTCAATCGCCGGGTCTACGCCGATGCTGATAGAAATCGGCAGCGGTTTGCCTGCGGCTTCGGCTTTCATGCGGAACGCATCAATATGACGGCCCGGTGTGAGCCACATGGAGAGCTCATCCTTGCTCTGTACGCATAAACGGTGAATGGTGATATCCGATTCGTGCGTTTCCGGGTCTGAGGCGTAGCACAGCCCCATGGTGATATAGGGGCCAGCATCTTCTTCGGTATTGGTTGGTGCGGGCAACAGGGTACGCAGGTCGAAACCGGCGTCGGTGGCGAGGTGAACTACTTCCTGACCCACGGCAGGCGCGGTGGTCAGAACGGGCGCGATGGGCGTCTGTACGGAATCTTTCAGCAGATGGCCCAGACGTTCCGGCGGGCAGTTCAGGAAGTGGCTGACGCGGTTACGGGAACCGTTCAGACCGATCGCCACGCTGATGTCGTTAAAGCCTTTAATTTTGTTGAACATCATTACCGGGCCATTCTTACGCGTTGGACGCTGGCAGGTACCGCCTGCGCCAACATAGCGGTAAACACCGGAGAGTTCCGCGTGCGGGTCAACTTCGGTATCGGTTTCAACATATTCGCCTGGTAGCGTTTTCAACAGCTCCAGCGCGGAGCGTAGGTCATGAACCTTACTTTTCATTGTGTTATTCCTGTGAGTAAGCAGTAAAACTGTCTGCGGTTACCCTAATCCCCAACAGATAAAGGGACAAATACCGTTTAGCTGCGTCTGAGTAGATCAAAAAAGTGTGAGGCGGCTAAAAGCCTGACGTACACTAGCCTTCAGGATGCAGGCGAGGGGGACGGTTGGGTGGATCTAAAACGATTACGCTATTTTTGTCGGGTAGTGGAGCAGGGCTCGATAAGCCAGGCGGCGAAGGTACTGAACATGGCGCAACCGCCGCTCAGTAAACGCATCCAGGAGCTGGAAGATGAACTGCAAACGCCGCTCTTTATCCGCCGGGGAAATCGTATTGAGCCAACGGAGGCCGGTTTTTTCCTCTATCGCAAAGCCTGTGAGATTTTGCGCCAGGTAGAAGACACCGCACGCGAAACCATGGAGATCGCGCAAAAAGATCATCCGCAGTTTCGTCTTGGCTTAACGCACCTTTTCCAGTCCTACTTTAAACCACTGCTGCTGGCGCTGTATGAGCGCAATCCCAACATTGAGGTGAACATCTCGGTCACTGATTCCAGTCATCTGGAGATGCTACTCAATGAGGGCGCCATTGATTTAGCGCTGATTCAGCGCCCTTATCGCAGTGAAGGGTTTGATTTTGTCTCCTTTGATCCCATCAAGCTGGTGGCGGTCATCAGCAAAAAATGTTTACCACAGGCGCCTGCAAATCCTTTCGACTACACGGCGCTGGCTGACTTTCCGCTGGTATTGCTGCATCGGGCGAAAGACTCCGGCACTTACGAGATGCTTATCGATCTGTTCAGGAAGGCGGGGGTAAATCCGAATGTGATTATGCATATCACGCAGCCGGGCATGATCCTCGACTGGCTGGAGTCAGGGCTGGCTGCCGCCACGCTGCTGCCCTCCTCGGAAGTGGACGCGGCGCGCTTGCCCCACTGCCACGTGGTAGATGTCTTCCCCTCGCCGCAGGTTTTCTATCCCGCGCTGGTGAAAATGCCCGCCGCAAACTGGGTGCCGGAAGTGATGAATTTGGTGGCGGAAGGGTATCCTTTTAACAATCATCCTTCTGTCTGAGATATTGGCATCCGCCATCAGCCTGCTATCATAGGCGACCTGACCGAACTAACCCGAGGACGATGTTTTGCTAGCAGGATGCCTGAGTACCCAGCCAATGCGTTTATTACTGTGCCTGTTCCTCGGCGTGGTGCTGGTGGGCTGTTCCGGGAGCAAGTCTGGCTCCGGCAGCTATGACGGTTCGGTCTACACCGTAAAACGCGGCGACACGCTGTCGCGTATCTCTCGCGCAACGGGCACCAGCGTGGCTGAACTGGCGCGTCTGAACGGCATCAAGCCGCCTTACACCATTGAGGTGGGGCAGAAGATTAAAACCGGCGGTTCCTCAAAACTGTTAGGTAAAAAATCGACCAGCACGGCGAAAGTCACGCCGTCCTCCGCCGTACCGCAGGCATCATGGCCGCCGGTAGGACAACGCTGCTGGCGCTGGCCGACCAGCGGGAAAGTCATCATGCCGTACTCCACCGCTGACGGCGGTAATAAGGGCATCGATATTTCCGGCAGTCGTGGTCAACCGGTGTATGCCGCAGGAGCCGGGAAGGTGGTTTACGTCGGCAATCAGCTGCGCGGCTACGGTAATCTGATCATGATTAAACACAGTGAAGATTACATCACCGCCTACGCGCATAACGACACGCTGCTGGTGAACAACGGGCAAAGCGTGAAGATTGGCCAGAAGATTGCCACCATGGGCAGCAGCGATACGGATTCCGTGCGTCTGCACTTCCAGATCCGCTACCGTGCGACGGCGATTGATCCATTGCGCTATTTACCGCCGCAGGGCAGTAAGCCTAAGTGCTAAAAGACTATTTTATCGCCAGTCAGTGGCGATGAGGCTTGCCAGCGAGGGCATAAGGTTTATAATGCTCCTCGCACACGCCGAAGCGGGCGTAGTTCAATGGTAGAACGAGAGCTTCCCAAGCTCTATACGAGGGTTCGATTCCCTTCGCCCGCTCCAGAATCTCCCCTTGTGGAGCAAGCATTCTAAAATGCTGCTCTGCCAGCATGTTACGCAGTAGTGCTTACTAACATGCTGAGGCGTTCTACCATAGTTCACTACTTTGACACTTGTCACGAATGGTTACTCGGTGAAATGAGAGTTTAGCCAATCGTCGGCGGTGGTTTCAAGTTCTTACCGCGATAGTCCAACAATGAACGCAAAGCCTACACCAGGCAGCGACGGATCGCACTTCTCATAACCTTACAGTGAAGCGCATTTTTTGCCGATGCTCCCACATGCCACACGTCGAGATGACGTTGCAGGGAATAAACAGGTTTTATGGTGGTGATGCTCCGGTAGCTACAGATCCGGCTCTGCCAGCGGTTCGGCCTCGCTCCTTCGGGTACATGGTCATCCTGATAAACTTCACTGTCTGACACTCCCTGATGTTGTCGCCTAACGGCTCCGCGCGTTGTCTTACCACCAACGGGCTTATTGGCTGCTATTGTCTTAAAAAGATGTGAAGAGTATTTTGATAGATGTAAGTTCAAGATGTCCATAAGGTTATGAATAACGATCATTCATCAGGTTTGCCTGAATTTGTCATTTTCAATTCCGGGGGATGATTGTTTTCGGAGTTGAGGACATGACTCAATCTCTGACGAGCTGCACGACAAAAATTTACAATCCCAGAGGTGCTAAATGACATTAGATCCAGTGGTTGATTACTTTGAAAAAACGGTGAAACCAACTGTCAATGAGTTCCTAAAAGATAAAACGGACATTCGCAGAGGGCGAATAGCGGCGATAGTCCTGTATCACATGGATGATTATGTACGTGAGAATGGTTATGGGAATCCGACAAACTCGCTTTTAGGTAGCGATAAAATGTTATACCAAGCTGTCAAAGCTGCTGCTAATGCCACGAAGCATTTTCGATTGAGGAAGGAGCACATTGCTATGGCAGCAAGCCAAGTCATTGCCGAAGATAACCCCGGTTTGTTTGATGCTCCTTTTGGGGAAGGTGTTTTTGCTGAGTCTAACGAAGTACATCTCGAATTAGATAAACCTGAAACCATAGATGGCTTAGTGTATGAGAAGGTAAATCTTGCTACCGCCATAACTTTTGTTTTTGGCTTCTGGGAACAGAAGATTATCAACTTTGAGATTGGCACTTAAGAGATTGTATTGAAGGGTTAACGTATTTATTTTTACCTAAACGTCAAACGAATAATTTACATTGTAATAAATACAGAGTGTTTAGCTGGCTGGTAATGGCTCCTCATGTGGGGGGGGCTTTATGTTAGCTGAACCGGTTTGTTTTAGTTACGATGATGATCCTCCAAACTGGAGGAGACTTTAACATCACAGTAAGGGTGGTTATGACAGGTGTGTTAGCAAGTACTGCGGCGGCAGTTGGGATCATAGATAAAGCAGTAAGCATCACTCAAAAGTTGGCGAATAACAGCGAAGAACTGGACAATGCTACGCTCAAACTTGAGCTGGCTAATCTGATGGTGGAACTTGCTAACGCCAAGATCGAAGCGATAACCACCCAAAGTTTGCTTTTCGACGCTGAACAGAAAAATAAGCAGCTTGAAGAGCAGTTGAAAGATAAATCGACATTTATCTTCAAAAATGACGTTTATTGGAAAGCATCGGATGAAATTCCATTTTGTCCACACTGTTATGAAACACAAAATACCAAAAGACACATGCAACGGTTTGCAGTTATGAAGGGGCAATACTCGTGGTTTTGTAGTGTCTGCAAAATAACTGTGCGCTGTGTTTGAGCCTACCCCTCATAAGTCCATTTCATTGATCACTCGGCTAACGGCTTGCTTGTCTAAGTCCAGATAGCGCCTGGTGTCGGTGATGTTGCTGTGATTGAGCACGGTCATAGCGAGGGCCAGGTTATTTCCAGAACGCTTGAAAAGAGCATTCCCCCCCGCCTTTCGAAAGCTGTGTGCTGATACAGTGCCATGAATCCCGATAGCTTTAGCGGCTTCTGCGATCTGTTTACTCACTTCCTCGCGTCGTACAGGTGCTTGCTTGTTCATCGAGCGGTTACGCTGGCTTCTGAACACATGCACATCATGCGGATACTCAGCACGGCGACGTGCGATCATCTGCACCACTGGAGCAGGGAGGGTGAGGGCTTTACGCTTCCCTGTCTTCTGTTCTTCTATGTCTAACTCACCGTTGATCACTTCGTCGAAGCGTAACGCGACGGCATCCCCCACACGCAGTACAGCGGCTTGCATCATTAACGTAACGTCAGCTATCAGGCTTTTGTTATGAGCGTTTAGCCACTCCCTGATCGCTTTGGCTTGCTGTTCATCTAAGACTACGGCTCTGTTCAATTTACCCTCCTTTAAGGTAACATATCTAAACGTGTTAAATAAATATTATGATCATTTTCAACAAGTTGCAAGAGAAATGATCGGAAAATGATCTGTGTTGTGTGTGGTAAATGGCGCGGTTGTGTTCAGGGTTCAGCGCGAAGAAGCACGGCCTCCTGTTTGAAATTCGAACAATTTCAGAATATCTTTAACAAAATCATAATGTTGGCAAGTCTAAACAGATGTTTGGACGTTGCCAAACCATCAGATCGGCATGAAACAGAGCGGTAACACCGGAACATCACACTACCAATGCTTGTGTGTGGTTGTTGTGTATCTCATTGATTTTAGGTTGATAAATGTGGGGTTGTTAGGCGAGGGCGGCGCTAACCTGCCAGTATGCACGGAGTATGCAGAGTTTATTCACTTGAAAATGATTTCACCACGAAATGATTAGAAAGATAATTAATTGGTGGGTTTTGGCATGAAAAAATCAGCGGCGTTTCAATTTAGAAAGCTCGTTCAACGAATCTGGCACGGGTGCAAAGTAGTTTTCATGACAAATGGCGCTGTATTCAGCACTACACAACGGTTTGGCTAAACTGATCATTCTGACAATGAAAGTGAACAATCTACTTTAGCTTACATTTACCCTGGATCTTTACCTGTCATTTAAGATAGGTTTTGACGTTATTAATGTAGGGGTTTGATAGGAATAATCTAAGATTTGCCTCTGGCTGTTCTTAGGATTGTTGCATGTGCGATTCGGAGTGAGCTGGGCGACGGTCTACCGTTGGGTGAAGGGCTGAAAGTAACGTTTTGGTACTCGAGATCACAACGAAAGTAACGTTTTGGTACTTTTAAAGTAACGAAACGGCACACTATAAGATTAAATAAGACTACTAATTAATAAGACTATCTTTTAATACTTTTGCTGTTGTCCCTGCTCGGTACTCTCCGGGCAAGTGACCTGTTTCGCCTTTGGTTGGCTCCTCGGTCAGCCCCGTACCGCTCATGGAACAAGCGCAAGCGTACTCTGTACCTTCTGGACTCGTGCAAACTTCGTTTCTGACGAACGTCAGGCACGAATGATTATTTGCCATCGGCAAGAGATCGCTTTCGCCGTTGGCGAATACCATTGCGCTGTGCGCGGTATGTAACCATGTACCCAACTACACTACGTGTAATCGTCCACATGCCAACTCTACCTAACGACAATTAACCCCTCCTACGTCCTGTTGTCCGTAGTCGTGCTCATTCTCGAAGGTAGAGCAGCAGGGCTAAAGCTCACCGTGCTACGGTTCACTAAGCCTCAATCCAATACCAACACCTACCATCCTGATAACTACCGTTATCCGTCTGTAGTTGTGCTATTGGTTTCGGGAATAAATGCCAGAGGGTGGCCCATGACACACCGGAACGCACAGGAAGCCCGTAGGGCGATTTAAACGGCGCAGGGAGTACCGATGTAGTGCATGTGTATGCAAACCTCTTATAGCGCGATACAGCGCGTTTTATGATGGAAGACAGAGGTTGATCGCAACAGGGAAGGTGTGTTATTATCTGTAATGGGAAAAATTAACACCTACCTGTTGACATTGAAATCATTTCATGTTATAGTAAGTTTTGTCGGGTGATGAAAGCATTCATCCGTCCTCTTCTTAGGCATCCAGCCTGACCCAAACAATCCAGATCACACTGCACTATCAGGCAACGTTAATAACGTTCTTCCTGGATGGTGTTTCCGTGTATCTAACGCAAGGAGAACCAACATTAAGTATTTCAATCCAGAGCTTGTCTTCGATGCTCTGAAAGCAGGTGATAAGACCCGCAAGGCAATGAACAGCCAGAGAGCAGCAGCACAGCGTCAAGGTTACTTAGAACATGCTGAACGATTACGTAAGGGGATCGAACTTTACGATCAGTGGAGAGCTGAACAGGCTGATACGACAACCAACGAATAACCCAGAAGGAGAAACCAGTATGATCGAGAAGAAAACCAAATTACCGCCGTCCACATCGTTAATGATCCCGGATGACACATTCCAGATTCTGTTCAAAGAAGCAAAGCGCCGAAAAATGAGCGTAAGCGCACTTCTTCTTGAGGAATGCCAAAGTCTGGCGGTCAAATACTCGAAGGCTGGCGCGTAATAACTACGTTCCAGCGTTAACCCACCCCCCACGAATGAGAAGCGGAGAAAACCAAATGAAGAGCATTCGTAATTTACTGAGCATACACAGGAGCAAACAACAATGGCAAAAACCCTCGCCCAGATTAAGGCAGATCCAAAATACCAATACACCGATAAAGATGGTGTAACGAGAGAGCGCACTCTCAACATTCCCCACTACTTCAAAGAAATCCCTTTTATCTACTCCCCACACCTTGAAAAAGGAAGAGTGAAGTTCAGCGCCAGGATGCAAAAGTTGTATTGTTACGTAGCAGACTGGGAGAAATCCGGTGGTGTTTGTTATGAAGAGCAATCCGAGCTTGCAAAGGTTTGTGATTTATCTCGTGGAAAAACAAACGATCTGATCGAACAGATGGAATTAATAGGACTCATTACGAGAACTAAAATACCTAGTAGGAGGAATAAGGAATTACGAGCACTTCCGCTAACTGATGCTCACATTACCCCGCCAGAAGCGCCGACAGCGCAGCCTGTAGCAGCGTCTGACGAAGTGCCAGCCCCTGAGCCAGTGAAGGCCGCAGAGGAGCATTCAGTTCCTGATTCTGATGATCTTCCGTTTGTCTGGGATGCTCCAGAATACCTGGAGCCGCCAGCACCAACACCAACGATCCCCACTCAGCAGGACAAGCCAGACCTTCCCTGGGGCGGTGTAGCTATCTGCAAACCGAATGGCGATCCCATTGATGCCGCTTTGAAATGGGCGCTAACAGAGACAATGGGCGATGAGGAAGCAGCCTACCGACTAATTTCACAGACAGCGACCAAACATCTTGGACGTGAGATTATTTTAACCGTACCAACGAATGAAACCTTCGACGAATTCGAAGATCTACCATTTTAACAAGGAGGATTATGACCAATCTTTATCTACTGAACGAAGATACAAACTTTCAATTTGGCTGCAATGACGTTTGCAGACGTATTTACAATCACCTTTCCAGCCTACACCGTGAGAATGGAACATTCCGTTCCAGCGTCAAAACCCTGGCTTCTGCCCTGGGCTACTCGGAAAGCGGAATCCGTTACTGGCTGTTCCTGATGCGAGATGCCAAAGTGATCACGCTAACCAGGCGCAGCAATCACTATGATTTTGACGTGAATCACAACGTTGCTTTCATCACCTCGAACCACTAAGACGAGGTGCAATGAGTAAAAAGGAACGGAACACCCTCACCCGTATAGAACGGGAAAATGTCAACCGGATCGGCAAAGCCTCGCAAATACGAACAAAACGCCTTTACGTCAAATCCCTTGAGGAAATCCCAGGGGAGCTTATCGAAACAGTGACAGAAGTTCATTCAACACCGCCCTCTGTGGAAGAGTGGGCCGCGTTAAATGATCTCCTCGAATGTTCAAGCGGCGTTTTTTACCGCCCTCGCAAGCGCAAAGTTTACACCTACGATGATAGCCAACTTCGCCGCTGGCAATGCCTCGGATTCACATCACTACGCCACTACCTAACATACAACGCAATGAACAACACCGTGGCGGGAGTTAGGGGCTTTGATGAACTATTTAACATTGGAGACAGCTATACAGAATGATCACAGAAATAACAGAACAAGAATACTTTCAAGAGCGAATGCAGTACATGCAGGATTTAGTTAAGCAAGCTGAATGGGCTGAACAGGCACAAGATGTTAATAAGGTGGAATACCTCCTCGATGTGCTGGCAACGGAAATAGCGCCGTTTCAAGTGGCGCTGAACATCGTCAAAGCAACAAAGGGACGGCTAACAAATGACTAAGTATGAAATTGATGATGCCCTGGACGAATTCCACGAACAGCTACACATGCCACTTCTTGACGCAGTGAACGCCGTATACAAAGCATGCCCTGAGAACGTGCCTGAAAGCCTTTCTGACGCTGGTAAAATGCTCACCCTTGCAGCGGCAGCACTGGAAGGGATCATCCTCTCTGTGGAGCGTACAGACAGCCTACACGAGGATCAGACACTGGTAGAGGATGTTACACAATTGGCGCTGTCCCTGGCAGCGTGTAAGGATGAACTGAGCGATCTGTTACAAAACCAATCCGCATAATTATTCACTTATAATGAATAAATAGCTTGACTTTGTAACGGAAATGTTGTAGAATAGGACTTATAGGGTATCTATAAACGTATCGAATCACGTTTCTCTCCCTCGTATGTCAATACGACTTGCAAACACTATCCCATAGTGTGAGCACTCCCCAGAATGCCGTTTCCCATAGGCGGCGCTCTCCCCTCAATGTCTTCCCGTAAAGAATGGTTGATGTTCTTTAGACGGTTGTTTTCTTCTTTGTCGTTCCGAAGGATGCGCGGGCGTTTCTGCTTTTTGTCGGGCAGTGGCGACCAATTCCCCGCGCTCTCCTCTCTTTACGGGAAAGCATTGTTGCTTTTTACGCCTTATAACCTCCTTTAGGGATTATAAGCAGTCAGACAAATGTCAAAGTTGTTTCTTTGTTACGTCTGGCATTCTCTTATTATTGTTTCCAGCGATGATAACGAGATTCCACTTTCCCACTTCTTGCCATGACAGAAGGGCTTCTGTTTTGAAGTGGGAGCAATGAAAGGGCGATCTGCCTCTGTTATTCGTAACAGTTGCGCCCTTCATTTTTTAGAAGTCATTGTTTAACATCATAATTATCAAAAATGACCTTAACCAATGCTTTCTAACAAGGGCATTCCTCCTGGGGCTACTTCGGTAGCCCCTCTCTTTACCCTGCATGTAACGCTTTCGTTATAAACATGCAGACATAACGCGAAGGAAACGACAATGTTTCTACTTAATAACAAATCGCGTGTACTCAAGTATAAAAATGATGTGCTTACCGTCAATCCTCAGATGATTGAGATGGTGGCGCAGTATGCTGGTTGTGAAGTGTCCGACGTGATCAAAGCAATGGAAACGTATTTCCCTGACGAATCACCAGAACAAAAGCCAACCATTGACGATTTGATCGCACGCAAAGTAAAGGACTCAACCAAATGATTATTGATCTTGATACGCTGTTCCCACAGCGCCTGTCACTAACGGATCTGGTTAGCTATTCAACTGACCATTTTGCCTCTATCGAGAGCAAGATTTTTGCCTCTCTTCCTGCTGATGTTGAATGCGGCGATGTGGTGGACGCTACAGGCGCTCTCTACACCTCCGGCGCTGATGCCTTTGTGGTGGTCAGTGAATTTGTCACTGCTGGCTCTAATAAGGCTGTCAACGTCCTACGCTCTCCGGCGCGTGGCTCTCTTGTCTGCATCAAATCGGACAACCTCACCGCTGCTGATGGCGCACATGATGCCGCTGTAGCTGCTCTGGCTGCTCAAGGCTTCCAGATGCGCGAATTCTTCACCAGTTAATCAAGGAAGGAAAATAATAACATGGCTATTTTAGGTCAAAACTACGTGGATCTTTCTCCACTGTTCAATCTGAACCCAACACGCAATTATCTGCTTGCCTCGCTGGGGCTGTTCGATGGCGTGGGCGTTTCTTCTCATAAAGTGGCGGTGAGCCGTCTTGTTGAGGATAACCGTTCTCTGCTCAATTCGCCTACTGCAAGGTTCTCCAGCGAACATAACACCACGGCACGGCAGAACGGGAAAGAATGGCTGATCGAGCTTCCGTATTTCCTGCGTGAAGACCAGATCACTCCGGCAGACATTCAGGGCAAGCGCAAGCCTGGCACGGACACACAAGAAACCCTCACCGATTTATTCACGGATTACACTCACAAGCACAGTGTAGCGTTTATGCGTACTCGTGAGAGCTATCTTGCACGTTCTCTGTTCTCCGGTACGGTGAATACGCCGAAAACTGATGATGTGCTGATCGATTTTGGCGAGCTATTCGGCGTAGCGCCGATGAACACCACGCTTGATCTCACTGCTACAGACAACAGCACACTACGTGCAATTGATGACATGGTGAGCCAGATTACCGAAGCGGCTCAAGGTATGGCGTCACAAGTGGAAAGAATTATCGTTTTCGCTAAAGGTGGATTCTATAGCGACCTGCGTTTCAGTCCTGCGATGGAAGCGGCTTTCCGCTATGTCAGCCCACTGGATGAAAGCAACGTTGTTTATCAGCGTCGTGACCTACTGCCAGGAGTTAGCACTTTCAGCATTCCGGGGAGTAACGTTGATGTAGTGAAAGTAACTGATCCGCTGCTCTTAGCGCAAATGGGTGATGCTGATGCTATCGCTATCCCGCAATTTTCGGCTGGCTCAAACGTATACCAGAACATCTACGGTGCTCCATCAAGCAACTTTGAACTTCTGGATGCTACCCCAGCAGAAACCTATAGCTGGAGCTACGAGAGCGAACGTGGCGATGTAGTGAACGTGATTTCGGAAAATTCCGCGTTAAGCGTTAACCACGGATTGGGCTTCTCTGTTCACATCAAAGCGGCTTAACAAGCGATAGACGTTAGCTCTTCACGTCTGGAAATAACAGAAGAGCTTTCAATCAGGGATGCAAACTAATCCACAGCGCAATTGTGGCTCTGGTGGCATCCCTTTTTTGTTTCCCCCAGAACAAGAGGAAAAATACAGGTGGAACTCATACTCAAATCAAATCGTGGTTTACACGTCCGACTGAGTGCAGACGATGCAGAAGGACTGCTCAAGGTGAGCCAGCTTTGCGAGCTATTAGAAATTTCTTACACGGGCGTTAGAGCGCGCATCTTCCGTGGTGAGACGGTGGAACAGGCTGTTCATCACTTTTTGGATCAGAAAGGTGGTGGTGATGCTTGAGATTTCTACAAGTGTTATAAAAAATACAGTGACATTTAGTGTTGATCGTAATTCGATGAAGACAGCCCTTGATGCTTTTGACCAGATTCAGAAGAAAGCAAAAGGTATTAAAGACCCCACAATAAACATGAAGAGATTTAGCCAGGGGCTAAAGTCTGCTGAAAGAGAATTAGATAAGCTGAATAAGAAAGCCTCTAAGCCACGTAATAGCGATGAACGAGAAAAGGCGAGGGCAGCTAAGGCGCAAGCCCGTGTAGAGGCTCAGGCAGCGAAAGAGGCCGCGAGAAACGCACAGCGCCGTGAACGAGCAGAGCTAAAATTGCTCGACACCGCCAGCAGCTTTAAATCGATGCAACATCTTACCAACGTTGAACTAACCCAGGCTGCGCTACAAGCGTCACGCATAACTAAGGCGTACTCCCAGGGCACAATTTCTTTAGCACGTCAAAACAGCGAGATTAAGCGCTTACAACAGGGTTATCGCAGGCTCAATGCTTCACGTAGGGAAGCAGCTAAACGAGGCGCTACGGCTCCTGTAGGTGGCTCTGGAGCGATTACAGGCGGATTGATGGGCTTAGGCACCGGTGCGCTTGCTGGCGCTGGTGTGGGTGCGGCGGCTTACGGTGCTTATTCATGGGGGAAAGATGCTGTAACAGCCCAGGAAGAGCGCAGCGAAATTGTGCAACGTGCCAGATTGGGCGGTGTGGATTACAACTTTCTGCAATCGTTAGGCCAGTTTGCACAAGCTAACGGGATTGATTCCGGTATCGGTACGCAGGGAGCCAGAAAAAACTTGGATGTTGCAAAAGATGTGTCCGAGAA
Organism: Pseudocitrobacter sp. 2023LY-00077; assembly: GCF_055796175.1. Classification (NCBI taxonomy): domain Bacteria; kingdom Pseudomonadati; phylum Pseudomonadota; class Gammaproteobacteria; order Enterobacterales; family Enterobacteriaceae; genus Pseudocitrobacter; species Pseudocitrobacter sp. 2023LY-00077. Next base: position 270,736 of record NZ_JBSPEI010000002.1, on the reverse strand, counting down.
ACTCGCAGACGGTGCGCTGAATGCGAAACGTAATAAACAGGGTGAATGGACAGGAGCACCAACAGGCATTAACACTGCTTTGAACATGGGGTATACGCCTGAACAGCTTAAAGAATGGGCTAAAAATCCGTTTGGTTTTGTCTCTTCATACACCAATACAATGCAATCTAAAGGATTGAGTGAACAGGAAATTTTGCACAATCTCGAAGACCTCGGGGACGATCTCGGGCTTTACGCCAAAGCCTTTATGAACGGTGGTAAGGCACTAACTGATCAGGTGGACGTGCTCAAGCGTAATGGTCAGTGGTTGACGGAGGAACAGCAGAACCAGCTTGTAGCCTATCGTAAATTCAATCAGGAAATGGAGATTCTTAACGATAGCCAGAAGTTGGCATTCTTCGAAGGTTTCATGGAGTCTCTCGATCCTGCAACGGTTAAAGAGTGGAAACAAGCCATGCAGGACGCTTTACCCTTCTTTGAGGGTGTCGGACGAGCGGCGGGGGATGCTGCCGTAGGATTGCTGAAACTCTCCAACTGGATCACGGGTAGGCTGAATCTCCTGAACGGTGACAACACCACTAAAGAGGCGGTGAGCCAGCATTACGGCACTACCTCAGCACCGTTACAGCCTGGAAGTAATCCAGTGGCTAACGCCTACGGAGCCAGCCAGCCTAAAGCAGACGGCACACATGAGCCGAATGTGTTTGATACGGTGCGCGAGTGGTGGAACGGTACGAGCGGGGCGCAGGATGTTAGCAGCTACGCACCGAGCGCTAACGGTGATTATTCTCCTGTTTCTATGTTGAAACAATCGGCAGCGGCTACTGCGACACCGCCAGCTAAAAATACAGTGGTTCAGCCAGTGGTATTACAAAATAACCTACCGGAAGGAATGATCTCTCTCACTATTGCCCCTGATCCGACATTCGGAAACATGCTAAATGCTACCGTTGATCAGCGTATCAATGATAACAATCAGCGTATGGTGCTGGCTGTTTCATCTGGACAAGGGACGGGGGGCTAATTGCCCCTCTTCATAAGGAATAAAATAAAATGGCAACACCAGGAAGTTTAACAATCGGGGGAGATTCTTCCCGAATCAATTCAACTCAGAACAGTAATAACAGCAGCGCTACCCGTACCAAAGGTGAAAACGGCTTCACCATCCTTGCATCTGTATATAATTCGTCCTCAGATAGCTACATTCAAAACTATCAGGCGATAGTGTTTGATGCTGTGACGGACACGGGAGTCCGTAGACAGGCAGAAATTACAAGCTATCCCGTTGAGAGCGGGGCTGAGGTGAGCGATCACGTTCAGATTAAGAATAATACATTCAAGCTATCGGGGATTATTTCCGAAACTCCGGTAAGGCTTGAGAAAGATTTATTATACAGTGCTGGCGTCAATGGTACTCGTATTTCTCAGGCTATCCAGTATCTTGATAAAATCTTTGATAGTCGTCAGCCTATTACATTAGTGACAGAGCACAAAGTGTATGAGAATGTCATTCTCTCTGGTATCAGTTACGATTATAAATCTGAATTTGCTATGCAATTCGATCTTGAATTTGAACAAGTCAGACTTGTTAGCACTGCTACAGTTAATGTAATTGCGACTAAAACGCAAAGTAATAGAAGCGTTGGTGGTACGGTGAAACAGAAAGTAGTAAACAATGCACCAAAGAAAACTGAATCTGATACTGTTACTACGGAATTTAAGAAATAAATAAGGGCATTTTGCCCCTTTTACAAGGAAGATTATTCAAGCTATACCAACGAATCTACGTTCTCAAATGGGATGGATTTAAAAAGATACCCCTGTAATCCCCAAATCCCCACCTCACGCAGTATTCCCAAATGTTCTCGATTCTCAATCCCTTCGATAATAACTTTGCCGCAGTGTTTTTGAATGGAAGCAATCAGCGGGTAGAAGGTTGGTTTCTGCACCTGCTGATTAAAGAAGCAGCGATCTACTTTTACAACCTCAAAGTATCCTTCCATCAAACTAACTACATTCGAATTACCTGCCCCAAGGTCATCGAGCCACAGCCCATTCACACCCTGGCTCAGCGACTTTAACAAGGGGCTTTTTAATCCTTTATCTAAACCTGGGAAATTCTCAGAAAGCTCAAGTTTGATGAATGGCATCGATTCGAAAGTTTGTCTAAGTATGTAGTCATTACGTATCAGAAAAGCCATTTGCTGATCAATGTTCAGTGTACAAAATAGATTCTTTCGTTCGAACCACTTTTGCATACTGGCAATGTTTCCGCATTGTTCGTATAGGAAAAGCCGTTTCCTATCTAAATCCCAAGATGAAATTACGAACTCAGGATGAAGGGGGCGTCCATCTGGGGAAATGAAGCGAGTGAGAAGCTCAACGCCCAACAACTTTTCGTCAATGCTTACTATAGGTTCAGCAATGAATGTAGTATCCATAACAAACACCTTAAATTTCTACATAGGTTCATTCATAATGTGGTCTTTGTAACAAAAAATCAATAATGGTTTCTGTTATTTAGGTGTGTAACCTACTGAATTTGGTGGTTTTTTTTTGGGGTTTTAGTGTTATGGCTTTGATGCTTTTTTGTTACTATTTTAATCTTGCTTTGTTCGTAAAGCAAGAATTAGCGTGTATTATTCATAAACAATAGCTTATTAATCTAATCAATTTGTTTATAAATAAGGGGCTTACGCCCCTTTTTCCGTTTCAGGGAAGATGATCTCTGGATAATCCACCATTTCCACATAGTCGGACAATTCTTTCATGGAACACCCCGCGCTGTATGTCTTGAATGCTTCTGTGGCTGCGGCTTGGGAAGAGTGCCCCGTGATGTAGCCTATACGCTGTTCGGGTACTCCGGCACGGTCAAGACACGTGATAAAATGCCCCCTCAAACTGTGAAAGCATTGGCGATCTGTAGCCATAGGCACTACGCGACGCCGTAAGCGGGTGAATGCCTGGGAATAGAACGGCCCCTTTTTCCCGTCTTTGCGTTCAATCTTGTTAGCCTGTGGTAACAGGTAATCTCCAGTGTTCAAACTCAGATAATAATCTACCATACCGATCAGAAAAGCGTGGATCGGTATGTGCCTAACCCCTGCTTTCGTTTTCGATTTGCTAATGAAGAAAGTCTGTATCCCTTCCACTATAACAACATCTGATTTTTTCAAGCTGGCGATTTCGTCCAGCCTTGCACCAGAGAACAAACCGATCAGAATGACGGCTCGTAGTTCTTCGTCTGCTTCGTTGAGCAGGGTAGATAGTTGATGCCATTCAAACGGCTGGTAGCTCTCAATAGTGCGCCGTGCTTCGAGGTTCATGCCGTGAAACGGATTAAGCGGCGCTATAGCGTCGTAGCGACGTTTGGCAAACTCATAGAGGCTTCCCAGTGACGTTAACCAGTTTTGCAGCGTCTGCCCTGCTACGTCGCGTTTCTGCTGTTCTTCGATGAAATCCGTAACCAGCCGCCGTCCTATCTGATCCAAACTGATATCAACTTTCCCGATGCTCTGGAGAAATACTTCCACGGCCCGCGCCGATTTGCTCAGTGTGGACAATGAACGCCGATCCCGGTAGGCAGTTGCGTATTCATCCCGTAATAGGCACAGGTGGGGAATCGAACTGGCTCGCTCCTCAATCAGGGGTTTGTTTTTATTCTTGCGGATCTGTGAGTGCAGGGAAGTGATCGCAACTTGAATGCGTTTGTCCTCTGTATCCGGCTTGAACTGTTCTTTCAGGTTGTTCCACTCTACCAGCATGTGATTGCGGAAGTGTCGAGCCTTGTAAATGTCTCTTGTACCAGTGCTTTTCCGGTAGAGGCGCTTCCCGCCGAACATGTGGCGCATGTAAGCAGGAACGTAGATTTGAAACTGCCATACCCCATCCGGTGAAAGATAAAGATACTCCTGGCCCTTGATTGTCATGAGACTGATCCTCTAAAATCTCGCAATCAAGTATCAATAATAGTTACTATGTTGATTCTCTGACCGTCGCGCTATGGAAAAATGAAACGTCGTTTCGATTCCCTTCGCCCGCTCCAGACTCAACGTTTTTACTCATTTCGCTGTACCTTCTTTCGCTTCCCTGACGCTTGTTTATCCACGCCTTTCGCCATCGCCGCGCCAATTTCCGCACACACCACCAGCCCCTGCACAAACGGTCTGTCATGCATTAGCCACGGCAGTGCGCCGAAGGCAATTCGCCCGCGCACGTTATCAGGTGCCTGCAAGGTATAGTCGTCACCGACATCCGGTATGTCATCGCCGCAGGCTAAAAGCTGTTTGCGAAGCGTGGGGAAGGGAAGGTCTTTGGTTTTCAGCGCCTTCTGACCACGGGCGTCGATAAACACGTCAAACTCATAACGCGCATCATCGGTGGTGATGGTCGTCAGGCCGTCGTTAGCCTGCATCTCATAGTCGTTACCCAGCGCCCGAATATGAATCAGCCCGGCCTCACGTAGCGCCAGCAGGCGGCGGATAGATTCAGACGGAATAGCGGCATAATTGTCGATAAAAACGCGCGCCAGTCCTTTTTTGAAACGTTGACGGTCCTCTTCGTTCAGATGTGGGACGATCTCCTCAACGATTTCATGCAGCCGCAGAACAGTGTAGCGCCAGGGCACCGTGTGTTTCTCGCGCTTATTACGTTCGACCTCTTCCAGATTGTCCTGCGCCCAGTAAAACGGATCGTGTTTTTTACGATCGGCAAACCAGGCGTCGGCAAGCGTATCGGCATTCAGCCTGTTTAAGCCTATCCGCGCACTCCACTGCGGATCTGCCTGTTCCAGTTCGGAGACGATCAACTGAAATACTCTGTTCAGCAGACCCTTACTGCCTTTAGCAATTTCAGCTTCGATGGCCTGCTCCGTCACGATTGCCAGCGGCTCGTAGGGCAGCGGGCAGTAAAAATCGGCTTCCGGCAGAATGCCGCTGCGCGACATTAGCGTCAACTGAAGCGACTGGCGTTGCGCATTAAGCTGGAAGCGCGTGGTTTTGCCCTCTTCAACAATAAATTTTCCATGCTGCGAGACGACTGCCATAGCAGCATCAAGCCCACTCAATGAAGCGCCCATAATGCCCACGCGGCACGGCGCAATGTGCGCATCCATCAGGCCGGTCCACGGGCTGGGGTAAAAGTCACGCGGCGAGTCATCGTCTTCAGGCCACATATGGCCGGTGGCGATCACCGCATAATCAAAGGGTTCCGGGGTATTGCGATTGTCGATCCACAGCTGCACGCCATTCCCGGTGGCCTCAATATCAGCAATCCTGCTCGCTTCCCGCACCGAGACGCCAAACCCCAAACGCTCAGCTTTCTCGACCAACGCCAGAAAGCGGTCACGGTAATAATCGCCGAGGATCACGCGCGGCAAAAATTGTCGGTCATGCAGTGATTCACGTTTAATCGCAAAGCGCGCCAGGTAGCTGTCGCTCTGTTGATGCAGCCATTCGAGATAAGTGATAAAAATTGGCGGGATCTCAATGCTCGCGATATTGGCCAGCATCAGCGTGGCATTATTATCATCGTTATAGGGCATGCCGACGCCCGCTTCTTCAGCCTGCTCGAAGAGCGTAATCGCAAGCGGTTCGCCGCGCTCAATAAGCGCATGAAAGGTGTAAATTCCGGTCGGGCCGACGCCGACAATCGCCACGTTTTTCATAATCATCCTGAAAAAGAAACACAGTGATAAGTCTGGTCGAAAAAGGCGATTGCGCCAAACCTGGCGGCGGAAATTCAGAAGAAGGAAAAACGGCACCGGGCGGTGCCGTTGAGGGAGATCAGAAGTTATAGGTGCCGCTGACCGAGAAGTTACGCGGTGCGCCGTACACGCCGTAAGTGCCCAGATAGTCGTAATATTCTTTGTCGAACAGGTTGTTCAGGTTGGCCTGAAGGGCAAAGTTTTTGGTGACCTGATAGCGGCTGAAGAGATCGACCACCGCATAACCGCCCTGTTTAATACGCGTATCACCGTTCGGCCCGGCAATGTCCTGCCAGGTTTTATTCTGCCAGCGTACGCCACCGCCGACTGCCAGTTCAGGCAACATTGGTAGCTGATAGCGGGTAAACAGTTTCGCCGTAGTGCGTGGTTGCTCCGGGTTCACTGCCACGCCGTCACCGTCTTCTGCGATGTAGCGGGATGCGCCGAAGGTGAGCTGCCAGCGGTCGGTCAGTGCGCCGTTAATCTCAAATTCCACGCCTTTACTCACGGTACCATCGACTGATTTATACGCCGTCTGGCCGCCGGAGCCAGGAATGGTCTGCCCGGTGCTGACGGCAACTTTATCCTGCTCGGTACGGAATACGGCAAGCGTCGCGGTCAGGCGGGTGTTAAACCAGTCACCTTTCACGCCCGCTTCATAGCTCTTACCAGTGGTTGGATCGAGGAACTCACTGTTAGCGTTACGCTTGCTGGTTGGCTGGAAGATGGAGGTGTAGCTGGCATAGGCCGACCACTCATCATTGATGTCATATACCAGGCCTGCATATGGCGTGACGTCATCGAATTTGCTGTCGCGGGTTTCATCCGGTTTGCGCTCCAGATTGTAATGAGCGCTCCATTCCGTCCAGCGCACGCCGAGGATCAGGTTCAGCGGGTCGGCCAGCGAGAGACGCGTCGCGGTGTAGAGTGATTTCTGGCGGATGATATCGCGCTGATAGAGTGCCCAGTCAGACCACTCCGGATACGCCAGTTTGCCGTCATAATTGTGAATGTTGCCGACATCCATCAACCCGTAGTTATCGGTGACCGGATACGAGTTGTCGTAATTGTTGCGCTGACGGCTGTAGCTGCCGCCGAACATTATCTGGTGCTGGCGGCCAAACAGTTCATAGCCCCCGCGCACAAAGGCGTCCACTGAATCCTGTTTGCGCTCGCCACGGTTCCAGCCGCCCCACGCGCCCTGGTAAAGCGCGCTATTGTACAGGCCGGTATTTTTATCCGGGAAGCCGTCGATATACATCAAGCGGCTGTCAAAACTGGTTTCCGCGTGCATGGCGTTCACCTTCGCCTCCCAGCCGTTGTCGAAACGCTGGGTCAGGTTGGCAAATACGCGCGACGTATCTTCATTGGAGTAGGTCCAGTCAGCGGCGGTATTGAATTCACGGCGGAAATCAGTGCGGCTGCCGTCGCTCCACAGGGAAGGGAAACCGCCCCAGGTTGGGCTGTCTTCTTCGCTCTCCTGGTAGTCATAGGCCAGTGAGAGGGTAGTGGAGTCCGTGATATCGGCATCCACGACGCCGGTGATGAATTTTTTGCGGTAGTGGTTGCGCTCAAGCCAGCTGTCGTTGTCCTGATACCCGGCAATCACGCGGCCACGCACGTCACCGGACTCAGTCAGCGGGGCTTGTAAATCCAGCACATAACGTTGTTTATCCCAGCTACCGTAGGTTGCGGAAGCCGAGCCTTTAAACTCGCGGCTATCGGCGTGCTTACGCACCATGTTGACGTACGCCGATGGGTTGCCCGTGCCACTCATCAAACCGGCAGCGCCACGCACTACCTCGATGCTCTCAAAAATCGCCGTATCGCCCGCTGTGTCGCCAAAATTCCAGCGATCGTCGAGGAACGTCGGCATATCGTCGAAGGCAAAGTTACTGACGAAGAAACCGCGTGAGAAAATATTAGTACGGTGGCTGTCGATGCGGGAAACGCTCACGCCGGTGGTGTTATCCAGCACCTCTTCAATCGAGTTCAGCTCCTGATCTTTCATTCGCTGCTGGCTGATAACGCTGACTGACTGCGGGATATCGCGCTGCACCAGCAGCATTTTGGTGCCGGTGGTGGTGGTTTTAACACTGTAATCCTGTTCCTGACCTTCGTCACCCGGCGTGGTGCTCTCTTCCACCACAATGGTGTCATCGCTGTTCGCAGCGGCGGCAAATGACAGCGCAGGCGTGAACGCCATCGCCACGGAGAGGGCGAGCAAAGAAGGGGAACATCCGAGCGTACGACGCGTTTCCCGGGTCTGATAAGTGAAAGACATGATAAACCCTTAAGTGTGTTTGCGGGACTGCCCGACAGCGGTACATAGCCGCGCCGGGGATTGTTTTTTTAGTTAATCAATGAGTATAAAAATGCGAATGAGAAATATACGCATTAGTGTTTTAGATGTAAATGGATGTAAGCGGATTTTATGGAACCGCTTTCACATAAGGGGCGGGTAGGGGGCATATTAAAACCACGACAGCACTGACGCAGAAATGCTTCGCTACAGAGCCAACTAGGGATGATGAACAGGAAGCCTGACTCTGACCACCATCCCCGCACTCAGCAACGTAAACAACGCAATAATCCACCCCATTGTCCACGGGGTGCCGTCGCTGAACAGCGCCAGAAGCAGCGAGGAGATAATTCCGCTGCCGTACTGCAATGCACCAATCAGCGCTGATGCGGAACCTGCTGCGTGTGGCGCGCTATCCAGCGCAGCGGCTGTTGCGGTGGCGGCGATGATGCCGTTCATCGAGAAGAAAACAAACACCGTTGCGACAATCAGTATGACGCCGCCGACGTTGAGTTTTGTCCCCATCGCCAGCGCGAGGGCAGCAAGAGTAGCAACGCCGACTGCGCGTTTTAGCAGCGTCTCCAGCGGGTAGCGTTGTACCAGGCGACGGTTCACTGCGCTCATGCTCATCACCCCGACGATATTAATGGCGAACAGCCAGCCATAGTGCTGTGGGTCAATATGAAACCAGCTGATATAGACGAATGGCGAGCCGGTAATAAAGGCGTAAGCGGCGACGTAATAAAATGTCAGGCTTAGGGTAAATCGCATAAAGCTACGATTCGAAAGCAGTGTGTAATAGGTTTCGAATGCGCCGCGTATAGAGGCTTTTACGCGTCGCTCTGGCGGTAATGTTTCCGGTAGCCAATAGAGTGAACAGAGCATCAGTACGCCGATAACGGCCAGTAGCCAGAAAATGGCATGCCAGGACGCGAATTTAATCATCTGCCCGCCAAGCAGCGGCCCGACAATGGGCGCGATCGCCATCACGATGGTCAGGGTTGAAAGCATCTGCGCGGCACGCGTACGGCTGAAGAGATCGCGGATCATCGCACGTGCCAGCATCGGCCCGGTACAGGCCCCCAGCGCCTGGAATACGCGCCAGAAAACGATCTGCGTAATATCGGTAGACAGTGCGCAGCCCATCGAACCAATGACAAACAGCACCATCCCAATCACCAGCGGAATGCGACGGCCAAGATGATCGCTAATCGGCCCCCAAATAAGCTGAGCGATGCAGAAACCGACCAAAAAACCGGTAATCGTTAGCTCGACGTTGCCCTGTAACTCATTCGCCATGACGGGCATTGCAGGAAGATAAATATCGGTGGAGAGGGAGGTAAACGCCATCAGGGCGCTCAGAATAAGAATAAAAACCAGCCCGGTTGTTTTTACCGGTTGGCGTTGTGCGTGACTCATAATTTTCCGTTCGACAGAAGTGAGAGAGTAAGGATATCGGAAAGCTATTGGTTAATAATCCCTCTCCAGCGGATAGCCTTTATGAGGCGAAATCATAAATCACGTAAGTGTAGAAATTTATGCTGCCTTCAGGCTGATGTCGACATCTCCTCTCGAGGTTCACGATTACGTTGGAGGATGCAAGGCGCTGAATCAGTGCCAATTCTTCTCAACCTGCGTTGGTCGAAGTAACAGAAAATAACCAGGCGTAATTATTATTACGTATATCCTGATGTGCATTATTTGTTATAGAATATCGCCTGATGACATTTTTATCAGGCGATTTTTATATTTATCCCTTATCGTCTGGCGCAAAAAAGGAAAGTTGCGATGGAAATGAGCCAGGGAGGTTCAATGAAAATGGTTTCGTTAATTACGTTATCGTGTGCGGGTATTTGGCTTATCTTGCATGGGCTCTGGATGTGGTTGCCCCTACGATAATCACGCGGTTAATTATAACGCCATACGCGTTCATTACTAATAACGGGCGTTATCTCTTCGCAGAAAATTACTTTGTCAGATAAGCCGACATATTTTCGCGTCATCTGTTTTATATCGACAATCCACTTATATACCCCGGCGCTGGCCACCAGAGAACAATACTCTTCATAGCCTATTTCACCTGCGAAATGGCGGCGTGACGCTGCGCGAATGAGGTCTTCATTGGCCCGCAGATTGACGCGTTTGAGGCTGTACTCGCCTTCTATAATACGAATACAACCGTCGTTATCGACCAGATTGACGTTCCCGGTAGAGACGAAATGAACGTAGAAAACGATGTTCTGTTTTTCGAGTTCTTTGATCAGTTCATGCAGCGTTATCTGCGTTCGAGCCTCAGAAAATAGAGTGCGTAAAATAATCTGTGCCTCAATAATAATGATTGCAATAGTTACAATAATGCTAATTAAAGTAAGCAAAGGTAACTATCTTCTAACAGAGAGCCACTATACGGGCAAAACGAATCCATAGACAATTGAAATTTGTGTTATCTCTATCACAAAAAATGATTATACCAAATTTCATGTTTCCGCTTTGTTTCTTTAATTCATATTCCTGATGGAATATATCAACATCATTAATACATATGATCGATTTTTGATCTAATTTAGGTATTATATATCATCGAATATTATGATAATACTTTAGTGGTGTATTATTTATCAGAGTGATATTCACGTTATTATTTAACAATGAAATCGTTTTCCTGCGCTGAAACGGGCGTCGGGGTACACAGCGTCACGATTCGATTTTCAGACCAACGGAGTTGGGCTAAAAACAGCGGTGTGGGCAAGCAACTGTCGAAATCGGCGATGCGCCAGATCTGGCTGCCTGCCTGTTTAAGCATCGCCTCTTTGCGCGTCCAGATTTGCCAGAACGCGACGAGCTTATCTTCCGCCGCTGTAATCTGCGCCTGTTCACCGGGGCTGAATACCGATTCAACAATACGCTGGCTATTTTTACGCGGGCGTATGACTTCAATATCGCAACCCACCTCGCCCTCGTCGCTCAGCAGCAGCACAATGTCATCGCCGCTGTGGCTGATGTTAAACCACAGCGGATTCCCACGAGCAAAGCCGGGTTTGCCGTTATTGTTGCGAATAATCTCTGGCAGCACGGCGGGGAAGATCGCCCGTTCAAGCAGCGCGCGTCCCGCAGTCTGAGCGTCGATGTAGTCCGATACCTTTCCGCGCAGCAGGCGATACATGCTTATGCCCAGCGCTTGATGACCAGCGAGGTGTTGATCCCGCCGAAAGCGAAGTTATTGCTTTGCAGATATTCGCAGTCAATGTGACGCGCTTCGCCCATGATGTAATCCAGCGCGCCGCAGGCTTCATCGGGCTGTGTCAGGTTAATGGTCGGTGCGAACCAGCCTTCGCGCATCATCTGTAAGCTCATCCACGCCTCCAGCGCGCCGCAGGCTCCCAGCGTATGGCCGAAATAACTTTTCAGCGAGGAGATCGGCGTGGTATCACCGAAGATCGCCGCCGTCGCCTGGCTTTCCGCCAGATCGCCGCGATCGGTGGCCGTACCGTGCGCGGAGATATAGCCAATCTGCTGAGCGCCAATACCCGCCATCTGCAACGCCTGCTCCATGCAAATTTGCATCGTATCGCGCTGCGGTTGGGTGATATGCGCGGCATCGCAGTTGGTGGCGAAGCCGACGATTTCGCCGTAGATGGTCGCCCCACGCGCCTTCGCGTGTTCCAGTTCTTCCAGAATCAGCGTACCGGCGCCTTCGCCAATCACCAGCCCGTCACGCGTCTGGTCGAACGGTGAGGGCGTTGTTTTCGGCTGATCGTTGCGCTGGCTGGTGGCAAAGAGCGTATCGAACACGGCGGCTTCCGAGGGGCAGAGTTCTTCTGCGCCGCCCGCGACCATCACGGTTTGATAACCGTGGCGAATCGCTTCCCAGGCGTAGCCAATCGCCTGGCTTCCGGAAGTGCAGGCGCTGGAGGTGGGAATGACCCGCCCGCGCAGGCCGAAGAACAGCCCGGTATTCACCGCCGTGGTGTGCGGCATCATCTGTACGTAAGTGGTGCCGGTAATATTATTGGTATGCTTTTCGGTCAGCATGGTGGCGAATTCGCTCACCGGGCCGGTGCTGCCGGTCGATGAACCATAGGCGATACCGGTCTGGCCATTGGTCAGAACCGGGTCGTCAATCAGCCCGGCCTGCTCCAGCGCCAGTTCAGTGGCGCGGGTAGAAAGCAACGACACGCGGCCCATGGCGCGGATGCGCTTGCGGGTGTAGTGAGCGGGCAGCGTGAAGTCATCGATGGGCGCGCCCAGTAGGGTATGCAGGCCAGCGTAGACCTGCCACTCCGGCATATGCCGCACGGCGTTTTCATAATTCAGAAGCCCGCGGGATACGTCCTGCCAGTTTTCGCCGAAAGCGGTGACGCCGCCCATGCCCGTGATCACGACACGACGTGTCATAACATGCCTCCGTTGATCGAAATCACCTGCCGGGTGACGTAGCCCGCGATGTCCGACATTAAATAACTCGCCAGCCCGGCGACCTCTTCGGCCTGACCCATGCGTTTCATTGGGATCATCGCCATAGCATCTTTCAGCGCGGCCTCTTCCATTGCAACCATTCCGGTGTCAATCAACCCAGGAGCGATACAGTTGACGGTAATTTTGCGCTTTGCGAGTTCAATTGCCAATGCTTTGGTGGCCCCGATGATCCCCGCTTTGGCGGCGCTGTAGTTCACCTGCCCACGATTACCCATCACGCCGGAAACGGAAGACAGCGTGATAATTCGCCCGCCTTTACGCGCGCTTATCATGGGCATGATGCAGGGGTGAATCACGTTGTAGAAGCTGTCGAGGTTAGTGTGAATAACCGAATCCCAGTCTTCTTCGCTCAGCGCCGGGAATGCGCCGTCACGGGTAATTCCGGCGTTGCTCACCACGCCGTACCACGCGCCGTTTTCGGCCATATCCTCTTCAAGCACCGCTAAGCACTGGGCGCGATCGCCCACATCAAAGCGCAGCAATCGCCCTTTACCGCCAGCCAGTTCAATGGCAGCCAGCGTTTCGCGTGCGCCGGGCTCATCCTGATGATAGTGAACACCAAGGGTAAAGCCATCAGCGGCCAGCTGAATGGCGATGGCGCGGCCAATGCCTTTGCTGGCGCCGGTAACCAGAACGGAACGACTCATGCGCTTTCTCCCTGCTGAAACAGCGACGTTAACTCTTCGGTCGACGGCTGGAATGTGTTGACGCGGCCCGTGGCGACCACGGTGTTATTAATCATTATTGTGCATTCAAAACTGCCGAAACGGCTGTCGCGCATCAGCAGGTGGGCGTGAATATCCAGCGTGGCGTGTGCCGGAAAATAACCCGCCGCGCACACCAGTTCACGCGCGCCGAGGACCATGCCCAGCGTCAGTTGTTGCTCGCCATCATCCTGACGGTGCCAGCCGGACCAGACGCCGACCGTCTGCGCCATCAGCTCCAGCGCGTACCAGCCGGGCAGGTTGCCCGACGCATCAAGAAACGGTGCCAGCACGCCCGCAGGATTAACCGACACCTGGCACTGAACGTCGTTTTCGCCGACGGCGGAAACCTGTTCAAGCAGTAGCATCGGCGCGTCGTGCGGCAAATAGTCCGCTGGCGGTAAGTAGTGGCTCATGAACATCGTCCTAACAAAATACTGGTATTGTTGCCGCCAAAGGCGAAAGAGTTGGAAAGAATCACCGGGCGCGCCAGCGGCGCGGCATTGTGAAGCAGGCCGCAGGGCAGCAATGTGTCATCGACGGGCATTTGGCTGAAGTCCTGCGGTGGCAGCGGCAGGTTATGCTGCAAAATCAACATGGCAATACCTGCTTCGGTGATGCCTGCCGCGCCTAACGTATGCCCGGTAAGGTGCTTCGTGGAGCTACAGGGAACCGTATCACCGAAGATATGATTCACCACCTGCGATTCAATTTTGTCATTCAGCGGCGTGGCGGTGCCGTGCATATTGATGTAGCCCACGTCCTGCGGCGCGAGCTTGGCCTCTTTCAGCGCCTGAAGAATTGCGCGAATTGCGCCTTCGCCTTCAGGATGCGGAGCTGACATATGCCACGCATCGCTCGATTCGCCGACGCCCAGCAGCGCGATTGGCTGCGGCTCGCGGGTCAGCAGCATCAGCCCCGCGCCTTCTCCGATGGTAATGCCGCTGCGATCGCGACCAAATGGCTGGCAGCGTGAGGCTGAGAGCGACTCCAGGCTGTTGAAGCCGTTAATCGGCATCCGGCTCAAGGTGTCCGCGCCGCCCACAATTGCCACATCCGCTAAACCCGCTTCAATCAGACGGCGACCGCTAATAATGGCGCGCGCACTGGATGAACAGGCGGTGGAGAGGGTAAATGCCGGGCCGTCGAGCGCCAGCCAGTGGCTGAGAAATCGCGATGGGTCGCCCAGTTCCTGCTGTGCGTAGCGCCACCGGGGATGTTGCTGGCTGACATGTTTATCGCCTTCGTCCAGCCCGGACGTGCTGGTACCCATCACCACGGCAACGCGCTCTCGCCCATAGCGGGCAATCGCGTCATCCACCTGCGGCTGGATCTGCGCCAGCGCCGCCAGCAGGAGCTGATTATTGCGGCTGTGATGTTCGGCAAAGGTGTCCGAAATGACGGGCAGTTCCGCCTCAACGCCGCCAAAAACGGCATGTGAATTGCCCTGCAACCAGCCCGCGCGGGCACGCATGCCCGGCGCGATGCCGCGCGTCAGGTTCGCGGCGACCTCAAGCGCGTTGTTACCCAGCGCGTTAATCATGCCCACGGCAGAGATATAAATCATATCAGTCATCCAGGTATTGAATGGTGATGTGGTATTTGAAGGCGTGCTGCTCAATGCTGACCGGCTCGCGTTTGCCTTTACGCGTCAGGTAGGTTATCTCGGTTACCGTTTCGCCACGGGCGTTACGCAGCGCGCGTTTGTCGCCTGCGTCGGTGAGCGTCCAGCCTTTCGGCAACTGCGGCTGCCACGCGCTAATCGGCAGATAGCTGAGCATCACATCAGCCAGTACCTGGCTTGCGGGCGGCAATTGCGGTACGACGATGTTTTGTTCCGTGCGCAGGCCTTTTTCATCATAGGTCAGCAGGAACAGACGGATCCCCAGCGACGATAGCCCGGCGAGGGTAATTTTGTGTTCATCGGCATCCAGCATCACCATTAATGATTGGGTTTTGCCGTTGAAGGTGCCGGTCAAAAGCTGCTGCGACGTAAAAGCGGGCGTCATGCCCGCTTCAGGCAGCGTCACGCGCGCGCCCGGTTGCAGCCAGGCGGTGGGGCGTGTGCCATCATGATCGTGGCTACAGCCCGCAAGCAGTAGCGCGGTTGCCAGCGCAAGGGCGCGCCAGACGTTGCGTATCATCATCGTTTTTCTCTTTTTTTCGTTGGCATTGCCAGCGGCGACAGTAGCCAGGCAGTGAAGATACCGCAGACCAGGACAATCCCAAAACTGCTAATGGCCTGGGTGCTGCTGAAGACCAGCATGCCCAGCGTCAACAAGGTGGTCATCATTGCAAGCGTGATGGCGAGCAGCGACGTCAGCGGCGTGCCGCGCGGGTTGCTGAAGAACAGGGTGTAGTTAATGCCGATACCCAATACCAGCACCAGCGCCAACAGTGAGAAGAGGTTGACGCTGTGCCCGCTAAAGGAGAGCGCCGCCAGCCCGCAGCCCAGTGAGAGCAATGAAGGAAGCAAACTGATTAATCCCTTGCGCCAGCCCATTCGTACGACGGCGCCAATCGCGATAGCCGCCAGCGCCACACCGAGCAGCAGCGTTAATACCGTGCGGTACAGCCCGAACAGCGCATCGAAACTCTGTTTTCTGTCAACCCAGGCGACGCCGGTGTGTTGTTCCGCCAACGCCTTTAACGCCGCGCTATCTTTCACGCCGTCCACGGGAATGAGCACGCCGCTGACGCCACGCGGCAGCGTCAACCACATCAAGCGCCAGCCTTCGCTGACGGGGCTTGCCAGCCAGTCGGACACGTTCACCGGCATTGCGCGAAGGTCGGGTTTCACGTCAGGTAGCCCCGCCTGTTGCAGTGCCTGGCCGAGTGCGGGCGCGGCGTGATTAAGCAACGCCAAATCCTGCGCCTGACGCGCCTGTGAATTGAGCGGAATCGTGCGATAACGGGCGAGTAAGTCTTGCTGGCGAGCGGTATCCAGATGCGCGGTAAACGCCTCCATACGCGTCAGCGTCTGCTCTGGCGAATCGCCGTAGACCACAAACCATTTCTGATCGACGTTCTGCCCGGTGAGCTGCGTGATCTGCTTTTCCTGTTCCAGCAGATGCGGCGGCAGCGCCTGCAACTGGGCGATATCATCGTTAACGTGAAGTGTGGAAAGGCCGATCAGCGAAACCACGGTCAGCGCGGCGGGCAGGCCGTAAATCAGGGCGTTATTGCGTCGCCACAGGGCGAGCCAGCGCAGCAGCAGGCCGAGCATCGGCACCGGGCGCACCGGCAGCCCGCGGCACAGCCACGGATGCCAGAACACCACCGTCAGGCAGGACGCGCTCAGCCCCACGGCGGCAAAGATTGCCATCTGGCGAATGCCGGGGAAGGGGGCGAGCATCATAATCAGATAGGCGACAACCGTGGTCAGCAGCGCCAGCAGCAGCGCGTTTCGCACTTTGGCAAGGCTTTGCCACGGCGAGTTTTCCGCGCCGTGCACCATCCGTTCGGTCAGATAATAGAGCGTGTAGTCGGCAGAGATACCGATGATGCTCATGCTCATCACCAGCGTCATCAGATGCAGTTCGCCAAACAGCAGCAGCGTCACCGTGGTACCCGTCAGCGCGCCAATGCCGATGGAGAGCAGGCTCAACAACAGCGGACGCAGCGAGCGGAACACCAGCACAATCAGTAGCAGCACGCCGAATACCGTTGCCGCGCCGAGCGTGGAGATATCGCGTTTCGCCTGCTGGCTGGCGTAATCGCTGTACAGCACCGTGCCGCGCGATAAAACCTGCGCCTGCGGGAAGCGCGTTTTAAGCCGGGCTTCGGCGGCGGTCAGTTCCTGCACCAGTTGGTGGGTTTGCTGCATATCAAACGCGTCGCATTGCAGCTCACCGTGTAACAGATACCAGTAGTTACCGTCTTGATCCTGCGTTGCCAGCCAGCCGTCCATCAGGCGTAAGCGCTGGCTGCTTTGCATTAACGCCAGTTGCGAACCGCGCGTCAGCATGAAGGGATCGTTTTGCAGTTCTTTGCCGCTGACGCCGGAAAAGGCGGAGTAGAGCTGCGAGAGGACCCACTGCGCCTGCGCCTCGCCGCCGTTTTGCAGGCGAGCGCGGGTGGCGCTGTCTACCATGCCGTTACGATGCTGCCAGTAAAACACGCCCCAGTCCTGCTGGTTTTTGGCATCCATCGGGCCCTTCACCTGCGCCAGCGCCGGAGTGCTTTTTAGTTGCTCAAACCACGCCTGCGCAACGTGGGGATCGGGCGTTTTACCGGGGCTGACCAGCCACATCATTTGCTTATCAAGGCGCGAGATAAAACCGTCGTTCAGCGCGGGTGGAATGTTGCCCAACGCCTGTTTTGGTAACATCGCCAGCACGCTGCTGTTCATCCTCGCACCGGGTAACAGCGCCAGCAGCGTACCCAGCAGAATCAGGCAAAAAACAGCCCAGATGAGCGCCGGACGGCGGGCGTTATTGGGCGCTAAAACGTTGTTGTTCGTCATGGGTCAGGGTGGCTGGCGTCAGGCGGTGTTGTGAGAGGGCGATATCGGTGCGGTCACCCTGTTGATCGTTCAACTGGATCGTTTCGAGAAACTGCTGCCCGCTCAGGTCGATAGAGGCAAAAATCTTATCCAGCGGCGAGGTAATGGGCGTCAGGCGCAGCGCCCAGCGGTTATCGCCTTTGTCCTGAAGGTTGATGCGGAAGTTTTGTTCCAGCACGCGGCGGTCGGCCTGGAATAAGGCGCGCAGCAGATGATTGAGCTGGAACATCTGCGGGTTATTCTCAGCGGTGATCACCTGCGGCGGCTGGCCGTTAACCTGCTGTACCATGCGGGTGTCGGTAAGCATCAGCTGCATGGGGAACGGCGTTTTCTGATCCCACAGTAAGCCGTTGTCGCGGGCAATCAGCATCTCGCCCTGGGAACGCAGCGGCTGCGGCATCGTTTTAATGGTGCGGGTTTGCTCGAAGTGGGCGCGCACGATCGGTTGTTCGGTAAAACGCTGTTGCAGGGTGTCCAGCGTCACGGCGTGCACCCACGGCGCAATCAACAGGCAAATAAGCGGCAGGAATTTCATGGCGCGACTCCCATGCGTTCAAAAAGGACTGCCGGGCTGACGAAGCACATCTCTTTGCTGGCTTCCTCAACCGCCACCTGGATGGTGTAGCCGGTGGTGGTGCGCTTGCCGCTTTCGGCGTCGAAAATCTGGTAGGCAATGCGCAGTCGGTTTTCGTACTCTTCCAGATGCGCCCGCACGCGGATACGCTGCTCGAAGGTCAGGGCATCGCGATATTTGACGCGCGTATCCACCACTGGCCAGACGTAGCCTGACGCTTTCATCTGGCGATAGCCGTAGTCGAACTGGTTGAGCAGCGCTTCGCGAGCAATTTCGAAATAACGGAAATAGTTGCCGTGCCACACCACGCCCATCGCATCGACGTCATGAAACGGGATGGTGAGTTCAATCTCAGTGGTAAAGCGGGGATCGTTAAGCACCCTTTACTCCTTATTGGCCGCGTCGGGCAGCCGCCAGAAATCAAAAAAGTTAAACCAGTCCAGCGGCGCCAGAAGCGCATAATGCTCCAGCCGCTGTGCATAGCGGTCTACTGCCTGCTGAAGCGCCGCCTGGCGCTCTGCGCGCGGCAGCAGCAACGGGTTGGCGAACGGTTCGCAATGAATGTGTAATTGGCCCTGCTGTTTCAGTGCGAAAATCAGTAAGGTCGGGCAGCGCAGCAGCGCGGCGAGAATAAACGGCCCCTGCGGGAACGGCGCGGGCTGGCCCATAAAGCGGCTCCAGATAACGCGCCAGTCGCCGCCGCGCTGACGGTTAACGGCAATGCGATCGCCGACGATCGCCACCCATTCGCCGCGATCCAGTTTCTCTTTCAGCAGCATGGCGGTATCCGGGCCGATGTCGGTGACCGGCATCAGGTTCAGCCCGGCCTGCGGCGCCATTTCCTGCATGATCTTCTTAAATCGCTGGGCGTTTTCACTGAACACCAGCGCGTTGATCACCCGGCCTTCTTCGCGCTGCGCCAGCGCCCGACAGGCTTCCACATCGCCAAGATGCGACGCCAGCAGCAGTTTGCCGCGCGGTTCATGCATCGCCAGCGCCGCTTCCGCGCCGGGGGCAAACACCACCTCGTGGCCAAAACGCAGCTCCCCGCGCCAGCTGGCGACTTTATCAAGCATCGCCTCGCCAAAGCGCAGAAAGTGGCGATAGCTGCTCAGCGGCCTGGCGTTCGGCTGCTGTTGATGTACGCGTGCGAGCCACTGCTGCGAGGCGCGCCGTTCTGTTGCAGCAATCAGCCAGTACACTGCGACCACCGGTTTCAGCAGCAGCGAAAATGCGCCACGCCCCAGCCGTTGCCACACATGCAGCATCAGGCGCATGCCCCATAATCCCTTTACCTCTTTTTGCTCTGCCCAGTGCACATTGCGACGTCGAAACAGCAGCGACGGAATACGCGGCAGCATGCCGAAGAAAAGGCGGGTGTGCATCCACGAGATGCGTACGTTGTCTTTCAACGCATCGAAATGGGAAAGCCCATCCTGCGGGTAGGTGACGCGCGTTGGCAGAAAATAGCTGCGATGACCTTGCCAGTAGAGACGCACCATCACTTCGGTGTCGAAATCCATTCGCTTGCCGAGCGGCACACGCTGTGCAAGTTGCAGCGTCGGCGTAACCGGATAAACGCGAAAACCGCACATGCTGTCTTTAAGCTGCAATGACAGGGTTTCAATCCACACCCAGACGTGGGTTATCCAGCGGCCATACAGGCGTGAGCGGGGGATGGAGTCATCGTAAATCGGCTGACCCGAGATCAGCGCCTCGGGATGTTGCTGCGAAAGTGCGAGCAGCGCCGGGATATCTTCAATCGCGTGCTGCCCGTCGGCATCAACCTGCACCGCATGGCTGAAACCCGCGCGCGCCGCCTCTTCCAGCCCGCGGATCACCGCCGCGCCTTTCCCCGCATTGTGCGGCTGGCGAATGAGCGTGACGCTGGGGTGATTGTCGGCAAGCGTGCATAATTCACGCCGGGTAGCGTCGTCGCTGCCATCGTCGACGAGGATAATAGGCAGGGCAAACGGCGCAAGACGCGTCAGTACCCGCGCCATCATCGCGCCGTGGTTGTAGCAGGGGATCACCACGCAGGGCGTGAAGGTTAGCGGCATAAACGGATTTTCCCGCTGCTGGTGGTGTGGCGCGCGTTACCGTCGTGGCGCTGATAGCAGAAGGCGAGTATCTGGCGCGATGCCTGCCAGGTCAGCGTTAAGGTGATGCGGTTTTCCGGCAGTAGCGGCGCCTGGAACTTCACATTTTGAATACTGTGAAAGCGATAGTCAGGCGTCAGTAAACGGCTGGCATAGTGCATGACCCAATCCAGTTGTGCGACACCCGGCAGTAGCGGCTGGACGGCAAAGTGGCCTTGAAACCAGAACAGCGTGGCGGGCAGGTGCAGGACAATCTCCGCCTCGCCCGCGCCCGTGTGCTGGCAGGAAATTTCATCGGGCGTCATGGTCATGAAAGTACTCCTGTAATTGCGCATCGATGCGCTTATTCATTGTATTCACTGGAATAACATCTACCACGCGCCAAAAGCGGGGAAGGGCAACGGGCTCCAGCCACGGGCGCAGCGCCTGACGCCACGCCTGCTCCCGTTTGTGGCTCGCGCGCTGCCAGGCCTGGCGTGCATCATCAGTAAGCACTAACAGCACGCCGACACTCTGCCGCGTGCCGCGTGTAAGCAGTATGGCTGCGGCATCGCGCACGCCCTCCAGCGATAACACGCGCTGTTCGACTTCCGCCAGCGAGACCCGTTTTTCGGCGATTTTTACCACCCGACCGCGCCGCCCAAGCAGATGAAAGTGGTTATCCGCAGTGAAGCGTAGCGCGTCTTCCAGCAGTAGCCCGGCGGGCTCGGCAATCAGCGGCGACATCACGCGCCACTCGTTGCTCTCTGCCGTGAACGTCACGCCGGAGAAGGGCTGCCAGGCGATCTCCTCCGCATTGCGTTGCCGCCACGCAAGTACGCCCGTTTCACTACTGCCGTAAATTTCGTCGGGCCAGACGTTTAGCCAGCGAAACGCGTGCTGCGCATCCTGCCAGTGCAGCATACCGCCCGCGGTTATCACCATGGCGACATCAGGGGCCGTCAGCCGCGCATCCAGATGCTTCAGAAACGCCGGGCTACTGATGAACAGATAACGCTGCTGCGCATCGAGCGCGGCCAGTTGTTCAGGCCAGGCAAGGATGTCGGCATGCAGCGGCAGGCCCAATGACATCGGCAGAAAAATGCGGAAAGTCAGGCCGTAGAGATGCTGCGGCGAGACGGAAGCGACCACCCGACAATCGGCCAGTCGCCCGGCAAAGCGCGCGGCCAGAAGGGCGGATTCTGCATCCAGCGCCACCAGGCTTTTGTAAATGCGTTTGGGCTGCCCGGTAGAGCCGGAGGTAAAAAGCTCCAGTCCCGCATCATCGGGTATCGCGGGAAGCGGTTGTGCATCGCCACGGGCGTGGGTATTGATGATGCGTAAAGGGCCATCCCAGCGCAGAGGTCCATCGCTTAAGACGCCGTCGAACAGCGCTCGTTGTTCCTCAAGTAGCGCGGGGCGAGCGTGGCCCGGCAACACCGGCGTTTTTCCGGCATGCAGCGTCGCCAGCAGGGCAACAAGAAACAGATAGCTCTCTTCCAGACACAGCGCCCAGCGCTGGCCCTTCTGCGTTTGCAGCCACGCGCAGTGCGCGGCCACGTCGTTGCGCAGTTGGCCCAGCGTCCAGAGGCGCTCGCCTGACCAGGCGATGGGCGTGCTGTCGGGGCGTTCGGCACTCAGCCAGCGGGATAACGGGCGAGGCACGTTCATGCGGTTTCTCGCTTCATCACCCGGCGGCGCACCAGCCATTCACCGCCCATCAGCGCGCCCATCAGCAGGTAGGCGATCATCCCGTTCCACGAGCTCCACAGTGCCATATCGCCAATCTGCGCGGTAATCAGGGCCACACTGCCGTTGAGAATAAAAAAACCGCACCAGATTTGCGTCACGCGCCGCGTGTAGCGCACACCTTGCTCAGAGAGTTGCGGATATTGCAGGCGCGCCAGCCGTTCAACCAGCGGCATCGCGCTGAACAGTGAACTGCCAAACAAGGCGAGCATGATGCTATTGACCGCCACAGGCCAGTAGAGCAACAGCTGATGCGTTCCCAGCAGCGCGCTGGTAAGACAGAGCGCCAGCCCGGCTAGTGCGACGCTTTGCATTACCCGGCGCATCGGCCCGGCGTTGTCCTGCGCCTGACGCAGGCGAAGCAGCAGAACGACCGCCAGCATGGGCAGCAGCCATTGCAGGCCGTTATGCGCCAGGCCAAACCAGACCAAAAATGGCCAGGCCAGCAGCACACACGCGGTGATTATCTTGAGGAGCGGTAAACGCACGAAAAATCAGGCTTCCCGCAGCAGGCGCTCGACGGCGTCAACCACATCCTGCACGGTGCGCACGGCTTTGAACTCTTCCGGCTTAATTTTCTTGCCGGTCTTTTTCTGCAACTGGACGATCATATCCACAGCATCAATGCTATCGAGTTCAAGATCTTCATACAGACGCGCCTCGGGGGTGATTGCCGCCGGGTCGACTTCGAACAGTTTTACCAGCAGGGAAGTGACTTCCTGATAGACAGCAGTTTGGTCGGTCATGATGGCATCTCCTCAGGCGCGTTGGGATTGAATAAAGGCAGCGAGCGTCGCCACCGAATAGAAATGCTGACGCATCGCTTCATTTTCAGCAGAAAGCACA
The DNA here is from genome assembly GCF_055796175.1 of Pseudocitrobacter sp. 2023LY-00077. NCBI lineage: Bacteria > Pseudomonadati > Pseudomonadota > Gammaproteobacteria > Enterobacterales > Enterobacteriaceae > Pseudocitrobacter > Pseudocitrobacter sp. 2023LY-00077. The sequence continues at coordinate 247,799 of NZ_JBSPEI010000002.1, read as the reverse complement.
ATGCCATACTGGTTTTTTACCGCCAGCCCCAGCTCCAGCGCATCAATAGAATCCAGGCCTAAACCGTCGCCGAACAGGGCCGCATCGCTATCGATGTCGTCCACGCTCAGTTCGTCCAGATTCAATGTGTTAATGATGAGATGTTTAATCTCAGAATAGAGCTCTTGCATCGTTAATTCCTGCACAATGATGTTTTAACAAAATAATTGTAATTTCTGTAAAAGATGCCGGTTTAGCGCACGCGCGGCCAGCGCCGGTTCTTGCTTATTCGCGGTAATAAAGTCGTTAATACAGATTCGTTCCTGAACGATAACCTCAAACTGCGGCGTCGTCTCCGGGACGTGATACCACGGGCGCTGCTTATCCAGCAGGTGCTCGCTACAGCGTATGCTCACCAGGCGTAAGTCGCGTTCGCAGCGCACCGCAATATTGGCGGCGCCGCGCTGGAGAGTCATGGTTTCGCCGTGGCGAGTACGCGTGCCTTCCGGGAAAATGACCAGCGTGTCGCCGCGCTGCAAACGGGCCTGGCTTTCGGCCAGCAGTCGTTCTGCCTCGCTGTTTACCAGGTAATCTGCTGCGCGGATCACGCCGCTGACAAACGGGTTCTTCAACAGTGCGCTCTTTACCAGACAGTCTGTTTCCGGCATCACCGAGGCCAGCAGCACATAATCAATTAGCGTCGGATGATTTGCCACCACCAGGCAACCGCGCGCCTGACGTAAAATATCAGCACCCTGCACGCGATAGCGCAGCACCCCCGTCACGCTGGCGAACCCCAAAAAAGCGCGGAAGCTGGCCGAAATACTGCGGCGCGCCAGGCGACGGCGTTTGTCGTCATCGCGTATGACCAACAGCAGCAGGTTAAACCAGCACAGCGAGAGCAGCAGGCCGCCCAGACCAAACAGCGCAAAACACAGTACGGTCATCAGTAATCGCCAAAGGTGATTGATGCGCCTGGCGATCATGTCCGGCTCCAGCTCCAGCGTAACCGTTCGCCTTCAAGGGCGAAATGGGCTGTGCGGCCCAGGTAATTCTGTAAAAATTGCAGGCTTTGCGGCAGCGCGGGCTCTTCTTTCGTTCCGCCCGGCTCGGTGATGCACTGAACCTGGTCACCCGCCTCAATCACCAGCGCTGTCGCAAAGGCCCAGGCAGGCATCTGCGCGGGTAATGAGGCACGGTAAAAATCTGGCAGCGTACCGTCAAAATCGACCATTAAAATACGCTGGTGGCCCGCCTGTAGCAGGCACATTACCTCGCATAAGCCTTGCAGGAACGTGTCGCGCCCGGCGCTCAGCGATGAAGAGACAATCGGCTGCTTTGCGGCGATGGTGAGATTTCCAACCGCCGCGTTATGCACTGACATTGCGAAATCGGTCGGTGAAATAGCTTCGTCGCTCGCCAGCGCGCTAAGGATACGGTAATTACGCTCCAGCTCGCCGTGGCGACTGGTATACAGCACGGCATCAATGGCATGGCGACGCAGCAGGGTAAGTCCACATTCTACGGCCAGCTTGCTACCCGAACTCAGGCGGCGCGCGGTCATCATCGGCAATTCAACCAGTTTCGCCTGCGGGCTGGCAGGGTCAATGGCATAAGGCGATTGCGCCCATGACAGCCACTGGTCAGCCTCGCCCAGTCCAGGCGCTCGGGCGATCCAGTCGATGATGTTGAATGCTAATTTCATTAACGCGCGTCCGCGAATCAATAGTTATGATGATAAGCCTGCAATATTGTACAGGGTTGTGGTAGCGCAAGCGAAAATATATGCCAAGCCAGCAATAGCGCAGGCTGAGGCCCATTTCGATAACGTATTTTTAATATTTTTTACGCCAGGATGTTTCTTAATTAGCGGGAATGAAATAGACGTTTACGCTAAGTATTCGCTAATCCGCCCGCACAACGGGCGTGGATATGTGCATCAGGTCGATACACGAGCGTGCTGTGCGGGAGGCACGGGCTTTCTCCTGGAACGTGATGAATTACGTCACAGAGAGCCGATAGAGAGATTATTCGCTCTGAACTTTACTTTCAGAAGGGATAAAGAGGGTGCTGCAGAATGGGCAAATCAGGTTTTTACTTTTGTAGACGCGTGAGGCGCTGTGCTCGGCGGTTTTACTGCATTTCGGGCAAGGGATCTTGACCAGGAATGAACTTGTTTTCGTACGTTTAGGGGTATGAGCCATAAATATTTCCTATGTTTTTTGGAGCGCATACCATACACCCGGACGGCCAGTATCCTTAGCGTTTTATGCTGAATCGAATAAATAAGTCGAAAAGACAAGGAAAAGCGGGCAGCTCATGCTGCCCGTTATCGGTGTTATCCGAGGAACATCACTGAGACGCAGAGCAGACCAACAATCAGCGTAATCAGGCTGCCGATAGAACGGTATGGCTTCAGCGACGGGATGAGGTACGTAGAAAGCGTCGGCATGATAAACAGAATCATGGCAATCAGCGGGCCGCTTATCGCGTAGATCATCGAAATAGCGTTCGGGTTGATGCAGCAGACGATGAAGGTCAGCGTGGAGACCAGCAGAATCGACAGCATGCGGTTAAACGAACGGCTTTTGCGCACGCCAACCTGATTCAGCGACGCTTTAACCATCTCGCTCGCGCCTTCAATCACGCCAAAGTAGGTGCCGAGGAACGATTTCGACATTGCCACAATCGCCACAATAATGCCGGATACGGACAGCCAGTTTGGCGAGTTGGGCATCATCGACAGCGCTGACAGAATCGTCACGCCCTGATCTTTGGCGGTATTGATGTAATCCACCGGAATGGAGAGCAGGCAGCTGAAGACAAAGAACAGCACGCTCAGGCAGATAATCAGATACGCGACCTTCATGATTTTTTTGCATTTACCCATCGCGAGCTCGCCATATTTCTCTCTGCGGTCGATGGCGAAGGTAGAGATAATTGGCGTATGGCTAAAAGCGAAAACCATCACGGGGATGGATAACCACACCTGGTGCAGCGTGTGCGGCGTCACTTCCATTTGCCCGGTGAGTAGCGCGGGCTGCCAGCTGCCTGTCAGGTAAATCGACAAAAACAGGAAGTAGGCGATCAGCGGGAACACCAGGAAGCCCATCACTTTGATGGTGGCCTGGCGACCGGCAAGGAAAATCACGTTCAGCAGCAATACCACGCCAAGGCTCACCAGCACGCGTACCGTCAGATCGACCGGCATATGCTTGGCTATCTGTTCGGTAATGGAGTTAGTGATGGCGACGGCGTAAATCAGAATCACCACAAAAAACGCCAGGAAATAGAGCGCGGTGATGAGGTTGCCAATTTTTTTGCCATAGTAGTGGGTGACTGCGCCGGTTATCCCGACACCCGCAGGGGTGTTGGAGGAGAGGATAAACTGGCACAGGGCGCGATGCGGCCAGTACGTCAGCGGCCACGCGACCAGCGCGGTAACAAACAGTACCACGGCCCCTGCTGATCCCAACTGGATCGGCAGAAACAGGGTACCGGCGCCTACAGCCGTGCCGTACAGGGCAAAGCTCCAGAGCGTCTCTTCTTTTGACCAAATTTTAGACATTATGCGAATTTAATAACCATGGAACATACAAAATGGAGCGTAATTTACCATAATTATGATTCGTGGTGGTTATGAATACTATTGAGTGTTTTTATCCCTCACCCTAACCCTCTCCCAGAGGGAGAGGGGACAGATTGTGCACATACGTAACTCACCCTCTCCCTGTGGGAGAGGGCCGGGGTGAGGGCATCAGCGCGCACAATCCAACGCCCGTTGCACACGGCGCTTCATTACGCGCTCGCGCAGCATGTCGTACACCCAGTTATAGAGCATGGTGTATGGCAGGAAGAACAGGAAGAAACCAATCTCCAGCGTGAGTGCCTGCATCAGGGTTACGCCCAGCACCGCCGACACAATGCTCACCCCAATCACAATAAAGCCACACTCAAATCCCAACGCGTGGAAGGCGCGGATTTTCGCCGTACGGGTGACGCGCGTCACCGGCCACAGGCGGTCAAAAATGGCGTTATAAATGATATTCCACACCATCGCCGTGGTGGCGAGGATGATGGTTAACCCACCCATTTCGAGCACCGAACGTTGCATCAGGTACGCGGCGGTCGGGGCGAGGATCGCCGTGGCGATGCCCTCAAAGCACACGGCGTGGAAAATGCGTTCCGGCAGCTTTCTGCGGTGAAGGTTGTCGTTTTGCATGGTGATATTACCTCAATTTGTTCTCTGTATTGCTGGGCATTTTATGGATAAATATGATAAGTAAAAGATAGATTCCATCGATAAAGTAGATAGATCATGCGCTATTCTCCCGAAGCCCTTACCGCATTTGTTGAAACCGTCGACAGTGGTTCGTTTTCCGCTGCCGCGCGGCGCTTACGAAAAAGCCAGTCCACCATCAGTACCGCCATTGCCAATCTTGAGGCCGATCTCGGTGTGACGCTGTTCGATCGCACATCACGCCAGCCGGTACTGACGGCCGAAGGTCAGCGCGTGCTGAGTTACGTGCAGGCGATTCTGGCCGCCAGCGAGCGGCTGGATGAACTGGCGGTGGCCCTGAGCAGCGAAACGGAAGCGCGGCTGGCATTTGTATTGTCCGATACGCTCCACCCGGATGTGCTGGAGGAGCTGATGGTGCAGTTCGATCGGCGTTTTCCGCACACAGAATTCGAATGTCTGGTGGGTGAGGACGATGATGTTATCGATTTGCTGCAAAAAGGCCGCGCGCAGGTGGGGCTGATTGAGGCGCGGGAAAGTTATCCTACCGATATTGGCCATACTCGCCTGCCGATGCAGACGCATATGGCTATTTACGTTTCCCTCGATCATCCGTTAACCGCGCAGCCCAGCGTCGAGTGGGATCAACTGCATACCTGGCGTGAGCTGCGGCTGAATACCTATCTTGAAAATCGGCCCACGCCTGCGCGCGGCCCGGTGTGGTCTGCGCCTAACTATCTGATGTTGATGAGTATGGCCGCACAGGGATTCGGCTGGTGCGTGCTGCCCTGTGCGCTGGTGGAGGAGTTTTCCTGCTCCGCACCGTTAACGATGCTGACGCTTCCCGGCTGGCCGATCGCTGTCTCTATCGATTTGCTGTGGAACAAAAGCGCGCCGCCGGGCGCGGCCGGAAGCTGGGTCAAAGCGTATCTGCAACAGGTGTCAGCCTGACGGAAAACCTTTGTGATAAATCTCACTTTTTTTAAACAATTACGATAAAAGTTGATAACAATCATCTACTATAGCCGGGTTATTTTGCGCTGAGGTAGAGATGAAAGATGTCGTTATCGTAGGTGCAGTCCGTACACCCATCGGCTGCTTCCAGGGGGCGCTCTCCCGCCATTCGGCTGTCGAGCTGGGCAGCCTGGTGATCAACGCGCTGGTTGAACGCAGCGGGATTGAGCCGCATGTTATTGATGAAGTGATTATTGGTCAGGTGCTGACGGCGGGCACCGGGCAAAACCCTGCCCGGCAGTCGGCGATTAAAGGCGGCCTGCCCAATACCGTTTCAGCCATCACCATCAATGACGTCTGCGGCTCGGGTCTGAAAGCGCTGCATCTGGCGACGCAGGCTATTCAGTGCGGTGAAGCGGATGTGGTGATCGCGGGCGGCCAGGAGAACATGAGCCGCGCGCCGCATGTTCTGACCGACAGCCGCACCGGCGCGCAGTTGGGTAACAGTCAGCTGATTGATAGCCTGGTGCACGACGGATTGTGGGACGCGTTTAACGATTATCATATGGGCGTGACGGCGGAGAATCTGGCACGCGAATATGGCATCAGCCGTGAACAACAAGATGCCTGGGCGCTAAGTTCCCAGCATAAGGCGCGCAAGGCGATTGATTCCGGACGCTTTCGTGCTGAAATCGTCCCGGTAGTGAATGCGCAGCCGAACGGTGAAGCGTTGCGTGTCGAAACCGATGAACAGCCGCAAACCGATCCCAGTGCGGAAGGCCTGGCGCGGCTTTCTCCCGCATTCGATCAGCTGGGTTCCGTCACCGCCGGGAATGCGTCGTCGATCAACGATGGCGCTGCGGCGGTGTTAATGATGAGTGAAAGCAAAGCGCTGGAGCTGAATTTACCGATCCTGGCGCGCATCCGCGCGTTTGCGAGCGTCGGTGTCGATCCCGCGCTGATGGGGATTGCTCCGGTGTACGCCACCCGCCGTTGCCTGGAGCGTGCGGGCTGGCAACTGAACGATGTTGATCTTATCGAAGCCAACGAAGCGTTTGCCGCGCAGGCGATTTCTGTCGGCAAGATGCTGGAGTGGGATGAGCAGAAAGTGAATGTGAACGGCGGCGCTATCGCCCTGGGTCACCCTATTGGCGCTTCCGGCTGCCGTATTCTGGTGTCTCTGGTTCACGAAATGATGAAACGCGATGCCCGAAAAGGCCTGGCGACGCTGTGCATTGGCGGCGGTCAGGGCGTGGCGCTGGCCGTGGAACGTGATTTGCCTGCTGCATAATCTCTTACAACGCTACTAAAATCCCCGGTAGCGTTAAGATTACCCTGAGTTAATCCCTCTTTATCCCCCTCACTATTAACGCTAATACAAATGACGTAACGAAAAGCTTTTTGCTTACACTTTTGTCGTCGTTTGTAATGTTTTGCGTTGCGTTAATTCTATAAAAAGCACATTAATAAAATCCTTATTATTTGATGAAATAAAATAACCATGGTTATTTTATTTTTTACTGCATTTATAACTTATTGATTTTTATCGGTTATTTAAAAGATGTGTTTTAGCGGATTATGTGTGAAAAATGAATTGCATGTGACTTATATCTCATATTTATGGTGTTTTGACATTTTTTTATTGAAGCCGATCACGCCATTTCGTGCCGTATTTTTTGAAACAAATAATTACGATCCTGATCACTAAAACACATAAGTTAAAAAAATAAAATGCAATTCCATAAAAACGAAACATGATTTCAATTGAGGGATAGCAAATGTTTAAAAAAACTCTGGCCCTGGCTGTATTGTGTGGAGCATCTTTTGCTGCATCAGCGGTAACTGTCGATTTACGTCATGAATTCATTGATGGTGGTAAAACAGATAAATCTAACGCTGACCGCGTTTCTGTTTCTCATCGATTTGCAAATGGCTTTGGTTTCTCTGTCGAAGCAAAATGGAAATCGGGTGGTGATAATACCGATAAGCCGTATGCGGATTTTATTGGTAATGGTCACGAAGAGACGATTAGCTGGCAGTGGAAAGCCAATAAGAATTTCTCGGTAACGCCGGGATTCAATATTGAAAGTAATGATAGCCGCTCTATTTACAAACCGAACCTGCGTGTTCAATACAGCTTCGACAGTGGTTTTTATGTCGCCGCGCGTTATCGTTATGATTACACGCGCTATCCTTCTAATGCCGGTAAAGATGATGACAAAGTCAACCGTGGCGATGCCTGGGCGGGTTATGTGTTCGGCGACTGGCGTACCGAGCTGAACTATGTTTATGCGCGCAGCACCGAAGGTACCGCGCGTAATAATAACAAACCATATTCTCAGGAATATAACGTTAAGCTGGCTTACCGTTGGGATAAAAACTGGGCGCCGTATGGCGAAGTGGGTAACGTGGGTGTGAATGACCGTAACGATCGCCAGACGCGTTTCCGTGTCGGTGTGGCGTATACCTTCTAATTAATTCTTCCACCTCGTTATTAACCCGGCGTAGTTAGCCGGGTTTTTCTGTTTTCTTTTTTTCCTGTAATCATATTTCTAATATAAACGGCAGATAAAAAAAAGGCCCTCCACAAAGGAGGGCAAGGCCAGTTACAGAAACACTACATCAAATACTCATTCACTCATACTTCATATTCAGCCATTCAGGCCTGAATAAAATCACGCTGCGCCGGGAGTTTGGCGATATAAAGCGCCGGTTTCCCGTCTTTGTCGGAGCTGAACAGCACCGCGCCATCGTGTGGCAGGAAAGAAGGGTGCGGATGCGTGACCTGGCGGCTGTTTTGCACCGTCGCCCAGGAGGTGTCATGACGCGCGATGCGGAAGTACGCTTTTTTCGCCACGTCGAAACCGTATAAATAGGGATCGTTGTCGATGGTGTAGCCGCTGGTGTCTTTCACATCGACCGGCGTACCAGATCCATCACCGACCAGCAGCGTACCGTCGAAGTTGCTCATCAGATGCGAACAGGCCGGCATCTGCATCAGCGCTTCGTTGACGCCGGTGTCCGGGTTGTAACGATAAATAGTGCGACCCTGCTTGCCCTTCAGATAAGAGACATACACCAGCGCCGAACCGTTCGGTACCCAGAATTCATGGGTGCAGCTTTCGCCTTCCGCATGCTCTTTGACTTTGCGCACGTTGCTGCCGTCTTCGTTTACCAGCCACATACGGGCATCGACCAGATCGTGCGGGCCTTCGTGGCAGAACGCGACGGTATTATCATCGAACGGGCGGTAAATGGGGTGGCCGAGCCAGTTTTTCTCTTCGTGAATAACTGAGCTTTCACCGGTTTGCAGGTCAACGCGCAGCAGGCGGCAGTGTGGGCCTTTATGGAAGAAGTCGTGGAACAGCTGCCAGCTGTTGAGCGGCGTCCAGTCACTTTTGGCAATCTCAATGCCCACCAGTTTGGTACAGTCGCTGTTGGAAACCCAGGTACCGTAGCCGACCCATTCGTCCGGCACGCGATACACTTCCCGTTCCACCAACGTTTTCAGGTTCACTTCCAGCAGGGTGCGATCGTTTTTCACGTAGTAGAGCGATTTGTCATCCGGCGAGAGAAAACCGCCGAAAGTGTTATCGCCTTCACCTTCCGTTAATTGCACCGCTTCTGCATTGGCGACATCCAGCAGGTAGTAGTTCCAGTGGCCGTCGAACTCACCCGCGAACAGCAGATGGCTGCCATCATTGAAAAAGCACTTCTGATAGAAGTAGTTACGATGACAGGTGACTTCTGGTGGGGTTAAGCGGGTGACTTCCGCGCCTGTGTCTGGATCGCGGCTGACCTCATAGTTCAGTTTTACCCGCATACCTTTAGCCATGTTGCACTCCTTTTTCTCAAGCAATGGTGGCGTAACGCTCACCGGCCGATGTGGATGTCGTTTTAAAAATGTAGTGATAATTTATCAAAACGTCGTTTCATTGTTTGTGATGGTGAGCGCATTTTGTACGAAAAGGCAGTAAATTCAATCCAGAGGACGTTGTCCAGCACGATGTCTCCATAAATGAACTTTGTTTTCTGACGGATATTTCTCACATTTCAGTTAATTCTCAATGTTTCTATTTTACTGAATTAGAAAGACTTTATTTTTTCACGGGCGATAAGGGGAGGCATATTCGTGATCCCTTTTGCATTTTCAGTAATATTAAGCAGAAAAAGTGAAACAACGTTTTAATTGTAATTGAAAACCCATTTCATCAGCGATAAGATGACCTCATTGACAAAGCGGAACCCTGTTTCAGGTCGCTTAATAAAGAACAACAGATTTTCTGGAGGCATTCGGTGGACGTAAGACAAAGCATTCATAGTGAACATGCAAAAACGCTGGATACGCAGGGCCTGCGCAACGAATTTCTCGTTGAGCAAGTCTTTGTCGCGGATGAGTACACCATGGTGTACAGCCATATCGACCGCATCATTGTCGGCGGCATTATGCCGGTGGCGAAAACCGTTTCCGTGGGCGGTGAAGTGGGCAAACAACTGGGCGTGAGCTACTTCCTGGAGCGTCGTGAGCTGGGCGTTATCAACATCGGCGGCGCAGGCACCATTACCGTTGACGGTAAATGTTATGAAATCGGCCACCGCGACGCGCTGTATGTCGGGAAAGGGGCAAAAGAAGTGGTCTTCGCCAGCGTCGATACGGCTAAACCGGCGAAGTTCTACTATAACTGCGCACCGGCCCACACCACTTATCCGACCAAAAAAGTCACGCCGGATGACGTTTCTCCGGTCACGCTGGGCGATAACCTCACCAGCAACCGTCGCACCATCAATAAATACTTTGTGCCTGATGTGCTGGAAACCTGCCAGCTTAGCATGGGGCTGACTGAACTCGCGCCGGGAAATCTGTGGAATACCATGCCGTGCCACACCCACGAGCGCCGTATGGAAGTGTACTTCTACTTCAATATGGATGAGGACGCCTGCGTGTTCCATATGATGGGGCAGCCGCAGGAAACACGTCACATCGTGATGCATAACGAACAGGCAGTGATTTCGCCGAGCTGGTCTATTCACTCTGGTGTGGGTACTAAAGCGTATACCTTCATCTGGGGAATGGTTGGCGAGAACCAGGTCTTTGATGACATGGATCACGTGGCGGTTAAGGATCTGCGCTAAGTCGCGGGCAGCAAAAGAAATAATGCCTGTCGCGAACAGGCGCAATCAATAAGGAATTTAACATGATTTTAGATGCATTTTCGTTACAGGGTAAAGTTGCCGTCGTCACCGGTTGTGATACCGGCCTGGGCCAGGGTATGGCGGTTGGCCTCGCGGAAGCGGGCTGCGACATCGTGGGTATCAACATCGTTGAGCCGGCTGAGACCATCGAGCGCGTCACCGCGCTGGGTCGTCGCTTTCTGAGCCTGACTGCCGATCTGCGTTCCATCGACGGCATTCCGGCGCTGCTTGATCGTGCGGTAGCGGAATTCGGCCATATCGATATCCTGGTCAACAACGCTGGTCTGATTCGTCGTGAAGATGCTATCGACTTCAGCGAAAAAGACTGGGACGACGTGATGAACCTGAACATCAAGAGCGTGTTCTTTATGTCTCAGGCGGCGGCGAAACACTTCATCGCGCAGGGCAAAGGCGGCAAAATTATCAATATCGCTTCCATGCTCTCCTTCCAGGGCGGGATCCGCGTGCCGTCTTACACCGCATCTAAAAGCGGCGTGATGGGCGTAACTCGCCTGATGGCCAACGAGTGGGCGAAACATAACATCAACGTTAACGCTATCGCGCCGGGCTACATGGCGACCAACAACACCCAGCAACTGCGTGCGGATGAAGAGCGTAGTGCGGCGATCCTCGACCGTATCCCGGCAGGTCGTTGGGGTCTGCCGAGCGATCTGATGGGGCCGATTGTTTTCCTGGCTTCCAGCGCATCCGATTACATCAATGGCTACACCGTCGCGGTGGATGGCGGTTGGCTGGCTCGCTAATTTCGGGTTAGCGGTAAGAACCCTGCTTCGCGGCAGGGTTTTTTTTGCCTGTTAATCACATCAATCCATATCGCATAAATTGATTTATCCATGTGATTATTTCCATATTGAAATCATTAATAATAAATTTATTTAAAAACAGACAATTAAAAATAATTGATGAAATACGCGCCAATTTTAAAATTGTAATGTCCATCACATAACCGATATGTGCAGCTATTTAATCCATATCTACGCGATGAACCGCCTGACGTATTTCTATAGAAATCCCGTATGTTCAGGGAATGTTTTATACAGTGCAGGCAGGAAAAGATGGTTACCTTAAATAGTGATTCAGTTGTGTCTCCACGCTCGCTGCGCGATACGCGGCGAATGAATCTGTTTGTCTCCGTTTCTGCGGCGGTTGCCGGTCTGTTGTTTGGTTTAGATATTGGGGTGATTGCCGGGGCGCTGCCCTTTATCACTGACCACTTTGCCCTGAGCAGCCGTTTGCAGGAGTGGGTGGTCAGCAGCATGATGCTCGGCGCGGCGCTGGGTGCGCTGTTTAACGGCTGGCTCTCTTTCCGGCTTGGGCGTAAATACAGCCTGATGGCGGCGGCGGTACTGTTCGTGTTGGGGTCGCTGGGCTCTGCGCTGGCCAGCAGTGTGGAAATTCTGATTGCGGCGCGTGTGCTGTTGGGCGTCGCGGTGGGGATTGCCTCTTACACTGCACCGCTTTATCTCTCTGAAATGGCGAGCGAAAACGTGCGCGGTAAGATGATCAGCATGTATCAGTTGATGGTCACCCTGGGCATTGTGCTGGCGTTCCTCTCGGATACCGCATTCAGCTACACCGGTAACTGGCGCGCGATGCTTGGCGTGCTGGCGTTGCCGGCGGTGATCCTGATTGTACTGGTGGTCTTCCTGCCGAACAGCCCGCGCTGGCTGGCGGAGAAAGGGCGGCATATCGAAGCAGAAGAAGTGTTGCGTATGCTGCGCGATACCTCTGAAAAAGCGCGTGAAGAGCTGAATGAAATTCGCGAAAGCCTGAAGCTGAAGCAGGGCGGCTGGAAGCTGTTTAAAGCTAACCGTAACGTACGCCGCGCGGTGTTCCTCGGTATGCTATTGCAGGCGATGCAGCAGTTTACCGGGATGAACATCATCATGTATTACGCGCCGCGCATCTTCAAAATGGCGGGTTTCACCACCACGGAACAGCAGATGCTGGCGACGCTGGTCGTCGGGTTGACCTTTATGTTTGCCACCTTTATCGCCATCTTTATGGTGGATAAAGCCGGGCGTAAACCGGCGCTGAAGATTGGTTTTAGCGTGATGGCGCTGGGTACGCTGGTGCTGGGCTACTGCCTGATGCAGTTCGATAACGGCACGGCGGGAAGCGGGCTTTCATGGTTGTCGGTTGGCATGACCATGATGTGCATTGCCGGTTATGCGATGAGTGCCGCGCCGGTGGTGTGGATCCTGTGTTCTGAAATTCAGCCGCTGAAATGCCGCGACTTTGGTATTACCTGTTCCACCACAACCAACTGGGTCTCCAATATGATTATCGGCGCGACCTTCCTGACACTGCTCGACAGCATCGGCGCGGCAGGTACGTTCTGGCTCTATACCGGGCTGAATATTGCCTTTATCGGTATCACGTTCTGGCTGATACCGGAAACCAAAAATGTCACGCTGGAGCATATCGAACGCAAACTGATGGCAGGAGAGAAGCTGCGCGATATTGGGGTGTGAAGGACAGTTGGGGTGAGTGCGCGCTGATGCCCTCACCCCGGCCCTCTCCCACAGGGAGAGGGAGAAGTAGCTATACCCACTGGGAGGCCGAGAAGTAACAATTGTGCACAGTCGGTTCCCTCTCCCTGAGGGAGAGGGTTAGGGTGAGGGTTTACACCTTCGCCAAATACAGCGCCGGCATTCCCTCTACATCCGATGTATACAGCACCCATTGATTGTCCTGTGAAAACGAAGGGTGCGGATGCGTCACCTGGCGGTCTCCGTCCAGCACCTTCCAGCTACTGTTATGCTGACAGACCGCTTTCTGCTCCCCGCTGTGAATATCAAACACCCAGATAAACGGATCGTTACTACCGTTATGCGGCGCACCGTCGCCCACAACGAGCGAGCCGTCATGATTACTCATCAGGTGAGAGCAGGGTGGGATCGCCATCAGCAGCGTATTCTCAAGCGTTGCCGGATCGGCGCGATATAAATAGCGCTGCGGTGCGTTCTCCTGATGCGCCACGTAATAAAGCGCGGAGCCATTCGGCACCCAGAATTCATGGGTAAAACTTTCCCCTGGCTGATGCTGGCGAACCTTGCGCAGGTTAGTGCCGTCGGCATTGATGAGCCACATGCGCGCATCGATCGCATCGCGTGGGCCTTCGTGGCAGAACGCCACGGTATTATCATCAAACGGGCGGTAAATCGGATGCCCCAGCCAGCGCTTCTCCTGCAAAATAGTGCGCTGTGCACCCGTTTTCAGGTCGATGTTGATCAGGCGGCACTCCGGCTGCGTAAAGTAGAAATCGCGGAATTTGCCCCAGTCGGTCAGCGGCTGCCAGTCGCTTTTTTTGATTTCGATGCCGACAAGCTGGGTACAGTCGCTGTTGGCGACCCATGTTCCATAGGCCACCCAGGCGTCATCGACTTCGTAAATCACCTGCTCTTCCAGCGAATCGAGATCAACGCGCCTTAGCTGGCGGCTGTTTTTGACATACCATAGCGCCTGGTCGTCTGCGGAAAGGAAGCCGCCGAAGGTGTTATCGCCTTCGCCGTCCGTTAACTGCGTAGCGTGCTGCGCTTCAAGGTCCAGCAGGTAGTAATTCCAGTGCCCTTCAAACGCACCGCCAAAAATGAGTTTGTTGCCATCGCGGGTAAAGCACTTTTGATAGAAGTAGTTGCGGTGACAAATAATATGCGGCGGCGTCAGGCGAATAACCTCATGCCCCGTTTCGTGGTCCGGCTGTGAACGGAAATTTAGCGGGATGATTTTACCTTTCATCAATCAGCTCCTGATAAAAAAATACCCCGCCGCCGAAGCGCCAGGGTATTGAGAGACACGGTGGGGATTAACGCATGGCGCGACGCAGAATACGTTCCGCCTGGCGCTGGAAGTCTGTGGCAGCCTCTTCCACGGATTTCTGACCATAATCGATGTATTGCAGCGTGGTGCCGAACTGGGCGACGATCTGCGGGTCATCAAAGTACGGCGACACGCTCAGTTTGGTCGGCAGAGACTGCGCCAGACGCAGGCCGGATACCGCCGGATCATCCTCTTTGATGATGCCGTCTTCGGTCAGGAATTTCACCGCTGCCTTGCTCAGGGGCACGCCGCGCTCCAGGCCCAGCGTATCGACCGCTTCTTTGTTGTTCAGCAGGAAGTTGATCAACTTCGCTGCCGCTTCCGGGTTTTTCGTCGACTTACCGATAGAGAGCATCTGCGCCGGTTTGAAGAACAGGCCCGCGTCGGTTGCGCCTTCCAGCATCGGATAGTTACCCAGCTCCAGTTTTGCTGGCGGCTTCAGGTTGTCGGAATATTTGTTGATGGTGGAGTTCCACATGTAGGTTCCACCCCATTCGCCCTGGATCCACGGTTTCATTTCGTACATGTTGCTCTTACCGAAAGAGGCGTAGTACTTGGTATCCGGCATCACGTGGCTGTCGATGAGCTTTTTGTACATCTGGAAAAACTCGTTCCATTGGTCTTTGCTCCAGGCCAGTTTTTTGGTCTGTTCGTCAATGGCGGCCGTGTTGTACTTCTGCACCATATACGAGTTCAGCAGCGCCAGCGTATCCTGATGCTCAAGCACCACCGGGTAGTACTGCTTACCCAGTTTGCTTTCGAAGGTTTTTCCCGCTTCCATCAGCGCGTCCCAGGTTTTCGGGTACTCCACGCCGGCTTTTTTCCACGTTTCATCGTTGAAGTAGAACACGCGCGCGGTCACGGAAATCGGAATGCCGTTCAGCTTGCCGTTCACCGTGGTGGTTTGCAGCTCTTTGGCATCGAACTGGCTCAGGTCGATGACATCTTTCATTTTATTCAGGTCGTAGAAGCCATCGCCCGTTTTGGAGAAAATCGGCAACCAGTTCCAGTTGGTTTGCATCACATCCGGTTCGGTACCGCCCGCAATCTGGGTGGTCAGACGGGAGAGGTGACCATCCCAGCCGGTATATTCCGCTTTAACGTTGATGTCAGGGTTCTGTTTATGGAACTCTTCCAGCGCCTTCAGAGTGACCTGGTGACGGCCATTACCGCCCCACCAGGACATACGTAAATCCACATCTTTTGCCATTGAGGGTAAAGCAGTCAGCCCCAAAATGGTGGAGATTGCTGCGCTTAAAAGCACTTTTTTCATTTTAATACTCCATTAAAGAGAGAGGTTCTGTTCTGTTTTTGCGTCAAAGATATGACACTTATTCATATCAAACTTAAAGTACACTTTACGGTTAAGCCCTTTATCAATCATTGGCTTAGCTTCATCCGATGGAATGCGTGCCGTCAGTTCGTAGTTGGCTACTTTCAGGTAAACGAAGAACTCATGGCCCATGTTTTCAACGCGAACCATCTCGCCGGTACAGCCGCCTTCAGCAAACGGTTCGTCCGCCACCGACACGAATTCCGGGCGAATACCGTAGAACACATCTTCATTTTTATGGCCCGCCAGTTTCTGCTCTAACACGTTGCTCAGCGGCAGGAACTCGTCACCGATGGTCAGATAGAGGTGTCCCTCTTTATCCACCAGTTTGCTGGCGCGAATGTTCATTTCCGGTGCGCCGATAAAGCCCGCGACGAACATGTTTTTCGGCTTGTGGTAGAGGTTATCCGGCGTATCGACCTGCATGATGTGACCCAGCTTCATGACGCAGATACGGTCGCCCATGGTCATCGCTTCGGTCTGATCGTGGGTGACGTAAACGGTGGTCGCCGGTTTGCCCGATTTCTTCAACTGCTTATGCAGGTCAGAAATACGGATGCGCATCGATGCACGCAGTTTGGCGTCAAGGTTGGAGAGCGGTTCATCGAACAGGAACACGTCTGGCTTTTTCACAATCGCGCGGCCTACGGCCACACGCTGTGCCTGGCCGCCGGAGAGCTGGCGCGGCAGCCTGTCCAGCAGTTCATCCAGCTCAAGAATTTTCGCCGCTTCATCGACCTGCCTGTCGATTTGATCTTTCGGCATTTTGCTCAGCTTCAGGCCGAACGCCAGGTTCTCGCGCACGGTCATGTGCGGATAAAGCGCGTAGTTCTGGAACACCATCGCAATGCCACGCTCTTTCGGCGCGAGGTTATTCACCACTTTCTCGCCGATGCGCACTTCGCCACCGCTGATGGTTTCCAGCCCGGCCAGCATACGCAGGGTGGTGGATTTGGCGCAGCCCGATGGGCCAACGATCACCATAAATTCGCCTTCAGCAATTTTAAGGTCGATACCATGTACCGCTTTGAAGCCGTTGGAGTACACTTTTTCCAGTTTGTTGAAAATCACTTCAGCCATGATATATCCCTCTTAACCTTTAATTCCGCTGCTGGTCACGCCCTGTACGAAGTAGCGTTGAGCCAGGAAGAACACAATGATGGATGGCAGAATGGAGATGCTCGCCATTGCCAGAATTTCGTTCCACGGCGCACCTTCGGTGACGTCGATGGACATTTTCAGTGCCAGTGCAATCGGGTACTTATCGACGCTGTAGACGTAGATCAGCGGGCCGATAAAGTCGTTCATGGACCACATGAACTGGAACAGTGCGACGGAGATAATGGCCGGTTTCAGAATCGGCACCACCACGTACCACAGCACCTGGAAGGAGTTACAGCCATCAATCTGCGCCGCTTCTTCCATGTCACGCGGTACACCGCGCAGGAACTGAATCAGCATGAAGACGAAGAACCCCTGCGTGGCGAATGCCAGCGGCAGATACAGCGGCATGTAGCTGTTCAGCATGCCCATTTCACGGAACATCAGGTACTGAGGAATCAGCAGTACGGTGCTCGGCAGCAGCATGGTGGTGATGAGCGTGGCAAACCAGAATTTCTTCCACGGAATCTCGAAGCGGGCAAAGCCGTAGGCCACGATAGTGGAAGAGATAATGGTCAGAATTACTTTCGGGATCACATACTTGAAGGTGTTTAGCATGTAATGGCCGAAGTTGTATTCGGTACCAGTTTTCCAGCCGTTGATAAACCCTTCCCAGGTGGCGTTTGCTGGCCAAAGACCCAGGGTGGTGAAGATCTCGTGGTTCGGTTTGAACGACGCCGAGAACATCCACGCCAGCGGGTAAAGCATCAGCAGGCCGACAAACAGCAGGATGGTATAGCGAATCCAGGCGTTAATCTTCTCGCGTCTCAGGGTGCGGGCAACCTCACGTTCAGCGATGCTTCTTGCTTCGTCGATTTGTTGAATATCAGCCATTTTTGCCTCCCTTATCGGCGGAGTAGAACACCCAGTATTTTGAAGACTTAAAGGCGATGGCGGCGAAGACCGCGACGACCAGGAACAGAACCCACGCCAGCGCTGCGCCATAACCCATATCGAAGTATTTAAACGCGGTGTCGTAGATGTAGAGCGAGAACAGGTACGTGGAGTAAGTTGGGCCGCCGCCGGTAATCACGTACGGGCCGGTAAACTCCTGGAACGCCTGGGTGGTTTGCATGATGAAGTTGAAGAAGATAACCGGCGTAATCAGCGGCACGGTCACTTTCATAAACATCTGCCATTTAGACGCGCCATCGATCATCGCGGCTTCGTACTGCGATTGCGGAACGTTTTGCAGTGCGGCCAGGAAGATAACCATCGCGGAACCGAACTGCCAGACACGCAGCAGCGTAACGGACATCAGCGCCAGAGACGGCTCGCCGAGCCAGTTAATGGCATCAAAACCGAACACGCCGAGGAAGCTGTTCAGCAGGCCGTCGATGGCAAACAGGGCGCGCCACAGCACGGCGATGGCCACGGAGCTGCCAAGAATGGACGGAATATAATAGGCGGTACGGAAGAACCCGATGCCACGTAATTTAAAGTTCAGAACAAACGCAATGCCAAGGGCGAAAGCGAGCTTCAGCGGAATGGTCAAAAATACATACGCGAACGTTACGCCCATTGATTTCCAGAAGAGCGTATCTTCGGTAAACATATAGCGATAGTTCTCAATGCCGTTAAATACCGGCGGACTCATCAAGTCGTACTCAGTAAAACTGAGAAAGAAAGATGACACAAACGGGAAGGCCGTAAAGATTATCAACCCAATGATATAGGGCGAAATCCAGGCCAAACCCAGCATTCTGTTTTCATTCATAGATACCTACCTGGCAAACAAGTTTGTAAAACGGATTGAGGTTCGGTCATCGCTCCACACGAGGGGCACGGGGCGCGGAATTCACGGTGTTAGCTTGGTGTCGGTCATACGATCCTTCCCTGTAAATAAATGTTGTGTAAGACTTTTTTACTACTCATTCCATTGGTGGCGTTTTGCTGTTTCAACTCTGACGTTTTGTAACGCGTGATTAGTAAAACACCGTTTTAATTTTATTTTATTGCTATTTGTTTCCGCGTCATGCGTTTAATGATGGAAATGTGATCGAAGTCGAAACGATGTTTCAATTAAGTGAGGTGGGTGGTGTTTCTACTAAGGTGGTATGGAAGTAGATAAGAGAAATCACGCACTAACCGGCTGAAATTAGTGGTTCCATTAATGGTTAACAGGCTAATGCTTACTTATTTGAAGTAAAAAAAAGCCCTCGCTTAACGAAGGCTTTTGGCGGTGTGAAAATATTAGTCTTTGAGGAAATCCTGGCGCATCGGGGTAAAGGTATCCAGCAGCGTACCGGCTTGCAGGCAAACACAACCGTGCATAATTTCCGGTTTTTTATACAGCGTGTCGCCTGCGCGCACGACGTGTTTTTCGTCGCCGATAGTGAACTCAAATTCACCGGAAAGCACGTAGGTCAACTGCTCGTGCGGGTGGTTATGCAGCGGGCCAACGGCGCCTTGCTCAAAGTTGACCTCTACCGCCATCATCTTGCCATCATGGGCGAGGATACGACGGGTGACGCCGTTACCCAGGTCTTCAAGGGTGGTCTCTTTATGAAAAATAAACATCAGGCAGTCCTGTAGTAAGTTGAAACAATGTTTCATTTAACTTATCTCAGAATGCGTGAAAAAGAAATCGGCTGCTGGAGAAGTGGAAAGTTGATCACAAGTTTGCTTCACTGGAAGGCACGCGAAAAACCGAGGCATAAAAATGAAAACGATTGGTCTGTTAGGCGGCATGAGCTGGGAATCGACAATTCCCTATTATCGGCTGATTAATGAAGGCGTAAAGCAGCGTCTGGGTGGGCTACATTCGGCGCAAATACTGCTGCACAGCGTTGATTTCCATGAGATTGAAGCCTGTCAGTCGAGCGGAGACTGGCAGCGCGCGGGCGACATTCTGGCGCAGGCGGCAAAAGGGCTGGAGCAGGCCGGCGCGGAAGGGATTGTGCTGTGTACCAATACCATGCACAAAGTGGCGGATCAAATTGAGCACGCTGTGACTGTGCCATTCCTGCACATTGCCGATGCGACCGGACGCGCAATCCAGAAAGCCGGAATGAGTAATGTTGCGCTGCTGGGCACGCGCTACACCATGGAACAGGATTTCTATCGCGGCCGTCTGCAACAGGAATTTGCCATCAGCACGCCGATCCCGGACAGCGACGACCGCGCGCGTATCAACCAGATAATCTTTGATGAGCTGTGCCTTGGCATCTTCAGCGAGGCGTCACGTGACTATTATCTTGAGGTGATTTCGGCACTGAAAGCGCAGGGCGCGCAGGGCGTGATTTTCGGCTGCACCGAAATTGGGCTGCTGGTGCCTGCGGAACTCAGCCCGCTGCCGGTGTTCGATACGGCGGCGATCCACGCCGCTGATGCGGTGGATTTCATGCTCTCCTGAGCCTTAATGCCCGGTGACGCTTCGCTTACCGGGCCTACAAGATTGCCGCCATCCGGCATCTCCTTACGGCGCGAGAACCTTATTCAACGTATCGGTAATCACGCCCAGGTTTGCCTGCATATGCTGCGTAAATGCCTCAACCAGCGCCGAACCGGGCCGGTGGAGCGGGCGAATCAGGCTCACGGTAAAAGGCACATCTTTACTGAAACGGCGGATCACCACACCGCTATTAACGTAATCCAGCGCGGTGAACGGGTTAACCACTGAAATTCCCGCGCCTGCCCGCACCATCGCACAAATTGACGCCGCGCTGTGGGTTTCTACCACCATTCTCCGTTTCACCTGATGCTCGTTGAATAATGTATCCAGCAGCTGGCGATAGCTGTCGGTGCGCGACAGGCTGATGTAGTTCTCGCCCTGAAAATCTTCCGGCGTCAGTACGCTTTTTGCGGTCAGTGGGTGATCCTGCGGCAGAACGCAGACTTCGTTGAGCGTCAGTAGCGGCGTGCGTTCAGTCCCTGCGGGCGTGTGCAGCGTTTCCGTCAGCCCTAAATCATGGCGCTGCGCCGAGAGCCACTCCTCCAGCAACGGCGACTCCTGCGGCACAATTTGCAGGCTGACATCCGGGTAGCGCGCCAGAAAAGGCTGGATCAGCAACGGTAAAAAGGATTGTGAAAAGACCGGCAGGCACACAATCGACAGCTCGCCCTGGCGAAACTCGCGCAGGCTTTCCGCCGCGCTGACGATGCGATCGAGCCCGTACCAGGAGCGTTGTACCTCTTCAAACAGCCTCAGCCCCTGCACGGTAGGATGTAAGCGGCCACGGCTGCGTTCAAAGAGCTTCAAACCGAGCACTTTTTCAAAGCGCGCCAGTTCGCGGCTGACCGTGGGCTGCGAGGTGTGCAGCAGGCGCGCGGCTTCCGTCAGGTTACCGGCGGTCATTACCGCATGGAAGATTTCAATGTGACGCAGGTTGACGGCGGGCATGAGAGGCTCCTGGTGTGAATGTATATCATTTTTGCATAGACTCGCTATAAAACGATATTTTTTATTCCCTTCATCCTGTGGCGTAATCGGTAAAAAGCAACATCTGACACCGGAGCCTTGTATGCCACGCCCGCTTAACAGTACCGACACTGACCTGACCGCAGAAAATCTGCTGCACCTGCCCGCTGAATTTGGCTGCCCGGTCTGGGTATATGACGCGCAAATTATTCGCCAGCAGATTGCCAAACTGAGCCAGTTTGACGTCGTGCGTTTTGCTCAAAAAGCGTGCTCGAACATCCATATTCTGCGTCTGATGCGCGAGCAGGGCGTGAAGGTTGATTCGGTATCATTGGGTGAGATTGAGCGCGCGCTGGTAGCGGGCTATCAGCCGGGTGCAGATTCTGATGATATCGTTTTCACCGCTGACACTATCGACGAGGCGACGCTTTCGCGCGTGCATGAGTTGCAGATCCCGGTTAACGCCGGTTCCGTCGATATGCTGGCGCAACTGGGTGAGGTGTCCCCAGGCCATCGCGTGTGGCTGCGCGTGAATCCAGGCTTTGGTCACGGTCACAGCCAGAAAACCAACACCGGCGGCGAAAACAGCAAACA
Organism: Pseudocitrobacter sp. 2023LY-00077; assembly: GCF_055796175.1. Lineage (NCBI taxonomy): Bacteria > Pseudomonadati > Pseudomonadota > Gammaproteobacteria > Enterobacterales > Enterobacteriaceae > Pseudocitrobacter > Pseudocitrobacter sp. 2023LY-00077. The sequence continues at coordinate 226,145 of NZ_JBSPEI010000002.1, read as the reverse complement.
CGGTATCTGGTACAGCGATCTTCCAGCCGCGCTGGAAGTGATTCAGCGTTATCAGCTGAAACTGGTGGGCATTCACATGCACATCGGTTCCGGCGTGGATTATGCGCATCTGGAGCAGGTTTGCGGCGCAATGGTGCGTCAGGTTGTTGAATTTGGCCAGGATCTGGAAGCGATCTCTGCGGGGGGCGGGCTGTCTATTCCATATCGTGAAGGTGAAGAGGCGATCAACACCGATCACTACTATGGTCTGTGGAACGGTGCGCGTGAGCAGATTGCCAAACATCTGGGCCATCCGGTAAAACTGGAACTCGAGCCGGGTCGCTTCCTGGTGGCGGAGTCTGGCGTGCTGGTGGCGCAGGTGCGTAGCGTGAAAGCGATGGGGAGCCGCCACTTTGTGCTGATCGATGCCGGGTTTAACGACCTGATGCGTCCGGCTATGTACGGCAGCTATCACCACATTTCAGCGCTCGCTGCTGACGGGCGCGATCTGTCCCAGGCACCGTTGATTGAAACGGTGGTTGCCGGTCCGCTGTGTGAGTCGGGCGATGTCTTTACGCAGCAGGAAGGCGGAAAAGTGGAAACGCGCGCCTTGCCTGCGGTGAAGCCGGGCGATTATCTGGTGCTGCACGACACCGGTGCGTACGGTGCGTCGATGTCATCGAATTACAACAGCCGCCCGCTGCTGCCGGAAGTGTTATTTGAAAATGGCGCGGCGCGTTTGATTCGCCGCCGCCAGACGATTCAGGAACTGCTGGCGCTGGAACTGGCGTAAAACGGCCCCGTCGTCACCGTATCACGTAACACCAGCGTGCCGGTAAACGGCGGGATCGTTTCAATCGGCTCGCCGTTGGCGAGCTTAATGGCTTGATCGATAGCGGTGACAATCATGTTATCGATCGGCAGATAAACCGTCGACAGCCCCGGCTCCAGCCATTTCGCGCTCGGCGCGTCATCGAAGCCAAACAGTGAAATATCCTGCGGAATACGTAGCCCCGCCTGATGCAGCGCTTTTGACGCGCCCAGCGCCATATCATCGTTACAGGCAAACAGCGCACTGAATGGCACCTTTTCGTTCAGCAGTTCATTGCACTTCTCAAAGCCGCAGGTCATACCCGCATCGCCATATTTTACCTTCGCCGGATCCCACGCAATACCATGTTTTTCCAGCGCATTTTTATACCCTTCTAAACGCGCTTTCCCGGTCGGCGTGTGGATGGGAACCGTGAGGCAGGCGATATCGCGATGGCCCTGGGAAATCAGGTACTCCACTGCCTGAAACGCGGCATCCTGCTGTTCGAAGAAGACGCAGCGCTCGCGCGCCTGGCTGACGTCGCGGTTGATCACCACCAGCGGCATGGGAATGGAATCGATGAGCGACATGATGGTTTCTTCGCTCATAAAACGGGTGTAGAGCACAATCGCATCGCACTGGCGATCGGCCAGCATCTGCACCGCCTGCTTTTCTCGCTCTGGTTCGTCGTGCCCGTCGGCGACAATCAACTGCTTGCCCCAGACTTCTGTCTGGCGTGATGCCTGCTGTAACAGGCGGCCAAAATAGAAGCCGTCAAAGGTTGAGACAATCAGCCCAATGCTATTGCTGGTGCGGTTTGCCAGTGAGCGCGCCAGAAAATTTGGCCGGTAGCCCAACTCTTCCATTGCTTTGAACACCTGCTGACGGGTGCTCTCTTTTACCTGACCTGTGCCGTTCAAAACGCGGGAAACCGTTGCTTTTGAAACGCCTGCGCGAATTGAGACATCCAGCATTGTTGTCATTGTCTGTTCCTGATGCCACGTGATTTCCGCAGTTTATCACAGACATTCAGGGGCATATGCTTTGAGAACGCGGCAAATAACTATCGGGATCACGCTTTTGAAGGGAAGTGCGTGTACAGCGAGGCCTGGGATAACACGCTATCCTTCTCACTCTTTGCGCGTTTCTTCCCCCTTCAAACGTTGGCAATCTCCGATATCCCGTACGTAGTAATACCTGAAGCCTTCTGGTTCGCATGTTTTGTAGGGGGAGAATACACCGAGCCAGATGGTGACGAGAAAACCGACGACCTGTGTCAAAACTAAAAGTGGGATCATTATGCAAGCGGCGATGCACATCGTAAACTCAACGTTTTTGGGGCGTTTAACGCCAAAGATAATAGTGAGTACGCCAAAAATAAACCCGCAACAAAATCCCGGTACCGTCATTAATAATGAAAAATCGACAGTATTAAAATAAATGATTTCTCCGTAATGAAAGATTGATGTTAGTTTGTATGCTGTCAGCGTGGTGGAATAGTCATACAGTATGAGTATGGAGACTATACTGATAATAACACCGCTAAGGCCGGTTTTTGCTTTATCCCACAAGATAAATGTTTTCTTTGAGAACTTATTGTTTGTTTTATGTCCCATCATTGATTTAGTTTTTTGAATGGTATAAATAATAGTTTTCATGATTGAAATTTTCTCTATGCCATCTTTCAATTGCCATTTTTTCTCTGAATGCCTCTTTTATTTTTTCTTTTAACTTGTTGGAAAAGCCACATTGCGTGTCAATTATATTTAGCTGCATATTTACATAAACACCTATTGCAATAACAAATAAGCTTGTGATTATTACAGGGGTGCTAGCTAAACCTAATATTCCATAAGTAATATAAGCAGCTATGCTGGAGGCTATTATTTTAGCGCTATCCATAGCAATATCACCAATAAAGTCAACCAAGTTATATTCTGATTTGAGAATCAACTCTATTCCTCGCCAGGCTAAGGAGAAGTAGATACAAAACTTAGCTCCATTTATAATGGTTGAGTTTACCCCTCTCTTACCAATCCCCAGTTCCAGCATCTGGAGATTATTTGCCCGGTAACGTGTACCGTTAAGTATTCTGCGCAGGCCTGGATAGCCGCTGATCTTGATGTACTCAACCCCATTCACGCGATACGGCGTAGCCTTGATGAAGAGAGCTCTGAGATTAAAACAAATTTTATTTGTATCTCGCCAGGTCATGAGTAACGTTGTATTTCGTAAACCATCCCATGCATCTTTAATATTACCTGCTCCCATTCGGTATGACATAAAATCATCGGTATAGCCAATTAAATCATTTACAACACCCTGGGCTTCATCAATAGTCAGCAACAGAAAATATTCTGTATTATTTTCCATCATCTCTTCCAGTAACGGAAGTGATTGTAAAAATGCATGGTCGGGATTAAGGCTGTTGATCTGCTGCCGTCCAGATAATATATCGCCTAAATAGTCCCCCATATTATCATTTCTAAGCATGTACTCACTCCATGTAGTAATCCATATCCAAATATTAAAGAATACGATCTTGCCAAAAACTAAATGCACAGGTGCCGGCAATATTGTGGTCCCAGTTGATAGATTCGTAGGAGAAGGCGACCTTCTCCTGCATTTCTCCACCGGGTTCAAGAATGCAGTGTGGAATAACAAAATCAATATTAGCTATATGGGCTTTGGTGAGTTTGATTTGGTAACAACGTTCATTACGTCCTTCAGGAGAGGTGCGATAGATATCAAATTCACATTCCAATGTTTCGTTTTCGGAGATGGCTTTACCTAATAGTGGTGATGACTTATCGAGAGGCTTAACAATAATCACCTCGTGGTGATTGACGTTTTGCACTCTGCTTATTGAATGGGAGAGCGCGTAAACAAGTATTTGATCACCATGGCTGACTTGTGCCTTATTACCCACTGATTGTAATGAAGAACATCCTGCCGAGATTAGTCCCTGAGTTTCACCCTTGAGGGTGAGATAAACAATGTTAGCCATAACGTTGAAGCCTTCTTAACAAAATAATGCATTTATTATTTATACAAAGATGAAAGCGAAATGAGAGGCAATACATAAACAGGAGATTTTAGGAAAAGTGCTCGGGATGTTCGTTGGATAATATAAGGATATGGCGGGAGAGCGCAGTGCTACCCGCCTGAAACACTATGCCTTATCGCTCTCTGCCGGCACCGACACCGAATGGCGACGCACAAGCGTCGGGCTGAAGAGGTGGGTGACATCCGGCACCGGACGTTTTTCCGCCAGTGCCAGCGCCAGTTCTGCTGCCTGCGTTGCCATGGTGACAATCGGATAACGAATGGTGGTCAGACGCGGGCGCACATAGCGTGAGACCAGCACATCATCGAAACCAATCAGCGAAATCTCCTGCGGCACGTCGATGCCGTTATCATTGAGCACGCCCATTGCGCCTGCTGCCATCGAGTCGTTATAGCAGGCGACGGCGGTGAACTGCTTTCCGCGCCCCAGTAGCTCGGTCATTGCCTGCTCGCCGCCGCTTTCGTCGGGTTCGGCGAAGGTGACCAGCCGATCGTTACACGGCAACCCGTTCTCTTTTAGCGCGTCGTAATACCCCTGCAAGCGGTCTTCCGCATCGGAAATCGCGTGATTCGAGCAGATGTAGCCAATCCTGGTATGCCCCTGCTGAATCAAATGACGCGTCGCGAGCCATGCGCCATAGCGATCGTCCAGTGCCACACAGCGTTTTTCGAAACCGGGTAAAATGCGGTTAATCAGCACCATGCCGGGCATTTGTTTCATCAACCCTATCAGTTCCTCATCGGGGATCATTTTGGCGTGCACCACCAGCGCCGCGCAGCGGTGGCGAATCAATTGCTCGATGGCCTGACGCTCTTTTAATTCGTTGTGATAGCCGTTGCCGATCAGCAAAAAGTTACCGGTGTGGTAAGCCACCTGCTCAACGGCTTTGACCATGGCACCAAAGAAGGGATCGGACACATCGCCTACTACCAGCCCCACGGTTTCCGTTGACTGCTGCGCCAGGGCACGCGCGTTGGCGTTCGGATGATAGTTGAGTGTTTCCATGGCCGAAGAAACCGACTGACGAGAAGCATCGCTGGCTTTCGGGGAATTATTGATTACGCGGGAGACGGTGGCGACAGAGACGCCAGCCAGTCGAGCCACATCTTTGATAGTCGCCATACACTGCCTTTTTGATGGGTAAACGGTTACACCACTGTAGTGTTACGGAAATTTCGCACAGGTTCAAGGCCGGGAGACGCTTGAGGGGAAGATCTTTGATATCGCCCCGATGGCACGAAAAAGCACTAAGTGATTCTAAAAAAACGAATACAAACTTTTGCTTACACTTTGCGAAGGGCTGTTGCGGTTCTGTGCTGGAGAAAGCAGCAACGGGATTGCTACTCTGATTATCCCAGAGGTATTGATAGGTGAAGTCATCCGCAAGGTTGACTGACTTGAATTACACCAACCTGCGCAGATGCGCAGGTTTTTTTTTGTCAAGAAACTGGGGTTTGCTGCTTTTCCGCTGTTTTCTCATGTACCCTGCTTGCAGAGAAAACTTTGGCAAAAGGAGTTGGTATGGTTATTGGTTTTTTTCGGCAGCTTTTTAAAGTTCTGTTTCGGGTAAGGATGACCGGCGACACAGCGGCTTTAACGCAATCAAAGGTGCTGATTACCCCGAACCATGTCTCATTTATTGATGGTATTTTGCTGGCGCTGTTCCTGCCTGTGCGTCCGGTGTTTGCTGTTTACTCCTCAATTTCACAAAAATGGTTTATGCGCTGGCTTGCGCCACTGATCGATTTTGTGCCGCTCGACCCGACTAAACCGATGTCTATCAAACACCTGGTGCGCCTGATTGAACAGGGCCGACCGGTGGTGATTTTCCCGGAAGGGCGTATTTCAGTGTCTGGTTCGCTGATGAAAATCTACGACGGCGCGGCCTTTGTGGCGGCAAAATCGGGCGCGACCATTATCCCGTTACGTATTGAAGGGGCAGAACTGACCTATTTCAGTCGCCTGAAAGGGTTGGTGAAACAGCGTCTCTTCCCGCAAATTCGGCTGCATTTATTGCCGCCGACCCGCATTGAGATGCCGGACGCGCCGCGCGCGCGCGATCGCCGCAAAATTGCGGGCGAAATGCTGCATCAAATCATGATGGAAGCGCGGATGGCAGTGCGTCCGCGTGAAACGCTCTTTGAGTCACTCATTACGGCGCAATATCGCTACGGCGCGAAAAAACCGTGCGTGGAAGACATTAATTTCCAGCCCGACAGCTATCACAAGCTGATGACCAAAACGCTGTTTGTGGCGCGTATCCTCGACAAATATACCCGGAAAGGCGAACGCATCGGCCTGATGTTGCCGAACGCGGGGATCAGCGCGGCGGTGATTTTCGGCGCGATTGCGCGCGGGCGTATTCCGGCGATGATGAACTACACGGCAGGCGTGAAGGGGCTTTCCAGCGCGATTACCGCGGCGGAACTGAAGACGATATTTACCTCGCGCACCTTCCTTGATAAAGGCAAGCTCTGGCACCTGACCGAACAGCTGACTCAGGTACGTTGGGTGTTCCTCGAAGATTTAAAAGGCGATGTCACCACCCAGGACAAACTGTGGATTTTCTCGCGCCTGCTGATGCCGCGCCTGGCGCAGGTCGAACAGAAACCGGAAGACCCGGCGATTATCCTCTTTACCTCCGGTTCCGAAGGCAACCCGAAAGGTGTGGTGCACAGCCATAAAAGCATTCTGGCGAACGTCGAGCAGATTAAAACCATCGCCGACTTTACCGCTAACGATCGCTTTATGTCCGCGCTGCCGCTGTTTCACTCCTTCGGTCTGACGGTCGGGCTGTTTACGCCGCTGCTGACCGGCGCGCAGGTTTTCCTCTATCCGAGCCCGCTGCATTACCGCATCGTGCCGGAGCTGGTTTATGACCGTAACTGTACCGTACTGTTTGGCACTTCCACCTTCCTTGGCCACTATGCGCGATTCGCGAATCCCTATGATTTTTATCGTCTGCGCTACGTGGTGGCGGGGGCGGAAAAACTGCAGCAAAGTACCAAAGAGCTGTGGCAGGACAAGTTCGGCCTGCGCATTCTGGAAGGCTACGGCGTGACGGAGTGTGCGCCGGTGGTTTCTATCAACGTGCCGATGGCGGCGAAGCCGGGTACTGTGGGGCGCATTTTACCTGGAATGGATGCGCGTTTGCTGGCAATCCCTGGCATTGATAAAGGCGGACGTTTGCAGTTGAAAGGGCCGAATATCATGACCGGCTATCTGCGCGTCGAGAACCCTGGCGTGCTGGAAAAACCGAGCGCCGAGAATCAACACGGCGAGCTGGAAGAGGGCTGGTACGACACGGGCGATATTGTCGCCTTTGACGAACAGGGCTTTGTGCAAATTCAGGGCCGTGCCAAACGTTTCGCAAAAATTGCCGGGGAAATGGTGTCGCTGGAAATGGTCGAGCAGGTCGCGCTGGCGGTATCGCCAGAGAAAATGCACGCCACAGCCGTGAAAACGGATGCCAGCAAAGGGGAGGCGCTGGTGCTGTTTACCACCGATAATGAGCTGACCCGCGACAAACTGTTGCAGTACGCGCGGGCACATGGCGTACCGGAGCTGGCAGTGCCGCGCGATATCCGCTGGCTGAAACAGCTGCCGCTATTGGGCAGCGGCAAGCCCGATTTCGTGACGCTCAAAGGTATGGTTGAAGAGGCAGAACAGCACAATGAGTGAGTCAGTACACACTAACACCTCTATCTGGTCGAAGGGCATGATGGCGGTGATTGCCGCCCAGTTCCTCTCCGCGTTCGGTGATAACGCTCTGCTGTTTGCCACGCTGGCGTTGATGAAACAGCAGTTTTATCCCGACTGGAGTCAACCGGTTTTACAGATGGTGTTTGTGGGCGCTTACATTCTTTTCGCGCCGTTCGTTGGGCAAATAGCAGATAGCTTTGCCAAAGGGCGCGTCATGATGATGACCAACGGCCTGAAACTGATTGGCGCGGCGAGCATTTGTCTCGGCGTAAACCCGTTCATCGGCTATCTGCTGGTGGGCATTGGGGCGGCGGGTTACTCACCGGCCAAGTATGGCATTCTGGGCGAGCTGACGACCGGCGATAAGCTGGTGAAAGCCAACGGGTTGATGGAAGCATCGACCATTGCCGCCATACTGCTGGGGTCTGTGGCGGGCGGCGTGCTCGCCGACTGGCACGTGATTGCGGCGCTGGTGGCCTGTGCTATCGCTTACGGCGGCGCGGTGGTGGCGAACCTGTTTATTCCGAAGCTGGCGGCGGCGCGTCCGGGGCAATCCTGGCGTTTTCGCCCGATGACCAACAGTTTCTTCAGCGCCTGCAAAACCCTGTGGCACAACGGCGAAGCGCGTTTCTCGCTGTTGGGGACCAGTCTGTTCTGGGGCGCAGGCGTAACGCTGCGTTTTCTGCTGGTGCTGTGGGTACCGGTGGCGCTTGGCATTACCGATAACGCCACGCCCACGTATCTTAACGCCATGGTCGCCGTAGGGATTGTGGTCGGCGCAGGCGCAGCGGCCAAACTGGTGACGCTGAAAACCGTCGCCCGTTGTATGCCTGCAGGCGTGTTGATTGGTGTGGTGGTAGCGATTTTCGCCCTGCAACACGCGATTTTGCCAGCCTATGCGCTGCTGTTTGTCATCGGGATTTGCGGCGGTTTCTTTGTCGTGCCGCTAAACGCGCTGCTTCAGGATATCGGCAAACACTCGGTGGGCGCAGGTAATGCTATCGCCGTGCAGAACCTTGGCGAAAACAGCGCGATGCTGATTATGCTGGGAATTTACTCGCTGGCGGTGATGGTAGGAATTCCGGTCATTGGCGTAGGCATTGGCTTTGGCGTGCTGTTTGCGCTGGCGATTATCGGTCTGTGGCTGTGGGGGCACAGGCGCTAAGCGTGAATAGGGTGGCGTTTAACGCCACCCGCTGAATTTATAATCCTGAAGGCGTGATTTTTTTCGGATACTTCACCGTATAGGAGAACGGCAAACTGACGTTCTCTTTCCCCGCCAGATGCAGTTTCCAGCTCAGCTCGCCGGTTTTGGCGTTGTACTGCGCCTGGCCATACTGCACTTTTTCCACCGTAATATCGCTGTTGGCGCTGACCGGGATTTGATCGAGAAGGGTTAAATCCACGGCTTCGGCATAGCTATTTTTCACGTTCAGGGAATAGCTGAAATTGCGTATCGCATCGTCGTTAAAGATAGAGACCGCATTCTCTTTCTTCTGCACCGTTTTACGCTGGATAATCAGCTTCGGATCACGATTAAGCTGAATGTTCAGTGATTTACCATCTTCCGGCGGCTGTAAATAACCGACTCCGGTACGGTTGTTGCCAAAGAAAATCTGGCTTTCGCCGGGGATCAGGTTCAGATCTTCCCACGCGTTAATCTGCACCTGCAAATAGGCGTCATTGCTGATTTTCGGAATCGCAAAGAAGCGATAGTTGCCGGAGACGGACTCTTCTTTAATCACCACCGTACGCGCGTTGTTATCGCTGTCTATTTGCCAGGGAAGGGTGAGTGCATAACGGACGTTTAATGCGGTGAAGTTTTCTGCGGGCCTTGGGGATGGCGCTTTTTCCGGGGCAGCATAACGACGACCGGCTTCTGCTGCTTTTTTATCAGCGGCGGCTTTTGCCGCCACTGCCGCTTTCTCGGCGGCATAAGTGTCCTTACGAGCCGTCGCTTCCTCTCGTGCCTGGAAGGCCGCATCAAGTGAGCCGCTGCCGGAGCCGTAGGCATAACCCTGGATTACATTGCTTTCATCGCGTACATCCACATACTGCGTCCCCATGCGCGGCAACGTCAGATGCGTATTCGGCTCGCTGGTGGAGAGCACCAGCTTAACGTTCTTCCACGCCAGCCCCGTATACTGGCGAATACTGGCCTTATAGACCAGCCGCAGCGGTTGATTAATGGCGCTGGCGTGAATATCGTAGAGCGGCGTCCATGAGGCGGCTCGGGTCATATATCGCACCACTGCCCGGGAGCTGACGGCTTTGGGGGCATACACTCTGGCGATAATCACCTGCGGTTCGTTTTCGCCGCCCAACTCGCCTTTGCTCATACTTTCGCGTAGCTCCAGCTTATCGATATCCCTTTGCTTATCGCTGATTTTCTGCGTCAATTGACCGGCGGCTAACAACAGTTCGCCGTTCTTTTCTTTGACCATTTGCAGATATTTTCCCACCTCCGCCGCGCTCTTGGTGGTTAACGAACGGTTAGCTTCCAGCACCTTAATTTGCGCGTTGATATTGTTTTTCTCGGCGGTCAGTTTCTCTTTTTCTTGTCTGGCGGCGTTAAGCTGCTGCTGGATGTCGGACAGGTCCGCGCCGGATTGTGTTTCCTGCAGCGCGACGCGCGAGGAAAGTACGGTGACGCCGTTATCCATGGCAATGGCAATGCTGTCAGGAAGCACGGAATCGGCAACCTGCGTAAAGGTAATTTCGCTCTCTCCGGCAGGGAGATTGAGCGCCTCTTCACTTTGCAGACTCGCACCGCGCAGATAAACGGTGACCTCTTTAAGCGAGAGCGGCTGCGTAAGCTGTGCAGACCAGGCCGATGAAACAGACACGCCTGCCAGAAACAGGGCAAGGGGAAGCGGTTTTAAAATAAACATGGTTGTCCTTAACGAAGAAAAACGCCCGCGTGGCGTTGGCGTAAGTCTATTGCGCGTCGTTAAGAAAAACGTGACTAAAACGTGTGAATGAATTCTGAAAAAGGGGAAAACGAGAGGCCTGACGCAAAACGTCAGGCCGGGGAATTACGGTGCCGGATAGGTATAAACCTGATGCACCGCTTCAATCTCTGCCAGCACCTCTTCGCTTAGCTCAAGGTGATAGCTCTCGACGTTGGTTTTCAGCTGTTCAAGCGTGGTGGCGCCCAGCAGCGTACTGGCGACAAACGGCTGACGACGCACAAAAGCCAGCGCCATCTGCGCCGGGTCGAGCCCGTGGCGTTTGGCGATATCGACATAAGCTGCCACCGCTTTCTGCGCCTGCTCACCGCTGTAGCGGGTGAAGCGGCTGAACAGCGTATTGCGCGCCCCAGCGGGTTTTGCGCCGTTAAGATATTTGCCGGTTAATGTGCCAAAGGCCAGGCAGGAGTAGGCCAGCAGTTCAACGCCTTCAAACTGACTCACTTCGGCCAGACCCACTTCATAGCTGCGGTTGAGCAGGCTGTACGGGTTCTGGATGGTGACGATGCGCGGCAGATCGTGTTTATCCGCCAGATGCAGATAGCGCATTACACCGAAAGCCGTTTCGTTCGAGACGCCAATGTAGCGAATTTTCCCGGCGCGCTGGAATTCGGTTAGCGCTTCCAGCGTATCGAGTAATGAAACCACCGGTGCGGAATCGGCCCAGGTGTAGCCCAGTTTGCCAAAGCAATTGGTTGGGCGCTGCGGCCAGTGTACCTGGTATAAATCGAGGTAATCCGTCTGCAGGCGGGTCAGGCTATCATGCAGGGCTTCGCGAATGTTTTTGCGATCCAGCGCCTGGTTTGGGCGGATGCCGCTGTCGTTATTGCGCGAAGGGCCGCTGACTTTTGAGGCCAGGATGAGTTTTTCGCGGTTGCCGCGTTTGGCAATCCAGTTACCGACGTAGGTCTCGGTCAAACCCTGTGTCTCCGGGCGAGGAGGAACCGGATACATTTCGGCGACGTCAATTAAGTTGATACCCTGACTGACGGCGTAATCGAGCTGTGCGTGGGCGTCGGCTTCACTATTTTGTTCACCAAACGTCATAGTGCCCAGCCCAAGAGTACTTATCTCAAGTGAGCTGTGGGGAATACGGTGGTAGTGCATAGCCAGCTTCCTTTTTCTTAACAACGTCAGGAATGTCCCGACAAAGGAATATAAAAATGGCAGAGGGAGAGAGAAAGTGGAAGCAAAAAGATCAAAAAAGGCCAGCAGGCGGCTGACCTCATTTTCTTAGCGTTTAATGATTTGCGAAACGTCGTCGCGATTAATCTGCATTCTGTTGCCCTGCTGATCTTCGTAGCTAATCAGCCCGGTGTCGTCATCGACTTCCGGTTTTCCATCCGTCAGGATCATCCTGCCATCCTTGGTTGCCATCACGTAATCACTGCTGCAACCCGATACAGCAAAAGCCAAACCCACTGCGGAAATCAACACTGCCCATTTTTTCATCCTTAATCCCCTTTTATGGCCGCACGTTTATCATTGTAGTAATAACTCAATATTTTGAGAGGATAAAGCAGTAAAGTCTTAAAAAAATAAGACTCAGCCCTCAAAAGAGGGCTGAAGAAGGGGATTAGAGCGGATTCTTTTTGTTGCGGATGAGGTTCAGGCTTTCGACGCCAATGGAGAAGAACATCGCGAAGTAGATGTAGCCTTTCGGCACATGAACGTCGAAACTTTCCAGAATCAGGGTGAAACCCACCAGAATCAGGAACGACAGCGCCAGCATTTTGACCGACGGATGGCGGTCAACAAAATCGCCAATCGGGCGGGCGGCAAACATCATCACACCAACTGCAATCACCACGGCGGCCATCATAATAAACAGATGATCGGACAGACCTACCGCCGTAATCACCGAGTCGAGGCTGAAAATAATATCCAGCAGCATAATCTGCACAATGGCACCCATGAACGAGTGGACGTTGGTTTTCAGCCCCTCTTCATCGCCTTCGATCGACTCGTGGATCTCTTTGCTGGCTTTCCAGATGAGGAATAGCCCACCGACCAGCAAGATGAGATCGCGCAGCGAGATTTCCTGTCCCAGCACTGAGAACAGTGGGTTTGTCAGTTTGACGACCCAGGCGATGGAAGCCAGCAGACCCAGACGCATAATCATCGCGCCCAGCAACCCTAAGCGACGGGCGTGGGCACGTTGTGCGGTGGGAAGTTTCGCGACAACCAAAGAGAGGAAGATAATGTTGTCGATCCCAAGGACGATCTCCAGAAGCGTCAGGGTTCCTAGCGCCAGCCAGGCGTTGGGATCGGTTATCCATGCAAATAACATCTATAAAGTCCTGCCAAAAACGAAAGCGTCAATTATAAGCGTGTCACACGGCGGGGTAAAAAGATTAATACGTTTGTAGCATGAAGTGACGGGCCAGCAGGGCGGAGGTGAAGTTTTTCTTCAGATAAAAGCCCCGCGGCAGCGTCAGAATCGGTTCGCCATGCGCGCCAATGGCTTCCGTCAGCGCTTTACTGTTGGCGGCTTTAGGGCGCAGTTGCAGCACTTCGCCGTGGCGGGCGGTGATTTTCTCGACCTGACCCAGCACGATGAGGTCCATCAGTTCTTCCCAGTCCATCTGCAACTGCCTCTCTTCTTCGGCGCTCGGCGTCCACAGCAGCGGCGATCCCACCCGGCGTTCAGCCAGCGGAATTGAACGTTCGCCTTCAACCGGGATCCACAAAACGCATTTCAGTTTATGACGTACGTGGCTGTTCTCCCAGGTTACCCCGGTGTTGCCGGTGAGCGGTGCAACGCAAACAAACGTGGTTTCCAGCGGGCGGCCCAGACTATCAATGGGAATCGTTTTAAGTTCGACGCCCAGGGCGGCGAAATCTTGCTCGGGTTTACTGCCCGCGCTGGCCCCCAGCCATAGCTCAAGAAGAATGCCAATCCAGCCTTTATCGCGTTTCAAATCTTTCGGAATGGGTAGCCCTGCCATCGCCGCCAGTTCCCCCAATGAATACCCGGCAAGACGTTGCGCTTGTGTTAACAACTCAGCCTGAGTTTGTGGGGAAGTGGTCAATGGAATCAGGGCAGACATGAGGTTGAACCTTTTGGTCAAAAAATGAACGAGAGTTTTGCACACTGTGGATAGAGTTTAACTTTTTCTGAGTAAATATACCAATGGCATGATTAATATGACTTTTTTTTGGGTTTTTGCTCATGAAAAAGTTGTAGAAAAAAGGTTTTCCAATTCTGGTCACTGGCAATGAACAGGATCTTACACCATGTTATCCACAGAAAAGTGGGATAACTGGGGAAAAGCCCCACTACTGTTTCGATTTACAGCCTTGACGTGCGACGAAAATCGAATTTTCGCACAAAAGATGCCTAAGATGTTGGCACAATCTGTGGATAAAACCAACGTTGCTCGATCTTTCATCAATCAAAGGATCGGTGATGTGATGATCATCACGTTATGCTGTAATAACTGACAAATGGTGATAATAACTTTATGAAAAATAGCGTTTTCCTGAGATGCTCTCATCCCTGTTGATTAGGACTACTCCGGGTTTTCCCTGGTTAATTCCATACTTCTTCACAACTCTATCCACAGAAAAAGTGAATAAAATCGCCTTTGTGCCCGCGCCTCTGTTTATAACTCGGCTCATTACTGTGAGTTATTCAAATGTTATTCGTTGTGAGCGGGGTAATAGAGTGGTTTACCGTTTCCGGGGAGTATGAAACAATCATTCACATTGAAGCTTATTTTGAGGTAGTCCGGTGATTGATGACGATGGCTACCGCCCAAATGTTGGTATTGTAATTTGCAACCGTCAGGGCCAGGTCATGTGGGCTCGGCGCTATGGTCAGCACTCCTGGCAGTTCCCGCAGGGCGGGATAAATCCAGGAGAAACCGCAGAGCAAGCGATGTATCGGGAACTGTTTGAAGAAGTAGGATTAAGCCGCAAGGATGTGCGGATCCTCGCTTCAACCCGAAACTGGTTGCGTTACAAGTTGCCGAAACGTTTGGTGCGTTGGGACACAAAGCCGGTTTGTATCGGCCAGAAGCAGAAGTGGTTTCTCTTGCAGTTGATTGGCAATGACGCAGATATCAATATGCAAACCAGCAGCACGCCGGAGTTCGATGGCTGGCGCTGGGTGAGTTACTGGTATCCGGTGCGTCAGGTCGTCTCGTTTAAGCGTGATGTATACCGCCGGGTGATGAAAGAGTTCGCCAGTGTTGTGATGGCGCTTGCGGAAAGCAATTCCAGGCCGCAAAGCGCACCAGCTTATCGACGTAAAAGAGGTTAAGCCACGCACATTATGCTCACTCGCTTACGCGAAATAGTCGAGAAGGTTGCCAGTGCGCCGCGTTTAAACGAGGCGCTGGATATCCTGGTTACGGATATCTGCCTGGCGATGGAAACCGAGGTGTGCTCGGTTTACCTGGCCGACCACGACCGACGCAGCTATTACCTGATGGCGACGCGCGGCTTAAAAAAACCGCGCGGTCGTACGGTCACGCTCGCCTTCGATGAAGGTATTGTCGGCCTGGTTGGCCGACTTGCCGAACCCATCAACCTGGCCGACGCGCAAAAACACCCCAGTTTTAAATACATTCCTTCCGTAAAAGAAGAGCGCTTCCGCGCCTTCCTTGGCGTGCCGATTATTCAGCGGCGACAGCTGCTTGGCGTGCTGGTCGTTCAGCAGCGCGAGCTGCGCCAGTACGACGAAAGTGAAGAGTCTTTCCTGGTCACCCTCGCCACGCAGATGGCGGCGATACTTTCTCAGTCGCAGCTGACTGCGCTGTTTGGACAGTATCGCCAGACGCGTATTCGCGCGCTTCCGGCGTCGTCCGGGGTGGCGATTGCCGAAGGCTGGATGGATGCCACGCTGCCATTAATGGAGCAGGTATACGAAGCCTCGACGCTCGACACCGCGCAAGAGCGCGAACGCCTGACCGGCGCGCTGGAAGAGGCGGCCAATGAGTTCCGTCGCTACAGCAAGCGTTATGCCGCCGGAGCGCAGAAAGAAACGGCGGCGATTTTCGACCTTTACTCGCACCTGCTTTCCGATGCCAGCCTGCGTCGGGCGCTGTTTGCCGAAGTGGATAAAGGCTCGGTCGCTGAGTGGGCGGTCAAAAAAGTTATTGAGAAGTTTGCCGAACAGTTTGCAGCGCTGAGTGACGGCTATCTGAAAGAGCGCGCGGGCGATTTGCGTACGCTGGGCCAGCGTCTGCTGTTCCATCTCGACGATACCATTCAGGGCGCAAATGCCTGGCCGGAACGTTTCGTGCTGGTGGCGGATGAACTCTCGGCTACCACGCTTGCGGAAGTGCCACAGGACAGGCTGGTGGGGGTGGTCGTTCGCGATGGCGCAGCAAACTCGCATGCGGCGATTATGGTGCGCGCACTCGGCATTCCTACCGTTATGGGCGCGGATATTCAGCCTTCGGTGCTGCATGGCCGCAACCTGGTGGTGGATGGCTATCGCGGTGAATTGCTGGTTGACCCTGAACCGATCCTGATTCAGGAATATCAACGCCTTATCAGCGAAGAACATGAACTCAGCCGCATCGCCGAAGATGATGTTGAACGCCCGGCGCAGCTTAAAAGCGGTGAACGGGTAAAAGTCATGCTCAACGCGGGCCTCAGCCCGGAGCATGAAGAGAAGCAGGGGCGACGCATTGACGGCATTGGCCTCTATCGCACCGAAATTCCATTTATGCTGCAAAGTGGCTTCCCGTCGGAAGAGGAACAGGTTGCCCAGTATCAGGGCATGTTGCAGATGTTCAACGACAAACCGGTGACCTTGCGTACGCTTGATGTCGGTGCGGATAAACAACTGCCGTACATGCCGATCAGCGAAGAGAACCCGTGCCTGGGCTGGCGTGGGATCCGCATTACGCTCGATCAGCCGGAGATCTTCCTGATCCAGGTGCGCGCCATGCTGCGTGCCAACGCCGCGACCGGTAACCTCAGCATTTTGCTGCCCATGGTCACCAGCCTTGAAGAGGTTGATGAAGCGCGTCGTCTGATTGATCGCGCCGGACGTGAAGTGGAAGAGATGATCGGCTACGCGATCCCGAAACCGCGTATCGGCATCATGCTTGAAGTGCCGTCGATGGTCTTTATGCTGCCGCATCTGGCGAATCGCATCGACTTTATCTCCGTCGGCACCAACGATCTTACCCAGTACATTCTGGCGGTGGATCGTAACAATACGCGGGTGGCGAACATCTACGACAGCCTGCATCCGGCCATGCTGCGCGTGCTGTCGATGGTGGCGCAGGAAGCGGAGCGCTACGATATCGATCTTCGTCTGTGTGGTGAAATGGCTGGCGACCCGATGTGTGTGACGATACTGGTTGGGCTCGGTTTCCGGCATTTGTCGATGAATGGCCGCTCAGTGGCACGTGTGAAGTATTTGCTTCGCAACGTTGAGCTTGAAGAGGCGCAAACGCTGGCGCAGCGCAGCCTGGAAGCGCAGCTCACCACTGAAGTACGCCATCAGGTGGCGGCGTTTATGGAGCGTCGCGGGCTGGGTGGATTGATTCGCGGGGGGCGGTAAATCGTGAGATTGGGCACGTTGATGCCCTCTCCCTATACACATCTTTTACATCTTCCCCGCATCCTCTCCTGCAAGCCTTGTGCTATCATTCTGCCCTTTGGCGCGCCCGTTTCACGTAGGCGCACATCCATACCGCTGACCACTTTCGGCGGAATAACAAGAACTTGTGGTGACAGATGAATAGTGGGTATCTGCGTTTCCCGGAATTTGACCCGGTAATTTTTTCTATTGGACCGGTCTCGCTGCACTGGTATGGCGTGATGTATCTGGTTGGCTTCGTCTTCGCGATGTGGCTGGCGGGCCGTCGGGCGAATCGCCCTGGCAGTGGTTGGACAAAAAACGAAGTTGAAAATCTGCTATATGCGGGCTTCCTCGGGGTATTCCTCGGCGGGCGCATCGGTTACGTATTGTTCTATAACTTCGATCTGTTCCTGAATGACCCGCTGTATCTGTTCCGCGTCTGGGATGGCGGCATGTCCTTCCACGGCGGGTTGATTGGCGTGATTATCGTGATGATCGTCTTCGCGAAACGCACCAAACGCACCTTCTTCCAGGTCTCTGATTTTATTGCTCCATTGATTCCGTTTGGCCTGGGCGCCGGGCGTTTGGGCAACTTTATCAACGGTGAACTGTGGGGCCGCGTCGATCCTGGTTTCAAGTACACCATGCTGTTCCCAAATTCGCGCGCCGAAGACCTGGCGCTGCTGCCATCGCACCCGGAATGGCAATCGCTGTTTGATACTTACGGCTCGCTGCCGCGTCATATGTCTCAGCTGTATGAAATGGCGCTGGAGGGCGTAGTGCTGTTCCTGATCCTCAACTGGTTTATTCGCAAACCGCGCCCGGCGGGGTCGGTCTCCGGTTTGTTCCTGATCGGTTATGGCCTGTTCCGTATCATCGTCGAATTCTTCCGCCAGCCGGATCAGCAATTCACCGGCGCGTGGGTTCAGTACATCAGCATGGGGCAGATCCTTTCCATTCCGATGGTGCTTGCGGGTATCATTATGATGGTTTGGGCATTCCGCCGTCCGCAGCAACACGTCTCTTGAGGAATCATGAAACAGTATCTTGAACTGATGCAGAAGGTGCTTGATGAAGGCACCCAGAAAAATGACCGTACCGGCACGGGCACGACCTCCATTTTTGGCCACCAGATGCGCTTTAACTTGCAGGATGGCTTCCCGCTGGTGACGACGAAACGTTGTCATTTACGCTCCATCATCCACGAACTGTTGTGGTTCCTGCAGGGCGACACCAACGTGGCGTATCTGCGTGAAAATAACGTCACCATCTGGGACGAATGGGCTGATGAAAACGGCGATTTAGGCCCGGTTTATGGTAAACAGTGGCGTGCCTGGCCAACGCCGGATGGCCGCCATATCGACCAGATCACCACGGTAATGAATCAGCTGAAAAACGACCCGGATTCCCGCCGCATTATTGTGTCGGCATGGAATGTCGGCGAGCTGGATAAAATGGCGCTGGCCCCGTGCCATGCGTTTTTCCAGTTCTACGTTGCGGATGGCAAGCTCTCCTGCCAGCTCTATCAGCGCTCCTGTGATGTATTCCTCGGCCTGCCGTTTAATATCGCCAGCTATGCGCTGCTGGTGCATATGATGGCGCAGCAGTGTGACCTGGAAGTGGGCGATTTTGTCTGGACGGGCGGCGATACGCACCTGTACAGCAACCACATGGAACAAACTGCACTTCAGCTAACTCGCGAACCACGCGCGTTGCCGAAGCTGGTCATTAAACGTAAGCCAGAATCTATCTTTGATTACCGTTTCGACGATTTCGAGATTGAAGGCTACGACCCGCATCCGGGTATCAAAGCACCCGTCGCGATTTAATCGCAGTGTATGAAAAACCGGCAGCTTCTGCGTGCCGGTTTTTTTATGTCTGGAATTCGCCTTCCCATTTTTTTGCAAGCCGCTGCAATCACGTAAATTCACTGGAAAGCGCCTCGTAGAAATGCAATCTGCCTCTCGCAACGCATCTTCGGTTTTCCGATACTCCCCGCCATGAACAGACAAACGGGTTATACCCTGATTGAAACATTGGTTGCGGTCTCGCTGGTTATCATCCTCAGCGCGGGTGGGCTATACGGCTGGCAAAGCTGGCAGCAGCAACAGCGGCTATGGCAAACCGCGACGCAGCTGCGTGATTACCTGCTATTTCTGCGCAATGACGCTAACTGGCATAACCGTGATCGGATGATTAAAGCCCATTACGTTGATACGCTCTGGTGCCTGGTGGCGGATGACAGCGTGGCGGAAGGTTGCCCACTGGCTAATCCGCTGGTTTTTCTGCCACCGTGGGCTGAGGTGCAACTGGCGAGCATCACACCTTCTCTGGGTTTTTTCGGGTTACGTAATACCGCGTGGGCCGGGAGTATTTCAGTTCAAAGCACTGCCGGACACTGGGAGGTGATTCTCTCAAGCTTTGGGCGGTTACGTTTGTGCGAACGTGAAGGAGACAACGAATGCCAGTGATCATGCGCGGTTTTTCGCTGCTGGAAGTGCTGATTTCAATGGCTATCAGCAGCGTATTGCTGCTGGGGGCGTCCCGTTTTCTGCCCGCGTTACAGCGTGGCATTTTACAACAGACCCGTCAGCAGGCGCTGGAAGATGAGGTCTGGCAGCGGCTTTACACGGTGGCGAAGCATCTGCAACGCGCCGGATACTGCAACGGCGAGTGCAGTGGCGAGCCGCTGGAACTTGCACAGCAGGGGCAGTGCGTCATTATTCGCTGGGATGCTAACAGCGACGGTATCTGGCAGGCATCGCCGATGACTGATGCCGACAGTATCGGGTTCCGCCTGCAAAAGGGCGTGCTGGAAACCTTACGCGGCGCGTCGAGCTGCGAGGGAAAAGGGTGGGATAAAATGACCGACCCGGCGACGGTGACCATCACGCAATTTCAGGTTACGCGGCAAAACAGCGCCGGGTTTCCACCGGAGTTAACGGTCGCGCTAAGTGCATCCGGTATCAATGACGCGGGTAACGTCAATGCGCTGTATAGCGTGACGGGATACAACCTGTGAATCGCGAGCGGGGGGCATCGTCACTGGCGCTGGTTCTGTTACTGCTGGTGTTAGGCATTTTGATGTTACAGGGGCTTAATCAGACCCAGCGCCGGCAAGTCGCAATGGTCAATGATGAAACGCTGGCGCTGCGCGATACGGCGCGGGCGCACACCGCGCTACAGTGGGGAAAAACCTTACCGTGGTCGATGGCGATGAGCGTGCAGTGTCGGGCAAACAGCGACGGCGCTCGCGCGTGTCTGCGGCAGCTTAACGATGACGCCATACTGCTGATGGCGGAGAGTAACGGCGTTCAGCTTTGGCAATCCGGCAGGCGGCAGGATAACAGTATGGTGTTTTTGCCTCACGGCTGGAGCGATTTTTGCCCCTTACAGGAGAGAGCCCTATGCCAGATGCCCTGACCAAAACGCGCGGCTTTAGCCTGCCGGAAGTGTTACTGGCGATGCTGCTGATGGTCAGCGTCATTACGGCGTTGGGTGGATATTATCGTAGCCTGGCGCTGAGCAACCATCAGCTTAATCAGTATCGCCAGCTTTGGCGCTATGCGTGGCTGCAAACGCAGCGGCAGGCTCAACCCCTGCCGGAAGGCTGGAGCAGCCAGCGTGTGCAGACAACAAGCCAACGTTGTGTCAGCATCAATGTTACTATTACCGCCCCGCTGGGTAAGCAAGGTCATATGACGCGGCTGCATTGCCCCGTCAATCTGTAGTCAGGAGCGAATATGTTACGGGTCTACCACTCCAACCGTCTGGATGTGCTGGAAGCATTAATGGAGTTCATTGTTGAGCAACAGCGGCTCGATGACCCATTCGAGTCTGAAATGGTGCTGGTGCAAAGCACCGGGATGGCGCAATGGCTGCAGATGACCCTGTCGCAACGCTTTGGCATTGCGGCGAATATCGACTTCCCGCTTCCCGCCAGCTTTATCTGGGATATGTTCACCCGCGTGCTGCCGGATATTCCCGGCGAAAGCGCCTTCAACAAGCAAAGCATGAGCTGGAAGTTGATGACCCTGCTGCCGCAAATGCTGGATGACGACGCATTTACCCCGCTGCGTCATTATCTGCACGATGATGCTGACAAGCGCAAACTGTTCCAGCTTGCCTCACGGGTGGCGGATCTCTACGACCAGTATCTGGTGTATCGCCCGCAGTGGCTAACCGACTGGGAAAACGACAAGCTGGTGGATGGCCTCGGTGAGGCGCAGCTCTGGCAGGCACCGCTGTGGAAATCGCTGGTGGCGCACACCGAAGCGCTAGGCCAGCCGCTCTGGCACCGCGCCAATTTGTATCAACGGTTTATCGATATCCTTGAACAAAGCGAGACGCGTCCGGAAGGCCTGCCGTCGCGGGTGTTTATCTGCGGTATCTCGGCGCTGCCGCCGGTTTATCTCCACGCCTTACAGGCGCTGGGCAAGCACATTGATATTTACGTGCTGTTCACTAACCCTTGCCGTTACTACTGGGGCGATATTCAGGACCCGGCGTTTCTGGCGCGTTTGCAGGCGCGCCAGCGTCGGCATTTCCGTGAAGAACGCGAGTTGCCGCTGTTTCGTGACGCCGCCGCCGCGCCGGGTTTGTTTAACGACGACGGCGAGCAGAATGTCACCAACCCGATGCTGGCCTCATGGGGTAAACTGGGGCGCGATTATATTTACCTGCTTGCTGGCCTGGAGCGTTATCAGGAGCTGGAAGCGTTTGTTGATATTGACCCGGATAACCTGCTGCACAACCTGCAACATGACGTTCTCGAATTAAAAAATTCCGCCATCGCCGGGCGCACGGCGCAAGAGTTTGCCCACAGTGGGGCCAAACGCGTGTTGAAGCCCGACGATCGCAGCCTGACGGTTCACGTCTGCCACAGCCCGCGGCGTGAAGTGGAAATATTGCACGATCGCCTGCTGGCGATGCTGGAAGCAGACCCGACGCTGACGCCGCGCGATATCATTGTGATGGTAGCGGACATCGACAGCTACAGCCCGTTTATTCAGGCGGTGTTTGGTAGTGCCACCGGCGAGCGCTATCTACCGTATGCAATTTCCGACCGTCGCGCCCGTCAGGCGCATCCGGCGATGCAGGCGTTTATCACGCTGCTCTCGCTGCCCGACAGCCGCTTTGTCAGCGAAGACGTGCTGGCGCTGCTGGACGTACCCGTGCTGGCCGCTCGCTTTAACATTGATGAAGAGGGGCTGCGTTACCTGCGTCAGTGGGTGAATGAGTCTGGTATTCGCTGGGGGCTTGATGACGATAACGTCCGCGAGCTCGACCTTCCTGCCACCGGGCAACATACCTGGCGCTTTGGCCTGACGCGTATGCTGCTTGGCTACGCGATGGAAAGCCAGCAGGGCGAGTGGCAATCTGTCTTACCTTATGATGAGTCCAGCGGTCTGATTGCCGAACTGGTGGGGCATCTGGCATCGTTATTAATGCAGCTTAACCACTGGCGGCAGGGCTTATCGCAGGATCGTCCTCTGGAAGAGTGGCTGCCGGTGTGTCGCGATATGCTCAACGATTTCTTCCTGCCCGATCAAGATACGGAAGCCGCACTGGCGCTGATTGAGCAGCAGTGGCAGGCGATTATTGCGCAAGGAACGCAGTCTCAATACGAGGGCATGGTCCCGCTTTCACTGCTGCGCGACGAGCTGGCTTCCCGGCTCGATCAGGAGCGCATCAGCCAACGCTTCCTGGCGGGGCCGGTGAACATCTGTACCCTGATGCCGATGCGTTCTATTCCGTTCAAAGTGGTGTGCCTGCTGGGCATGAACGACGGCGTATATCCGCGCGCGCTACCGCCGCTGGGCTTTGATTTGATGAGCCAGAAACCGGTACGCGGCGACCGAAGCCGTCGTGATGACGACCGCTATCTGTTCCTCGAAGCGATGATGTCCGCCGGGCAGACGCTCTATATCAGCTACATTGGCCGTTCCATTCAGGACAACAGTGAACGCTATCCGTCGGTGCTGGTGCAGGAGTTGCTGGATTACATCGGGCAAAGCCATTGCCTGGAGGGCGATGAAGCGCTGAACTGCGACGAGAGCGATAAGCGCGTGAAAGCGCATATTATGCACCAGCATACGCGCATGCCGTTTGATGCCGAGAACTTCACGGCTAATGAGCGGCAAAGCTACGCCCGCGAATGGCTCGCGGCGGCCAGCCAGCAAGGCGAGGCGCATTCACCGTTTATTCAGCCCCTCGCGCCGCTCGATATCACGCATCTACCGCTGGAGCAGCTTCAGCGCTTCTGGCAGCACCCGGTGCGCGCCTTCTTCCAGATGCGCTTACAGGTGAATTTCCGCGCGGAAGAGAGTGAAATCCCGGACACCGAACCGTTTACGCTGGAAGGGCTGACCCGCTATCAGCTCAATCAACAGCTACTGAATACGCTGATTGAAGAGCAGGACGCCGGGCAGATGTATCGCCGTTATCGGGCGGCGGGTACGCTGCCTTATGGCCCTTATGGGGAAATCGCCTGGGAGGTGCAGCGTCAGGAGATGGAGGCGCTGGCCTCGCGCGTTATCGAGCTGCGCGAGCCTGCGCAAAGCATGGAGATCGACCTTGATTGTGCGGGCGTTAACATTACCGGCTGGCTGGCGCAAGTACAGTCGAGCGGATTGTTGCGCTGGCGCCCATCTTTGCTCAGCGTTTCACAGGGAATGCAACTTTGGCTGGAACACCTTGTCTACTGTGCCAGTGGCGGAACCGGCGAGAGCCGTCTGCTGCTGCGCAAAGAGGGGGAGTGGCGCTTCCCGCCGCTGTCGGCCATGGAAGCGAGCGGCTATCTTGCTGAGCTGGTTGAAGGTTACCGACTCGGCATGACGCAGCCGCTACTGTTCCTGCCTGAAAGCGGCGGCGCCTGGCTGAAAGCCTGCTTCGACGCCGAAAGCAACACGCTCCTGATGGACGACGAAACGCAGCAAAAAGCGCGAAGCAAGTTTCTTCAGGCGTATGAAGGGAATATGGTAGTCAGTGGCGAAGGGAGTGATTTGTGGTATCAACGCCTGTGGCGCACGCTCGAAAATGAGCAATATGAAGCCATTATCGAACAGACGCAGCGCTACCTGTTGCCGGTTTTCCGTTATCACCAGTCATAATGGCAGTATAAAAATTGCGCAATTAAAACCCTTCGTTTACTATGCGCAAGAAGTCACGGACTGATGCGCATACGATACAACGGCTGACATGTTCAGCCGCCGGTTTGTTAATGATGAGGTCCGTGAATGCCCCGTAGTATCTGGTTGAGTGTTGTTGTTTTGATTACCGCCCTTTGGGCACCCATTAGTCAGGCAGACACAGGATGGCAACCCGTACAGGAGACCATCCGCAAAAGTGAAAAAGATCCTCGTCACTATCAGGCTATCAAGCTCGATAACGGCATGGTGGTGCTGCTGGTTTCCGATCCTCAGGCGGTGAAATCGCTGTCGGCGCTGGTTGTGCCGGTGGGTTCGTTGCAGGATCCCGAGGTCCATCCTGGCCTTGCGCACTTCCTCGAACATATGACGCTGATGGGCTCGAAAATGTACCCGCAGCCTGACAGCCTCGCTGAATATCTGAAAATGCACGGTGGCAGCCACAACGCCAGTACCGCGCCTTACCGTACGGCTTTTTATCTGGAAGTCGAAAACGATGCATTGCAGGGCGCGGTTGACCGCCTTGCTGATGCGATTGCATCACCTAAACTGGACAAAAAATACGTTGAGCGTGAACGCAATGCGGTGAACGCCGAGCTGACTATGGCCCGCTCGCGGGACGGTATGCGCATGGCGCAGGTGAGCGCCGAAACCATTAACCCGGCGCACCCCGGTTCACGCTTCTCCGGCGGTAACCTTGAAACGCTGAGCGACAAGCCCGGCAGCCCGGTGCACCAGGCGCTGCTCGCCTTCCGCGATCAATACTATTCTGCCAACCTGATGAAAGCGGTTATCTACAGCAATAAACCGTTGCCGGAGCTGGCGCAGATGGCGGCGCAAACCTATGGTCGCGTGCCCAACAAATCCATTACCGTGCCGCAAATTGATGTGCCCGTGGTGACCGACGCGCAAAAGGGCGTATTGATTCACTATGTCCCGGCGCTGCCGCGTAAAGTGCTGCGCGTGGAATTTCGCATCGACAACAACACCGCTCAGTTCCGCAGCAAAACCGATGAACTGGTTACCTACATGATTGGCAACCGTAGCCCGGGTACGCTGTCCGACTGGCTGCAAAATCAGGGGCTGGTGGAAGGCATTCGCGCCGACTCTGACCCGGTGGTGAACGGCAACAGCGGCGTGCTGGCGATTTCCGCGACCTTAACCGATAAGGGCCTCGCGCATCGCGATGAGGTTGTTGCCGCTATCTTTAGCTATCTCAATTTGTTACGTGAAAAGGGCATCGATAAACGTTACTTCGATGAGCTGGCCCATGTGCTGGATCTCGACTTCCGTTATCCGTCAATCAACCGCGATATGGGCTATGTCGAATGGCTGGCGGACACCATGATCCGCGTACCGGTCCAGCATACGCTGGATGCGGTGAATATCGCCGACCAGTTTGATGCGCAGGCGGTAAAAGCGCGCCTGGCGATGATGACCCCGCAGAATGCGCGCGTCTGGTATATCAGCGAAAAAGAGCCGCATAACAAAACGGCGTACTTCGTGAATGCGCCTTATCAGGTCGACAAAATCAGCGCGCAGACGTTTAGCGAGTGGAAGCAAAAAGCCGAAACGATCTCGCTGAAGCTGCCTGAGCTGAACCCCTATATCCCGGATGATTTCACCCTGATTAAGCCGGAAAAAAGCTATACGCACCCTGAACTTGTCATTGATGAGCCGACGCTGCGTCTGGTGTATATGCCGAGCCACTACTTTGCCAGCGAACCGAAGGCTGATGTCACGCTGATTTTGCGTAATCCGAAAGCGATGGACAGCGCCCGTAACCAGGTGATGTTCGCGCTCAATGATTATCTGGCGGGGATCTCGCTCGACCAGCTCAGCAATCAGGCGGCGGTGGGCGGCATCAGCTTCTCGACCGGTGCAAATAATGGCCTGATGCTGAACGCTAATGGGTATACCCAGCGTTTGCCGCAGCTGTTTGATGCGCTGTTGCAGGGCTATTTCAGCTATCAGACAACGGAAGAACAGCTGGCACAGGCGAAATCCTGGTACGCGCAGATGATGGATTCCGCCGATAAAGGCAAAGCCTACGAACAGGCGATTATGCCGGTGCAGATGCTTTCTCAGGTGCCGTACTTCCAGCGTGAAGAGCGTCGGGCGTTGCTGTCGTCCATTACTCTGCAAGAGGTGATGGCCTATCGCGATCGCCTGAAAACCAACGCTCGTCCGGAATTTATGGTAATTGGTAACCTGAGCAAAGAGGCCTCCAGCACGCTGGCGCACAATATCCAGACGCAGCTTGGCGCAAAAGGTACCGAATGGTGTCGTAACAAAGATGTGCTGATTGATAAAAAACAGTCGGCGATTTTTGAAAAAGCGGGCCCGAGTACGGACTCCGCCCTGGCGGCCGTTTTCGCGCCGGTGAGTGCCGATGAGGCCATCACCTCCGCGACCAGCGCCGTCCTGGCTCAAATTGTCCAACCGTGGTTCTACACGCAGTTGCGCACGGAAGAGCAGTTGGGTTACGCGGTATTTGCCTTCTCGATGAACGTGGGCCGCCAGTGGGGTATGGGCTTCCTGCTGCAGAGCAGCGACAAGCAACCGGCCTTCCTGTGGGAGCGTTTTAAAGCTTTCTTCCCAACGGCGGAAGCGAAGCTGCGTGCCATGAAACCGGAAGAGTTTGCACAAATTCAGCAGGCGGTGATTGCGCAAATGGTGCAGGCCCCGCAAACCCTGAGCGAAGAAGCGTCACAGCTCAGTAAAGATTTCGACAGGGGTAATATGGCGTTCGATTCACGTGATAAAGTAGTGGCCCAGATTAAGTTACTGACGCCGCTTAAAGTTGCCGACTTCTTCCATCAAACGGTGGTTGAGCCGCAGGGTATGACCGT
This sequence comes from Pseudocitrobacter sp. 2023LY-00077, assembly GCF_055796175.1. NCBI lineage: Bacteria > Pseudomonadati > Pseudomonadota > Gammaproteobacteria > Enterobacterales > Enterobacteriaceae > Pseudocitrobacter > Pseudocitrobacter sp. 2023LY-00077. Next base: position 199,073 of record NZ_JBSPEI010000002.1, on the reverse strand, counting down.
ACTGTCGCAGGTTTCCGGGAGTGATAACGGAAAACAGGACTACGCGCATCCTGAAGGCTGGAAAGTATGGCAAAGCATCAGTGAATTGCAGCAAACCTTACCGTTGAGACGAGAGAACGAATGACCGATACCGCCGAGTCCCTTGATCCCCTGCGCTTGCCCCTGTATGGCGAACGTCTGATTGAAGCCTCTGCGGGCACCGGAAAAACCTTCACCATCGCCGCACTCTATCTGCGGCTCTTACTGGGCCTGGGCGAAAGCGCCGCTTTCCCCCGGCCCGTCAACGTCGAAGAACTGCTGGTAGTGACCTTCACCGAAGCGGCGACGGAAGAGCTTCGCGGGCGTATCCGCAGCAACATTCACGAGCTGCGTATTGCTTGTCTTCGCTATAACCCCGATGAACCCGAAACCACCGTTGACCCCCTGTACGCCCGGCTGCTGGATGAAATCGCCGATAAACAGCAGGCGGCGGAAGTGCTGCTGCTGGCCGAGCGGCAGATGGACGATGCGGCGGTCTTTACCATTCACGGCTTCTGTCAGCGGATGCTCAGCCTCAACGCCTTTGAGTCAGGCATGCTGTTTGAACAACAGCTCATTGAAGATGAATCTCAGCTTCGCTACCAGGCCTGTGCCGATTTCTGGCGACGTCACTGCTACCCATTAAAGCGCGAAATCGCGCAGGTGATTTTTGACACCTGGAAAGGGCCGCAGGATCTGCTGAAATCCATCGACCGCTATTTGCAGGGCGAAGCACCCACCATCAAACGCCCGCCGGATGACAGCGAGACGCTGGAGTCGCGGCACGAAAAAATCGTCGCCCACATTGATGCGGTTAAAAGCCAGTGGCTGGCGGCTGTCGGTGAACTGAATGATGTGCTGGAAAACTCCGGTATTGACCGGCGCAAATTTAATCGCGGCAACCAGGGCAAATGGATTGATAAGGTCAGCGCCTGGGCGAGCGAGGAAACCCGGGGCTATCAGCTTCCGGATGCGCTGGAAAAGTTCTCGCAGGCCTTTTTAGCCGAACGAACCAAAGCAGGCGGTGAGGTGCCTACGCATCCGCTGTTCAGCGCCATTGAGGCACTGCTTGCCGCGCCGCTCAGCCTGAATGATCTGGTGATCACTCAGGCGATGGTAGAAATTCGTGATGCGGTGGCGCAGGAGAAACGTCGCCGCGGCGAACTGGGTTTTGACGACATGCTTAGCCGTCTGGACACCGCGCTGCAAAGCGAAAGCGGCGACGCGCTGGCCACGGCGATTCGCCAGCGTTTCCCGGTAGCGATGATCGATGAATTCCAGGATACCGACCCGCAGCAGTACCGCATTTTCCGCCGTATCTGGCGACAGCAGCCGGACACCGCGCTGTTGCTGATTGGCGACCCGAAGCAGGCCATTTACGCGTTTCGCGGTGCGGACATTTTTACCTATATGCGCGCGCGCAGCGACGTGGCGTCGCATTATACGCTGGACACCAACTGGCGCTCCGCGCCGGGCGTGGTGGCAAGCGTCAACAAGCTTTTTTCCACGGTTGATAACCCGTTCATGTTCCGCGATATCCCTTTTTTGCCGGTAAAATCCGCCGCCAAAAACCAGTCGCTGAAATTTGAAATTAATGGCGAAACGCAACCGGCGATGAACGTCTGCCTGATGCCAGGGCAGGGCGTTGGCGCGGGCGATTATCAGGCCTTTATGGCACGCCAGTGCGCGGCGCAAATTCGCGACTGGCTGACTGGCGGGCAACGGGGCACGGCGCTGTTGTGGCGCGGCGAAAAAGCCCGTCCGGTACAGGCGTCAGATATCACGGTGTTGGTGCGTAATCGCCAGGAAGCATCATTGATTCGCGATGCGCTCAATGCGCTGGCGATCCCTTCGGTTTATCTCTCCAACCGCGATAGCGTGTTTGAAACGCCGGAAGCGCAGGAGTTGCTCTGGGTACTGCAAGCGGCATTAAGCCCTGAGCGTGAAACCACGCTGCGCAGCGCGCTGGCGACGGCGATGTTTGGCCTGAACGCGCAGGATATCGAGCGCCTGAATCAGGATGAAGATGCCTGGGATGCGCTGGTGGAAGAGTTCAGCCAGTACCGCGACATTTGGCAAAAGCGCGGCGTGATGCCGATGCTCCGCGCCCTGATGAGCGCGCGAAACATCGCTGAAAACCTGCTGGCGACCCACGGCGGCGAGCGCCGTTTAACCGACATCCTGCATTTAAGCGAACTGTTACAGGAAGCGGCGACACAGCTTGAAAGTGAGCACGCGCTGGTGCGCTGGCTGAACCAACAAATCGCCGAGCCCAACACCAACGCCTCGAATCAACAGATGCGTCTGGAGAGCGACAAGCACCTGGTGCAAATCGTTACTATCCACAAATCGAAAGGGCTGGAGTATCCGCTGGTCTGGCTGCCGTTTATCGCCCGTTTTCGCAAACAGGATCAGGCGTTTTATCACGATCGCGAATCCTTCTCGGCGGTGCTGGATCTCCAGCAGGGCGAAGAGAGCCTGGAGCTGGCGGAAGCGGAACGGCTGGCGGAAGATTTACGCCTGCTCTATGTGGCGCTAACCCGCGCCGTCTGGCACTGCAGCCTGGGCATGGCGCCGCTGACTTCGCGTCGTAGCGACAAAGCGACCGAAACCGATATCCACCACAGTGCGCCGGGCCGCCTGCTGCAAAAAGGCGAGCAGCTTGACGCCGCCGGGCTGGAAGCCGCACTGCGCGCGCTGTGTGATGAACATATTGCGCTGACGATTGCCAGCGAACCCGACGATACCCGCTGGCAGGCGTTACAGCCAGAGGTGCCTGAACTGACGGCGCGCCAGGTGATGCGGCGCATGGTCGATGACTGGCGCGTTACCAGTTATTCCGGCCTGCAACAGCGCGGCCATAGCATGGCGCAGGATCTGCTACCACGTCTGGATATCGATGCCGCAGGCGTAGGGGAGGCGATGGAAGAGGAGGCGCTCACGCCGCATCACTTCCCGCGCGGCGCATCGCCTGGCACCTTCCTGCACAGCCTGTTTGAAGATCTCGATTTTACGCAGCCGGTTGATGCCGAATGGATGCGTGAAAAACTGCTGCTTAACGGTTTTGAAGAGCACTGGGAGCCGGTGCTGACGCGCTGGATTTCTCAGGTGCTGGCCACGCCGCTTACGCCGGAAGGCGTGGCGCTAAATCAACTGGATGCACGGCAAAAACAGGTGGAGATGGAGTTCTATCTTCCTATCGAAAAGCCGCTCGACCCGGTGGCGCTGGATACCGTGGTACGCCGCTACGACTCGCTTTCGGCGGGCTGTCCGCCCCTTGATTTCCGTCAGGTGCGAGGGATGCTGAAGGGCTTTATCGACCTGGTCTTCCGCCACAACGGGCGCTACTACCTGCTTGACTATAAATCGAACTGGCTGGGCGCGAACAGCGACGCCTACACCCAGCAGGCGATGGCGCAGGCGATGCAGTCGCACCGCTACGATTTGCAGTATCAGCTCTATACGCTGGCGCTGCACCGCTATTTGCGGCACCGCCTGGCCGATTATGACTACGAGCAACACTTTGGCGGCGTGATTTATCTGTTCCTGCGCGGTGTGGATGGCGAACCGGGTCAACAGGGGATTTTTAGCACCCGCCCCCAATTCGAACTGGTTGATGCAATGGACGCCCTGTTTGCCGGGCAGACGCTGGAGATGGCATCGTGAGCCTGGAAAATTTACTGATTGAAGCCGCAGAGTTAAAACTGCTGCGCCCGCTGGATGTGCAGTTCGCGCTGAGTATCGCCCGCAATGAACATCCTGCCGTGATGCTGGCGGCGGCAATTTTGAGCCGCGACGCCGGAGAGGGACACGTTTGCCTGCCGCTCAGCCATTTGCAGCATGCGCCGACGCTGAATGGTCGGGCAAAAGTCTTGTGGACGCAACTACTGGACGCGGTCGAAATACCCGACGACTGGGCGGCCTTGTTACTGGCCTCGCAGGCGGTGAGCCAGGGCGAGCGCCCGACGCCGCTGATCCTCTGCGGGGACCGTCTGTATCTGAACCGCATGTGGGGTAATGAACGAAGCGTCGCGCGTTTCTTCCGCGATGCGCAACTTGCAGAGCCTATTGATGAATCGCTGATTACCGAGACGCTCGCCGATCTTTTCCCGCCCTCCGACACCATCGACTGGCAAAAAGTCGCTGCCGCCGTCGCGCTCACCCGACGTATTTCGGTGATCTCAGGTGGGCCTGGCACCGGGAAAACCACCACCGTAGCAAAACTGCTGGCGGCGCTGGTGCGCATTGCGGGCGAGAATAAATGCCGTATTCGCCTGGCCGCGCCGACCGGGAAAGCCGCGGCGCGACTTACTGAATCGCTGGGCGCTGCGCTGCGCAAATTGCCGCTGAGCGAAAGTCAGAAAGCGATGCTGCCAACCGATGCCAGTACGCTGCATCGTCTGTTAGGCGCGCAGCCTGGCAGCCAGCGCATGCGTTATCACGCGGGAAACCCGCTGCATCTGGATGTGCTGGTGGTGGATGAAGCGTCAATGATTGACCTGCCGATGATGGCGCGCTTGATTGACGCGCTGCCGCGTCACGGGAGGGTGATTTTCCTTGGCGACCGCGACCAACTGGCCTCGGTGGAAGCCGGCGCGGTGCTGGGCGATATCTGTGCGTGGGTTAATAGCGGCTATACGTCGGAGCGCGCTCTTCAACTGAGCCGCCTGACAGGCACGACGGTGCCGGAAGGGGAAGGCGAGACGGCTCGCGCATTGCGTGACAGCCTTTGCCTGCTGCGTACCAGCTACCGCTTCGGCAGTGATTCCGGAATTGGGCAACTGGCGCGCGCGGTGAATCAGGGCGATCGTGCTGGCGTGCGTGACGTCTTTGCGCGAGGCTTCGCGGATATTGAACTGAAATCCCTGCGTACCAGCGACGAGTATGAAACGATGCTCGACGATGCGCGCGCGGGCTATGGGCGCTATCTGCAATGCCTGCGCCAGCAGGCCGACCCGGCTGAAATTTTGCAGGCTTTTGGTGAGTATCAGCTCCTGTGCGCTCTGCGCGAAGGGCCGTGGGGAGTCAGCGGGTTGAATCAGCAGCTCGAACTGTCGCTGGTGCGCCATCGCATGATTGCGCCGCAGCGGCATTCTCGCTGGTATGAAGGGCGTCCGGTGATGATCGCCCGAAACGACAGTGCGCTGGGGCTGTTTAACGGTGACATTGGCGTGGCGCTCGATCGCGGACAGGGGTTACGCGTCTGGTTCCCGATGCCGGACGGAACCATTAAATCGGTGCAGCCGAGTCGTTTGCCCGAGCACGATACGGCCTGGGCGATGACGGTGCATAAATCGCAGGGCTCTGAATTTGACCATGCCGCGCTGGTTTTGCCGACGCAGCCCGTGCCGGTTGTGACGCGGGAACTGGTGTATACGGCGATTACGCGTGCGAAATCACGCTTGTCGATGTACGCCGATACGGCGTTGTTAGGGCAGGCGATTGTCGCCAGAACCGAGCGACGCAGCGGGCTGGCGGCGATTTTCGCCGAGGATTAATGGGGTTGTCGGATGCCCTGTAGGCCGGATAAGCGTTAGCGCCATCCGGCGTAAAACGTCACCCCAAATCCGCCATCAGCACTTTTGAGCGTCGCTGGTAGTTATACATCTGCTTTTTGCTCTCCGGCAGCAGCTCAACATCCACCGGCTGGAACCCACGTTCCTGGAACCAGTGAATGCTGCGGGTGGTCAGCACAAACAGCTTGCTCAGCCCCATCTGCTTTGCCTGCGTAGAGATGCGCTGCAACAGTACCTCCCCGCGTGATGAGCTTTGATAATCCGGATGTACCGCCACGCAGGCCATCTCGCCGATTTTCTCTTCCGGGAAAGGATAGAGCGCCGCACAGGCGATGGTGGTGTTATCGCGCTGAATAATGGTGAATTTGTCGATCTCCATCTCCAGCTGTTCGCGGGAGCGGCGCACCAGGATACCCTGCTGTTCAAGCGGATGGATGAGATCGAGGATGCCGCCAATATCGTTGATGGTGGCGCGGCGGATCTGCTCGGCGCTTTCCATCACAATCTGGGTCCCGATACCGTCGCGGGAGAAAAGCTCCTGCAACAGCGCGCCATCTTCCTGATAGCTGATCAAGTGGCTGCGGCGCACGCCGCTGCGGCATGCTTTGACCGCACCGCGCAGAAAACGCACGGTGCCAGATAAGTAATCGCCTTCCTGCTCAAGCTCCTCAACGCGGGCTTGTGCTTCGTTGGGGAACAGCTCTGGCACGATGTTACCCTCACGGTCAAAAACCCCTTGAGAAGAGCAGAAGCCGATCATCTTTTCCGCTTTCAGTTTGATAGCCAGCTGCGTGGCAATCTCTTCAGAGGTCAGGTTGAAGCTTTCGCCGGTGACGGAAACGGCGACCGGCCCCATCAGGACGATTGCGCCGCTGTCGAGCTGACGATGAATCGCTTCTTCATCGATACGACGAATGCGCCCGCTGTGACAGTAATCGACGCCATCATCGACGCCCAGCGGCTGGGCAATGATAAAATTGCCGCTGACGACGTTAATATGCGCACCCTGCAACGGCGTATTGTTGAGGCTCATGGATAAACGCGCGGTGATATCGAGCTGTAGCAACCCGGCTGCCTGTTTAACCAGTTCCAGGCTTTTCGCATCGGTCACGCGAATTTGCTTGTGGTAGAGCGGCTCATGATGATGCGCTTCAAGATTGGCATCGATTTGCGGGCGCGCGCCATAGACCAGCACCAGGCGAATCCCCAGACTATGCAGCAGACCAATGTCATTGACAATACTGGAGAAATTGTCATGTTCGATGGCTTCTCCGCCCAGCATGATGACAAACGTTTTTCCCCGATGGGCATTGATATAGGGAACTGAATGACGAAACCCTTCGACCAGTTCGGTTTTACGTTCCTTCACCACGGCATGACCTCTCAGTGCATTTTTATTCGCAATAAGTGTATTTTTATTCTGTTTTGGCCGTGAGTGCAAGCGCGAATTTTCCGCGAAAGGGTAAAATGAATTCCGAAAAAGGGCTTAGCAAAAGAATGTTTACCCTTTTATAGATGACAGTTTATGCGCCTTTGGTTAAAGTTTTTGGTCAAACTTATTATGCGTAATACCAAAGTAAGCATTATTGGCTCGGGAGAAGCATGTCGGGAAGTCAGTCATTTAGCCGCCGCCGCTTGTTAAAAGGGGCGGGCGCCATGTGGTTATTAAGCGTCAGTCAGGTAGGTATGGCTGCCACAAGCCAGGTGGTGGCCGTGCGCGTCTGGCCTGCGTCCAGCTATACGCGTGTGACGGTTGAGTCAAATCGGGAGCTGAAATACCGACAGTTTGCGCTGAGCAATCCGGAACGCCTGGTCGTCGACCTTGAGGGCGTGAACCTGAACTCGGTGTTGAAAGGCATGACGGCGCAAATCCGCGCTGACGATCCCTTTATTAAATCTGCGCGCGTCGGGCAGTTTGATCCGCAAACCGTGCGGATGGTGTTCGAACTCAAGCAGAACGTCACGCCGCAGCTGTTTGCGCTGGCGCCGGTTGCCGGGTTTAAAGAGCGTCTGGTCATGGACCTGTACCCGGCGAATGCGCAGGATGTTCAGGATCCGCTGCTGGCGTTGCTGGAAGATTACAACCGTGGCGATCTCGATAAACAGGTGCCGCCTGCGCAGAGTGGGCCGCAGCCTGGTAAGGCCGGGCGCGATCGTCCTATCGTTATCATGCTCGATCCGGGGCACGGTGGGGAAGACTCCGGCGCGGTGGGTAAATATAAAACGCGTGAAAAAGATGTGGTGCTGCAAATTGCCCGACGCCTGCGGTCGCTTATCGAGAAAGAAGGCAACATGAAGGTCTACATGACGCGAAATGAAGATATCTTTATTCCGCTGAAGGTGCGTGTGGCGAAAGCCCAGAAGCAGCGCGCAGATCTGTTTGTCTCTATTCACGCCGATGCTTTCACCAGCCGTCAGCCGAGCGGGTCATCGGTTTTTGCGCTCTCAACCAAAGGCGCAACCAGTACCGCCGCGAAATTCCTCGCACAAACCCAGAACGCCGCCGACTTAATCGGTGGGGTGAGTAAAAGCGGCGATCGCTACGTCGACCACACCATGTTTGATATGGTGCAGTCGCTGACCATCGCCGATAGCCTGAAATTCGGCAAAGCGGTGCTTAAACACATGGGTAAGGTGAATAAGCTGCATAAGAATCAGGTTGAGCAGGCGGGCTTTGCGGTACTGAAAGCGCCGGATATTCCGTCTATCCTCGTCGAAACAGCGTTTATCAGTAACGTCGAAGAGGAGCGTAAGCTCAAGACGGCAACCTTCCAGCAGGAAGTCGCCGAGTCTATCCTGGCGGGGATAAAAGCCTATTTTGCCGATGGCGCGACGCTGGCGAGGCGATAAGGCACAGGAGGAGGGCGCTGCGGCGCTCTTTTTTATGGCTGGGCTAAATGACAGGCAAAAAAAAACACCCAAATGGGTGCTTGATTTTGTTGGTTGCGGGGGCCGGATTTGAACCGACGACCTTCGGGTTATGAGCCCGACGAGCTACCAGGCTGCTCCACCCCGCGTCCGTCTGTTACTCTTCCATCGAGTAACCTTTTCTCTTTTGTACAATGTGTTGGTTGCGGGGGCCAGATTTGAACTGACGACCTTCGGGTTATGAGCCCGACGAGCTACCAGGCTGCTCCACCCCGCGTCCGTCTGTTACTCTCTTTCAAGTAACTCTTTTCACATTGTAATTGGTTGCGGGGGCCAGATTTGAACTGACGACCTTCGGGTTATGAGCCCGACGAGCTACCAGGCTGCTCCACCCCGCGTCCGTGGATGCGCACTATACTCTGCTCGCTTTCTGATGCAACTATTTTTTGATTTAAATGGTTATTTTTTCCGAAAACGCGTTAAAAAGCGTCAGCTTGGTTTGTTTTTTGTACGAAATTGCGCTCAGGGGACGTTATCACGTTTCAATAGGCCTGGCGGTTTGTTATCTTCTTCGGGCATTCACGAATTACGTAGAAGACGAGATACCATGAAAGGACGTTGGGCAAAGTATGTGGTGACGGGCGCAATGCTGGCGATGCTGGCAGCCTGTTCTTCCAAACCGACCGATCGCGGTCAACAGTATAAAGACGGGAAATTTACCCAGCCTTTCTCACTGGTCAATCAACCTGAAGCCGTCGGCGCGCCAATCAACGCCGGTGATTTTGCAGAACAGGTTAATCAAATTCGCAGCGCGTCGCCGCGCCTGTATGGTAACCAGAGCAACGTGTATAACGCCGTGCAGCAGTGGCTGCGTGCCGGGGGTGATACGCGCAACATGCGCCAGTTCGGTCTCGACGCCTGGCAAATGGAAGGTGCCGATAACTACGGTAACGTCCAGTTTACTGGTTACTACACGCCGGTGATTCAGGCGCGCCATACCCGTCAGGGTGAGTTCCAGTATCCGATTTACCGCATGCCGCCGAAGCGCGGAAAACTGCCGTCGCGCGCCAGCATTTATGCCGGTGGCCTGAGCGACAGCTATATCCTTGCCTACAGCAACTCGCTGATGGATAACTTCATTATGGATGTGCAGGGCAGCGGCTATATCGATTTTGGCGACGGTTCGCCGCTCAACTTCTTTAGCTACTCCGGCAAAAATGGCTGGCCGTATCGCAGCATCGGTAAAGTGCTGATCGATCGCGGGGAAGTGAAGCGCGAAGATATGTCGATGCAGGCGATCCGTGAGTGGGGCGAAAAACACAGCGAAGCGGAAGTGCGTGAGTTGCTGGAACAGAACCCGTCGTTCGTCTTCTTTAAACCTCAATCATTTGCGCCGGTGAAAGGGGCAAGCGCGGTGCCGCTGATTGGTCGCGCGTCTGTGGCATCGGATCGTAGCATCGTTCCGGCGGGCACCACGCTGCTGGCGGAAGTGCCGCTGCTGGACAATAACGGCAAGTTTAACGGTCAGTACGAGCTGCGACTGATGGTCGCGCTGGATGTGGGCGGGGCGATTAAAGGCCAACACTTTGATATCTATCAGGGGATCGGCCCGGATGCCGGACACCGCGCAGGCTGGTATAATCACTATGGCCGCGTGTGGGTGCTGAAACCTGCGCCAGGCGCCGGGAACGTGTTTAGCGGTTAATTCCTTCACCCTCACCCCGCCCTCTCCCTGAGGGAGAGGGAGAAAGGCGGAGCAGAGTCGTCACTCCGCGCTCGCTCGGTTCCCTCTCCCTCAGGGAGAGGGTTAGGGTGAGGGTAACCATCCACTCTCACTCTTATGTTTTTCAACTCCGAGGTTCTATGTCAGTTGTCATCAGTGACGCCTGGCGCCAGCGTTTTGGCGGCACGGCGCGGTTGTACGGTGAAAAAGCGTTGCAGCTCTTTGCGGGCGCGCACGTTTGCGTGGTAGGGATCGGCGGCGTCGGCTGCTGGGCGGCAGAAGCGCTGGCGCGTACCGGGATTGGTGCAATCACGCTTATCGATATGGATGACGTCTGTGTGACCAACACCAATCGTCAGTTGCATGCGCTAACTGGCAATGTCGGGCAGGCTAAGGCGGAAGTGATGGCCGAGCGCATCCGCCAAATCAACCCGGAATGCCGCGTCACGGTGATCGATGATTTCGTTACCACGGAAAACGTCGCACAGTACATGAGCGCTGGCTATGACTATGTGATTGATGCCATCGACAGCGTGCGTCCTAAAGCGGCGCTGATTGCTTACTGTCGTCGTTATAAGGTGCCGTTGGTAACCACCGGCGGGGCGGGCGGGCAAATCGACCCGACGCAGATTCAGGTGACCGATCTGGCGAAAACGATTCAGGATCCGCTGGCAGCGAAACTGCGTGAGCGGCTGAAGAGTGAGTTCAACGTGGTGAAAAACAGTAAAGGCAAGTTGGGTGTGGACTGCGTATTTTCCACCGAAGCGCTGGTGTATCCGCAATCGGATGGTTCAGTGTGTGCGATGAAAAGCACGGCAGAAGGGCCAAAACGGATGGACTGCGCCTCCGGCTTTGGCGCGGCGACCATGGTCACCGCAACCTTCGGCTTTGTTGCGGTATCCCATGCGTTGAAAAAAATGATGGCGAAAGCGGAGCGTCAGGCCAGCGCCTGACGTGCAGCTTGCGTTACCGCCTCACTCAGGGCCGCCAGGCCCTGCGTGCGTGAAGCACTAAGTTGACCGCGTAGCCCCAGTTCATCAAATAGCGCCAGTGGGTCGGCTGAAGCCAGATCGCTGGCGCTTCGTCCTTCTACCGCTGTCAGCAATACAGCCAGCAGCCCGCGCACAATCCTTCCTTCACTGTCACCAAAGAAATGCATTGCACCCGATGGCGTAACCGTATAACCCAGCCAGACGCGATTTTCGCAGCCGGGGATTTCCCGTGCCTGCGCTTTGAGATCGTCGCTGAGCGCAGGAAGCTGCTTGCCCAGCAGAATCACCTGCCGGTATTTCTCTTCCCACTGCTGCAATGGCGCAAAAAGCTGGCGCAGCGAGTCGGGGGTTACGGTTGTGCCGAACGGATGCCCGGCGAGTAGGGAAGCTGTCATTCATCCACCAGTAATTCGAGCGCCCGATCAACGGCGTTGACCAGCGCGTAAACGTCATCCTGCGTATTATAGGGTGCAAAGGAAGCACGCAGCGTACCGCTTACGCCAAGTGCGGCCAGCAGCGGCTGTGCGCAGTGCTGCCCGGCACGCAGGGCGATACCGTACTCTGCCAGCAGCGTAACCATATCGCTATGGTGAACGCCTTTAAAATCGAAGGCCAGCAGGCTGGAATCCTGGCAGCGGAAGGAACGGAATCCCGGTCGCTTCGCCAGTTCATCTTCCGCAAGCGTTGCCAGCCCACGGCTCCAGTTTTCTGCCTGTACGATATCGATATCCGCAAGCCACTCCAGCGCGGCGCTCAGGCCAATGACGCCCGCTACGTTTGGCGTGCCCGCTTCCAGGCGATAAGGTACCGGTTGCGTGGTAAATCCGTCGAAGGTGACTTCACTGATCATCTTGCCGCCGCCAAGCCATGGCGACATGTCGTCGAGCAGGTCGCTTTTGCCGTACAGCGCGCCGATACCTGTCGGGCCATACAGTTTATGCCCGGAAAAAGCGTAGAAATCGATATCCAGCTGTTGCACATCCGCCGGGCAGTGCACCGCGCCCTGTGCCCCATCAACCATCACCACCATATTTGCCTGATGAGCAAGGGTAATGGCGCGCGCTAAATCCGGGCAGCCGCCGGTCACGTTGGACATTTGCCCCAGCGCCAGAAACTTACTGTGCGGTGTGATAAGCGAAGGCAAAAGGTTGAGATCGGGCAGACGATCGCTGCCCAGCGGGAGCTTAACGATTTTCGCCCCGGTTTGTTGCGCAACCATCAGCCACGGCACCAGGTTGGCGTGGTGTTCTGCTTCGCTGACGATAATCTCGTCACCTGCCTGCAAGCGAGGCCGTGCATAGCACTGCGCCACCATGTTGATGGCTTCTGTCGTTCCGCGCGTCCAGACGATATTTTTCCCGGAAGGGGCATTCAGGCGCTCTGCAACTTGATCGCGGGCGGCTTCATAACGGGCGGTGAGCTTTTGCGCTTGTGCAAACTGGCTGCGGTGGACATTGCCTGCGCTGAGCGAATAGAAGTGCTGCGTGGCTTCAATGACGGCCTGCGGCTTAAGGGCCGTCGCGGCGCTATCAAGATAGACGCCTGCATCGGCCAAAGCAGGGAACTGGGCGCGAAACTGCGCGGGGTTGAAAGCGTTCATGATATTCCTCGGTTCAGTAGTGCGATCGTGGCGCAAAACACGCCCTGTGACAAGGCTTGTGCTAACCATCAGAATAATCTGGATATCCTGGCGAAATCTGACCAGTGACATATGCTAAATAACGTTAGGCAAATGTTTTTGCCTGTTACGGAATATGAACTATCTGGCATAAATCGCTTAAAGGAGTAGAAGATGAAAAAGACTGCCGCAATTATTTCAGCTTGTGTAATGACCTTTGCCCTGGGCGCCTGTTCTTCCCCGAACTACGTCATGCACACGAATGATGGCCGTAGTATCGTCTCTGATGGTAAGCCGAAAACGGATGACGAAACCGGGATGATTTCTTACAAAGATGCCAACGGGAACAAGCAGCAGATTAACCGTACCGATGTGAAAGAGATGGTTGCCCTGGAAGACTAAGTCAGGTTTACAGGCAAAAAAAAGCACCGCAATTTGGCGGTGCTACATTAATCACTATGGACAGACAGGGTAAATGTACAGGAAGTGAAAAAGGGTAGCGTCGCTACCGTGGTCTGAATCGCAGACCAATTGCAAACACAACAACACAACATCACAACCGTAAGCCAAAAGCCCATCAGAACACGCATTCCGAAAAAAGCTTTTCGTTCCGGCTCAGGAAGTGCCGCCACTATAGGTATTTGCTGGTAGAAGCTCAACGGACAATTTATAATGTCTCAGATAAAAAAAACTAATAGGTTAAACGTTGTTTCCTATTTGTTAAATCCTATTAACATTCAGGTTCTGGGACCATGTCGAAGCGATTGCCACCTCTGAATGCATTACGTGTATTTGATGCAGCAGCCCGCCATTTAAGTTTTACTCGCGCCGCCGATGAGCTTTTTGTGACACAGGCCGCAGTAAGCCACCAAATCAAGTCACTTGAGGATTTTTTGGGTCTGAAGCTGTTCCGACGCCGCAATCGATCGTTGCTGCTTACGGAAGAGGGGCAGAGCTATTTCCTCGACATCAAAGAGATCTTTTCGCAATTAACCGAGGCAACGCGTAAACTACAGGCACGAAGTGCAAAAGGGGCGTTGACGGTCAGTTTATTGCCCAGTTTTGCCATTCAGTGGTTGGTGCCTCGTCTTACAAGCTTTAACTCAGCTTATCCGGGAATCGACGTCAGAATCCAGGCTGTTGACCGTCAGGAAGACAAGCTGGCTGACGATGTTGACGTGGCTATTTTTTATGGTCGCGGCAACTGGCCGGGGCTGCGTGTCGAAAAATTGTACGCAGAATATCTGCTGCCGGTTTGCTCACCGCTGCTGCTGACGGGCGATAAAGCGCTTAAAACGCCAGCAGATCTCGCAAAGCACACGTTATTACACGATGCTTCGCGTCGCGACTGGCAAACCTATACTCGTCAGTTGGGGCTTAACCACATCAACGTTCAGCAGGGACCGATCTTCAGCCATAGCGCGATGGTGCTACAGGCTGCCATTCATGGACAAGGCGTTGCGCTGGCGAATAACGTCATGGCGCAATCGGAAATAGAAGCAGGCCGCCTGGTCTGCCCGTTTAATGATGTCCTGGTCAGTAAAAACGCTTTTTATCTGGTTTGTCATGACAGTCAGGCTGAACTGGGTAAAATAGCTGCCTTCCGGCAATGGATACTGGCGAAAGCGGCCAATGAACAAGAGACATTCCGCTTCCGCTACGAACAATAAATGAATGTAGGGTAATCGCATGACCAGCCGTTTTATGCTGATTTTCGCCGCCATTAGCGGCTTTATCTTTGTCGCACTGGGCGCTTTTGGCGCACACGTGTTAAGCAAATCTCTGGGTGTTGTTGAGATGGGCTGGATCCAAACCGGCCTCGAGTACCAGGCGTTCCATACGCTGGCAATTCTCGGCTTATCCGTTGCGATGCAGCGTCGCATCAGCATCTGGTTCTACTGGAGCAGCGTTTTCCTGGCATTAGGAACCGTGTTATTCAGCGGCAGCCTGTACTGCCTGGCGCTCTCTCATTTACGCCTGTGGGCGTTTGTTACTCCGGTGGGGGGCGTTAGCTTCCTCGCAGGTTGGGCGCTGATGTTGGTCGGCGCTATTCGTCTTAAACGTAAGGGTGTTGTTCATGAATAAGGTTGTGCTCTATTGCCGCCCTGGGTTTGAGAAAGAGTGTGCTGCGGAAATTACAGATAAAGCCGCACGCCGCGAAGTCTTTGGTTTTGCGCGAGTAAAAGATAACTCTGGCTATGTGATATTCGAGTGTTATCAGGAAGGCGAGGCCGATAAACTGGCCCGTGAGCTGCCGTTTAGCTCACTGATTTTCGCGCGTCAGATGTTTGTTGTCGGTGAGTTACTCAAAGATTTGCCGCCGGAAGATCGCATTACGCCAGTAGTCGGCATGTTGCAGGGTGTGGTCGAAAAAGGCGGCGATCTGCGTGTGGAAGTGGCCGACACCAACGAAAGCAAAGAGCTGATGAAGTTCTGTCGCAAATTCACCGTACCGCTGCGTTCGGCACTGCGTGAGGTTGGCGTATTAGCCAAATACGACACGCCTAAGCGCCCGGTCGTGCATGTGTTCTTTATCGCGCCAGGTTGTTGCTACACCGGTTATTCCTACAGTACCAATAATTCCCCGTTCTATATGGGCATTCCGCGCCTCAAGTTCCCGTCCGATGCGCCAAGCCGTTCAACCCTGAAGCTGGAAGAGGCGTTCCACGTCTTTATTCCCGCCGATGAGTGGGATGAGCGTCTGGCGAACGGGATGTACGCGGTTGACCTCGGGGCATGTCCTGGGGGCTGGACCTATCAGCTGGTGAAACGCAATATGTGGGTTTCCTCCGTGGATAACGGCCCAATGGCACAAAGCCTGATGGATACCGGGCAGGTGACGTGGCTGCGCGAAGATGGTTTCCGCTATCGTCCGACTCGCAACAACATCTCGTGGATGGTGTGCGATATGGTCGAGAAACCGGCGAAAGTCGCCGCGCTGATGGCGCAGTGGCTGGTAAACGGCTGGTGTCGCGAAACCATCTTCAACCTTAAGCTGCCGATGAAAAAGCGCTATGAAGAGTTGTCGTCAAACCTGGCGCATATTGAGCAGGCGCTGAAGGACAACGGTATCAATGCAGAGATTCAGGCGCGTCAGCTGTACCATGACCGCGAAGAAGTGACGGTTCACATGCGTCGCTGGTGGGCAGCGGTCGGTGGACGTCGGGACGAGCGGTAAGGCCCCCCTCACCCTAACCCTCTCCCGCAGGGAGAGGGAACCGATTGTGCATATCTGACAGAACTGAGCCGGTTTTCGCCCTCTCCCTGCGGGAGAGGGCGGGGTGAGGGGGAGTTCTACCGCATCAACCGCAACTGCTGCAAATTCCCATCCAGCTGTAGATTTGTCTCCAGCCGCGCAACGTCGCGACAGATAAACGCCATCTCTTTATGCTCTTCGAGCTTTTTGCGCCACTTCTCCGGCACTTTCTCTAATTGCGCATAGATCCCTTCCAGCGATTCAAACTCATTCAGTAACTGCGTGGCGCTCTTCGGCCCGATTCCTGCCACACCCGGCACTTTCGAACTGCTGATCCCCGCCAGCCCCCAGTAATCAGGTAACTGCTGCGGCGTGACGCCAAATTCACTGGCGATAAACGGCGCATCCAGCCAGCGTTTCTGGAAATAGTCACGAATGCGAATGGTGGGTGAGAGCAACTGGCAGTAGCCTTTATCCGTCGAGATAATCGTCGCCTGGTGCCCGGCCTGCGCCACTTTCACCGCAAGCGTCGCGGCCAGGTCATCGGCTTCGCTGCCGGGTAGCGCCCAGCATTTAATGCCGCGCTGTTCGAAGGCCGTGCGTAAGACGGGCATCTCTTCAACCAGCGTGTCCGGCATCGGCGCACGGCCCGCTTTGTAGTCTGGCAGACGCTGGTGTCGCCAACCCTGACCTCGCTCTTCATCATCAAATACGGCGACCACGTGCGTGGGTTGGCTGTGGGCAATCAGTTGCTCCAGCGCCCGCAGGCACGTTTCACCGCAGGGGGAACCCTGCACGGCATGAATGCGGCGAATCAAATTGAGTGCGTCGACGATAAGCAGATGAACGGACACCGGGACCTCCTTGTAACAATTGAGGCTAGGGTAACATTTGCGTCAGGGGGAGGCTACGCGGGATAAAAAATCAGGAAGGCGACTCGCAAAAAACTGCCCGGCGCAGCGTGCCACCGGGCAATTGGGGGGATTAATCGCAGGCAACCACTTTCATTGCCAGGCCGCCGCGAGAGGTTTCACGGTACTTGGCGTTCATGTCTTTGCCTGTTTCATACATGGTTTCGATGACCTTATCGAGGCATACGCGCGGCTCGCTGGTACGGCGAAGCGCCATACGGGCAGCGTTGACCGCTTTGACAGAGGCAATCGCGTTACGCTCGATGCACGGCACCTGAACCTGACCGGCAACCGGGTCGCAGGTTAAACCGAGGTTATGCTCCATGCCGATTTCAGCGGCAATGCACACCTGAGCCGGGCTACCGCCCAGCAGTTCCGCCAGGCCTGCGGCAGCCATGGAACAGGCCACGCCCACTTCGCCCTGACAGCCCACTTCCGCGCCGGAAATAGAGGCGTTCATCTTGTAAAGCGAGCCAATTGCGCTGGCCACCAGCAGGTAGCGTGCGAGAGAGTTGGCGTTCACTTCGCGGATAAACTTGTCGTAGTACGCCAGCACCGCCGGAACAATCCCGCAGGCACCGTTGGTTGGCGCTGTCACCACGCGTCCGCCAGCGGCGTTTTCTTCGTTTACCGCCAGCGCGAACATGTTGATCCAGTCAACGACCGCCATCGGGTCGCTGCTGATTTTATCCTGGCTGACCAGCATACGGCGCAGCGCGGAGGCACGGCGCGGGACGCGCAGTTTACCCGGCAGCACGCCTTCGGTGGTGGTGCCATGTTCGATGCCGCCTTTCATAACCGCCCAGACGTCAGCAAAGTGCTTTTCCAGCTCTTCTTTGCTGTGCAGCGCCAGTTCGTTCTGCATCATCAGGCCCGAGAGGGAAAGGCCCGTCTCGCTGCAATGACGCTGCAAATCTGCCGCACTGCGGTACGGATAAGGCACGGCGACCGGTGCTTCAGTCTGCTGACCGAAATGCTCTTCATCGACGATAAAGCCACCGCCGATGGAATAATAAGTTTTGCTGTAAACCGCTTTTTCGCCCACCAGTGCGGTGATGCGCATGCCGTTTTCATGCAAAGAGAGGTTGTCGGCATGGAAGTTCATGCACTTATCAACCGGGAACTCCACTTCGTGCTGGCCGTTTGCCAGCAGTAAACGACCGTGGGTATTCACGTCCTGGATAAAGCCAGGAATGCTGTCGATATCGACGGTGTCCGGCAGGTTACCCGCCAGGCCCATGATGATGGCGATATCGGTATGGTGGCCTTTCCCGGTGAGGGAGAGTGAGCCATATACATCGACGACGACGCGGGTGATGTCGGTCAGGATCCCACGCGCAATCAAGTCGTCCGTGAATTGTTTGCCTGCTTTCATTGGCCCGACAGTATGAGAGCTGGAGGGACCAATGCCGATTTTGAAAATATCGAATACGCTGATCATGATGCATCCATTGCTGTAGGAAAAGAAGAGACGCGCCGCCCGAAGGCGGCGCGGGGGATATTAGCTGAACAGAGAGTAGAAGATAGCGGAGATAGCAATCAGCCCCATAATCACAACGAAGACGTTGCTGATGTGGCCGCTGTATTTACGCATCGCCGGTACTTTCTGAATCGCATACATCGGCATCAGGAACAGAATCATCGCGATAATCGGGCCGCCCAGGGTTTCAATCATACCCAGGATGCTTGGGTTCAGGGTCGCCACAATCCAGGTGGTAACCAGCATGAACAGCGCAGTGATTTTGTTCAGTTTGTTGATTTCGATGGATTTGCCTTTGCCGCGCAGAGACTTAATCACCATCCCGTTAAAGCCTTCACGTGCACCCAGGTAGTGGCCCAGGAACGATTTAGTGATAGCGATAATCGCGATGATTGGTGCCATCCATTCGATGAAGGAGACGTTAAAGTGGTTCGCCAGGTAAGACAGAATCGAGATGTTCTGTGCTTTCGCTGCTGCCAGGTCTGCCGGAGTCAGGCTCAGTACGCAGCTGAAGACGAAGAACATTACCGTCAGCACCATCATGACGTGTGCGCATGCCAGGATTTTAGAACATTTTTTCTCCGCACCCTGACCGTATTCTTCACGTTTCGCTACGGCGAAAGAGGAGATGATCGGCGAGTGGTTGAAGGAGAAGACCATGACCGGAATAGCCAGCCACAGCGTCATCCACAGACCGTTGCCGGTAGAGGAGGCAGAGCTAAAGGACAGGGTTTCCAGCGCCGCACCGCTCCACTGAGGGATGAGGTACAGAGCCAGCAGCATCAGGGCTGCAACGAACGGGAACACCAGAATACTCATCGCCTTAACAATCATCTGCTCACCGAAGCGAACGATGGTCATCATACCGACGATCAGAATCAGCGACAGAATCGCACGCGGTGGTGCAGTCATCTGCAGCTGGTGCGTCATGAAGCTTTCTACGGTGTTGGTGATGGCTACGCTGTATACCAACAGAATCGGGTAGATAGCGAAGAAGTAGAGCAGGGTAATCAGTTTACCTGCGCCTACGCCGAAGTGTTCTTCAACAACTTCCGTGATGTCTTCGCCCGGATTTTTACCGGACAGCACGAAGCGGGTCAGGCCGCGGTGTGCGAAGAAGGTCATCGGGAAGGCAAGGATTGCCATGATAATCAGCGGGATCATACCGCCGACGCCTGCGTTGATCGGCAGGAACAGAACGCCCGCGCCGATTGCTGTACCGTACAGACCCAGCATCCACATGGTATCTGTTTTGCGCCATCCGCTAGCGGATTGTGTTGACGCGATGGTGCTGGTTTGAGTGCTTTCCATCTGTATCTCCTGGAGGACTAAAATTGCCGGTTTTTAGTTAAATCCAATGGAATTAAGACCGACAGTAATATGAAATCTTTTCAGTGACGGTTTTTTTATGATTTTCCACCCATCACTACGACGGGGCGGAAAGATACATTTAACTGATGAATCTATCAGTGATCATGATCCCAAATGTAATAATTCACTCCTCTTCGCTGTGTTTGCAGTTCATCTGCCTGTGATTGTTATTTGGGCAGAAATTTATGGGCGCGAAACCTAGCATTAGCAGTATGGTTGGTAAATAGGCAGGAGTGTAAATACGCGGTTTGCACTAATAAAAGTGTCAAAAATAGCGTTTTAGACGGTTTATTTATCTTTGTTGTCAATAATTCACGCTTTGCTGAGTACGCAAACGATTGAGGGAAAGTGATTAACGATAAGGGATTGTTGTCATTTTTTGTTCAACGCCGTTAGCACATGTGAGGGGATAAACGAAACGGGGTGGCGTTTTATGCTAATGGATTCAATGGGCAAGAAGGGATAAGTCGCCCGACGAGCGGGCGACGGCGTGACAGGCCTTATCAGGCCATGATTTCGTAGCAAGGGATATAAGCGGAACCTGGCAGTTTCATACGGTGCTGGGCGACAAAACCCTGCAACAGGTCGTCCATACGGCGCATCATCTCTTTATCGCCGTGGATCTTATACGGCCCATGCTCTTCGATGGCGCGGATACCCACTTCCTTCACGTTACCGGCGACAATACCCGAGAAGGCGCGGCGCAGGTCAGCGGCCAGCACTTCAACCGGCTGGTCCGGATAAAGCTTCAGGTTCGCCATGTTTTCGTGAGTCGGTTCGAACGGCATCTGTAGGTCTGGCGCGATTTTAATCGACCAGTTAAAGCTGTAAGCATCACCCGTATCGCGACGATTTTCTTTCACCAGCGGCATCGCTTTCTTCATCTGACGAGCCACTTCCGCCGCATCGTCGATGATGATTTTGTAGTGGCGCCGCGCGCTCTCACCCAGCGTATGGACGATAAACTCATCCAGCACGCGGAAGTAATCGGCGCTCTCTTTCGGGCCGGTGAGGATGAGCGGCAGTACCTGATTTTTATTCGCCGGGTTCATCAGAATTCCGAGCAGATACAGCAGCTCTTCCGCCGTACCGACACCGCCGGGGAAGATAATGATGCCGTGAGCGATACGGACAAACGCTTCGAGACGTTTTTCGATATCCGGCATAATAATCAGCTCGTTAACCAGCGGGTTAGGCGGCTCAGCAGCGATGATTGATGGTTCAGTCATGCCGATGAAACGGCCTTCTTTGTAACGCTGCTGCGCGTGACCAACCGCCGCGCCTTTCATTGGCGCTTCCATCGCCCCCGGGCCACAGCCGGTACAGATATTCAGCTCGCGCAGGCCAAGCTGATTCCCCACGCGACGCGCGTAGAGGTATTCGTTTTCGTTAATGGAGTGACCACCCCAGCAAACGACCATGCTCGGCGCTTCGCCGACGTGCAGCGCACGCGCGTTACGCAGAATGCTGAAGACCAGGTTGGTAATATGCGTGGAGCTTTCCAAATCAAGATTCGGGAAGCGTACGGCGTTATGAATCTGGCCGTAAACGAACAGGATATCGCGCAGCACGGCAAACAGGTTCGCCTGCAACGAGCGAATAATATGGCCATCAACGAACGCCTCTTCCGGCGGGTTGATGAGTTCCAGCTTCACGCCGCGCTCGCGGCGCAGCACGTTAATATCGAAATTCTCAAAACGTGACAGCAGTTCTTTACTGTTATCGGTCAGGCTGCCTGAATTCAGTACCGCCAGCGAGCAGTTACGAAACAGATGGTACAGGTCGCTGCTGGCCGTGCGTTTAAGCATGTCGACTTCCAGCTGCGACAACATATCCATTGAGCCAAGCGGGCTAATATGTGTAATCAAGTGAGCTCCTTACGGGACGAGAATCGTCTTCCCTGCTGATTACAATAGCCTTGCCTGTAGGAATACTACAACCATCCTGTGTGGGAGAATGGTTGCAAATTGAGAAATTATTTAGGTTTGTGCGAGCTTACTGCCTGACCAGTCGCCCAATCGCCGGCACAAAGTCCGTATTCGAACGCCATGGGTTAATGTCCAGCCCGCCGCGACGGGTATAGCGCGCATAGACGCTCAGGCTTTCCGGCTTACAGAAGCGCAGAATATCGCTAAAAATACGCTCGACGCACTGCTCGTGGAACTCATTATGGTGACGGAACGACACCAGATAACGCAGCAGCTTTTCGCGGTCAATCTGCGGCCCGCGATACTGGATTTGCACCGAGCCCCAGTCTGGCTGATGGGTAATCAGGCAGTTGGATTTCAGCAGATGGCTGACCAGCGTCTCTTCCACACTCTTGCTGCCGGTTGAGTTCAGCAGGTAATCGGCATTGAACTGATAGTTATCAATCTCGATATCCTGATTATCAATGCAGGTGCCGTGGAAATGGGCGATAGGCTGCCCTTCAATTTCATCCAGACGATAAAGCGAAACGGTGGCGTCGCCCTGCGCGCAGGCGCTGAGATCGCGCTCCAGCGTATGGCGGACATCTTCCCATGAGCCAAAACGCGTCTGGTTAAAACTGTTCAGGTAAAGCTTGAAGCTTTTGGACTCAACCAGGTTAACGGTGGTATGGCTCAGCTCAACGTGACCCACCGCCACCTGCGGCAGCCCTTTGGCGTTAAGCCAGGAGAGTTCATACAGCGTCCAGATGTCGGCGCCGTGGAACGGCAGCGTGTCGGCATGCAGGCCCAGCGGATCGCGGTTCAGGCTACGCGGAACGCCCTGTAATAACCCGGCATCGTAAGTGTCGCGGTAATCCGTTGATTTACCAAGCGTCAGGCCCGTCAGCGCCTGATGATTCTCATAAGAAGACATGTTTCACCGTTATAAAGCAGGTAGACTATGCGCCAAGTGTAACCTGACTAACCAGAAGAGAGAAATCGGTGGACCATCAGACCGCAGAAGCGCTTAAAGCCTTTACCCAACGTTATTGCGACGCCTGGCAGCAACAGAATCACTGCTGGCCGCGCAGCGAAGAGCTGTTTGGCGTAGCGTCTCCCTGCATCGTCAATACCACCGACGACGCGGTTTTTTGGCAACCGTTGCCGTTTAGTGGTGAACAGAATGTAAATGGCGTTGAACGTGCGTTGGACATTGTGGTACAACCACCCCTTCATACTTATTATACCACTCAGTATGCTGGCGACATGGAAGCCCGTTTTGCCGGACAACGACTGACGCTGCTACAGGTATGGAGCCCGGATGATTTTCGTCGCGTGCAGGAGAATCTGATCGGCCATTTGGTCACTCAGAAACGCCTGAAGCTTTCGCCGACGTTGTTTATCGCCACGCTGGACAGTGAACTGGACGTAATTTCCGTCTGTAATCTGACCGGCGAAGTGGTTAAAGAGACGCTCGGCACCCGCAAGCGCCAGACTCTCGCCCCCTCTCTTGAGAGCTTCCTCAACCAATTAGACCCCGATTTGTAATCCAGTTTGCCCGAATGCTTGTGAGAGATCTCTTACAAGCCTTGTAGGAGATCGCCAGGCTGTAAGTAGGACAGCTACTGATCGATTATTATGTTTTCCTTATAAATCAGTTTATTAAGATTTTTCTTAGGCTCTTTCATATGAAAATGTCCTTACAGGATTGCCTGAAGGGCCCTTGTAAGACGGGGCGGAATAAGCGATTCTATGTCCGTCGACAAGGAGTCGCACAGTGAAGTGAACATCAGGATGATGACACTTCAAACAGGACACACCAGGACGGTGCTTCAGGGATAGGCCTCAGGATGAGGTAAGTGGATACGCCAGGATGGTGTTACAAGGAAAGGCTTCAGGACGAGGCAAAAGGATAACGCAGGACGCGTTAAAGGACACCTCCAGGACGGAGAATGAGAGCCAGACAGGATGCCTGGTGGAGCAAGAAGTTCAGGACATACTCAGGGATTGGGTAGATTCGCATCGGGGTGGTGTGAGCAGGACGCAACAGTTTACGGATGAACAGGCCGCAAGGCCGTAGGAAAAGTTGTCACGGACGAGCAGGGAGCACGAAAAGTAGCTGGAATGCTGCGAAACGAACCGGGAGCACTGTTTATACAGTGCTCCCTTTTTTTGTTTTGCGTTCGGCTGGTGTATCCTGCACGCGATTTTGTTTCTACCGAGGTAGCCATGACCCTTCACGATAATTTGCGCGAACAACTTCAGGCCATTGAAGCGATGCTGCGTCTGCATCAACACTGGCAGGACGAAGCGCCGCATGCCAGCAAATTTACCAGCGACCAACCTTTTTGCATGGACACGCTGGAGCCGCTGGAGTGGTTGCAGTGGGTATTGATTCCGCGCATGCATCAATTGCTGGATAACGGCCAGCCGCTGCCGCAAAGTTTTGCCATTGCGCCGTATTATGAAATGGCGCTGGATGCACAGCATCCGCAGCGCGAGATTATTCTGCTGGAGCTGCAAAAGCTCGATGCCTTTTTTGCCGATGACGCTAACTGATGCTGGAAATTATTTATCAGGATGAGTGGCTGGTGGCCGTCAACAAACCATCCGGCTGGCTGGTTCACCGCAGCTGGCTGGACCGCGATGAAAAAGTGGTGGTGATGCAAACGGTGCGCGACCAGATTGGCCAGCACGTGTTTACCGCTCATCGCCTCGATCGCCCGACTTCAGGCGTTCTGCTAATGGGGCTCTCCAGCGAGGCGGGGCGTTTGTTGTCTCAGCAGTTCGAGCAGCATCAAATGCAGAAGCGCTATCATGCGATTGTGCGCGGCTGGCTGATGGATGACGCGGTGCTCGATTACCCGCTGGTGGAAGAGCTCGACAAAATCGCCGATAAATTCGCGAAAGAGAATAAAGATCCGCAGCCTGCGGTGACGCACTATCGTGGGCTGGCGACGGTCGAAATGCCGGTCGCCACCGGGCGCTACCCAACGACCCGTTACGGGCTGGTTGAGCTGGAACCGAAAACCGGGCGCAAGCATCAATTGCGCCGCCATTTGTCCCATTTGCGTCATCCTATTCTTGGCGACAGCAAGCATGGTGATTTGCGTCAGAACCGTAGCGCGGCGGAACATTTCGGCTGCCAGCGTCTGATGCTGCACGCCAGCTCGCTTTCGCTGACGCATCCGTTTACTGGCGAACCGCTTACGCTGCGCGCCGGGTTCGACGAGACCTGGATGCAGGCCTTGTCACACTTTGGCTGGCGCGGGCTTCTCCCCGATAACGAAAGGGTTGAGTTTGTCGCCAACAGCGGTCAGGATGAGAACATCTGAAAGTAAACAGGGAGTTAAATCATGGCTGAAGTAGGGATTTTTGTAGGCACCATGTATGGCAATTCGCTGTTAGTCGCCGAAGAAGCGCAGGCGATTCTGGGCAATCAGGGCCATACCGCCAAAGTGTTTGAAGACCCGCAGGTCAGCGAGTGGGAAGAGTATGTCGGCAAATACGTGCTGGTGGTGACCTCCACGACCGGGCAGGGCGATTTGCCAGACAGCATCGTGCCGCTGTTTAACGATCTCAAAGATATGTATCAGCCGCATCTGCGCTACGGAATTATCGCGCTGGGTGACAGTACCTACGCTAATTTCTGCGGCGGCGGGAAAACGTTTGATGCGTTGTTGCAGGAACAGGGCGCGCAGCGTATCGGCGACATGCTGATGATTGACGCCAGCGAAGATCCTGAACCAGAGGGCGTGTCGAACCCGTGGGTTGAGCAGTGGGCAACATTGCTTAAGTAAGGTGTCGCCCTCTCCCTACGCAGAGGGCGTTCCCTTAAATCGCCAGTTCGCTGCACTAGCAGCTTTCACTATCTTATTCCTCATTTTCGCCACCTGCCTCGGGCGAATGCCAATATTTGCCCATTTAATAATGGGTTAGCGCAGGGCGTTTTCACTGCGTCAAGAGAGCTGTTTCACACTCTGCCTTCCTCTGTGTTTGTAACGTGCTCTTCCCGCAAACAGTTTTCATTTCCGTGAGGTATCTTCCAGCGCGTTGTGCATAAGCCATAAATCTCTTTTATTTACCGCGTGAATGCTGTGAAGATGCACGGTGAGCCACAGGTGACCTCTTTTTATACTTCCTGAGCCAGTTATAAAACGCAGTCAGCAAGACATAACGACACACTGCGATAAAAACACAAATACGTCATTCTGATTACCCTACAGGTTGTGCTGTTCAGAGTGAATGTAGCCGAAAGCTATAATTCAGGAGTACAACAATGAGTTCATTAAGTCAGGCTGCGAGCGGGGCGGAAAAGCGCACCAATGCTCGTTACTGGATAGTGGTGATGTTGTTTATTGTCACATCCTTCAACTACGGCGACCGCGCCACCTTGTCTATTGCCGGTTCGGAGATGGCGAAAGATATTGGCCTGGACGCGGTGGGTATGGGTTACGTTTTCTCCGCATTCTCATGGGCCTATGTTATCGGCCAGATACCGGGCGGCTGGCTGCTTGACCGCTTTGGTTCAAAACGCGTTTACTTCTGGTCCATCTTTATCTGGTCCATGTTTACCCTTTTGCAGGGCTTCGTCGATATCTTCAGTGGTTTTGGCATCATTATCGCCTTGTTTACCTTACGTTTCCTGGTCGGCCTGGCGGAAGCGCCTTCCTTCCCTGGCAACAGTCGAATCGTCGCGGCATGGTTCCCGGCGCAGGAGAGGGGCACGGCGGTGTCGATTTTTAACTCCGCACAGTATTTCGCCACCGTTATCTTTGCGCCAATCATGGGTTGGCTGACCCATGAAGTGGGTTGGTCTCATGTGTTCTTCTTTATGGGCGGGCTTGGGATCGTTATCAGTTTTGTCTGGCTGAAGGTGATCCACGAACCGAACCAGCACCCGGGTGTGAACCAAAAAGAGCTGGATTACATTGCCGAAGGTGGTGCGCTGATCAACATGGATCAGGCGGGGGCAAAAGCCAAAGTGCCGTTCAGCGTGAAGTGGGGGCAAATCAAGCAGTTGCTGGGTTCTCGCATGATGATTGGCGTTTATATCGGCCAGTACTGCATCAACGCCCTGACTTACTTCTTTATCACCTGGTTCCCGGTTTATCTGGTGCAGGCGCGCGGCATGTCGATTCTGAAAGCGGGCTTCGTGGCCTCCGTTCCGGCAATTTGCGGCTTCGCGGGCGGCGTGCTGGGCGGCATTATTTCCGACTGGCTGATGCGTCGTACCGGTTCGCTGAACATTGCGCGTAAAACGCCAATCGTCATGGGCATGCTGATGTCGATGGTGATGGTGTTCTGTAACTATGTGAACGTTGAGTGGATGATCATCGGCTTTATGGCGCTGGCCTTCTTCGGTAAAGGCATTGGCGCGCTGGGCTGGGCGGTGATGGCAGATACCGCGCCGAAAGAGATAAGCGGTCTCTCGGGCGGCCTGTTCAATATGTTCGGCAACATTTCCGGCATCGTTACGCCAATTGCAATTGGCTATATCGTCGGTACCACGGGCTCGTTTAACGGTGCGCTGATTTATGTCGGTGTGCATGCGCTGGTGGCGGTACTGAGCTATCTGATACTGGTTGGCGACATTAAACGTATCGAACTGAAACCTGTTGCGGGGCAATCATCATGACAACGCAATCCAGCTCAGTTATAGCGGACATGAAGGTCATTCCGGTCGCCGGGCATGACAGTATGCTGCTCAACATCGGCGGCGCACACAACGCGTATTTCACCCGTAATATCGTGGTGCTGACCGATAACGCCGGGAATACCGGCGTGGGGGAAGCGCCGGGTGGTGAAGTGATTTACCAGACGCTGGTGGATGCGATACCGATGGTGTTGGGCCAGGAGATAGCCCGGCTGAATAAAGTGGTTCAGCAGGTGCATAAGGGAAACCAGGCGGCAGATTTTGACACCTTCGGCAAAGGCGCGTGGACATTTGAACTGCGGGTTAACGCGGTGGCAGCACTGGAAGCCGCGCTGCTCGATCTGCTCGGCAAAGCGCTCAATGTCCCGGTTTGTGAACTGCTGGGCCCTGGTAAGCAGCGTGATGCGGTGACCGTGCTGGGCTATCTCTTCTACGTTGGCGACCGTCGCAAAACCGATTTGCCGTATCTGGAAAGCACCCCAGGCAACCATGACTGGTATCATCTGCGTCATCAGGAAGCGCTCTGCAGCGACGCGGTGGTGCGCCTGGCAGAAGCCTCGCAGGATCGCTACGGCTTTAAAGATTTCAAACTGAAGGGCGGCGTCCTGCCGGGCGAACAGGAAATTGAATCCGTGAAGGCGCTGAAAAAACGTTTCCCGGATGCCCGTATCACCGTCGATCCCAACGGCGCCTGGCTGCTGGATGAAGCGATTTCCCTGTGTAAAGGCCTGAACGATGTGTTGACCTACGCGGAAGATCCGTGCGGCGCTGAGCAGGGTTTCTCCGGGCGAGAAGTGATGGCGGAATTCCGCCGTGCTACCGGCCTGCCGGTCGCCACCAACATGATCGCCACCAACTGGCGCGAAATGGGCCATGCGGTGATGCTCAATGCGGTGGATATCCCGCTGGCCGACCCGCACTTCTGGACGCTCTCCGGCGCGGTGCGTGTCGCGCAGCTGTGCGACGACTGGGGCCTGACCTGGGGTTGCCACTCCAACAACCATTTCGACATCTCGCTGGCGATGTTTACCCACGTGGGCGCTGCCGCACCCGGTAACCCGACGGCGATTGATACCCACTGGATCTGGCAGGAAGGCGACGCGCGCCTGACCAAAAATCCACTCCAGATTACCGACGGCAAAATTACCGTTCCCGATGCGCCTGGACTGGGCGTAGAGCTGGACTGGGATCAGGTGCTGAAAGCGCATGACGCCTACAAAAGCCTGCCGGGCGGTGCGCGTAACGACGCCGGCCCGATGCAGTATCTGATCCCCGGCTGGACATTTGACCGCAAACGTCCCGTTTTCGGCCGCAACTCATTAAAAAAGGACTGAATCATGTCTCACTATTCAACGCCAGTTGTTACTTCCATGCAGGTCATCCCGGTTGCGGGCCACGACAGTATGCTGATGAACCTGAGCGGGGCGCACGCGCCGTTCTTTACCCGCAACATTGTGGTGATTAAAGACAATTCCGGCCACACCGGCGTGGGGGAAATCCCCGGCGGCGAGAAGATCCGCACCACGCTTGAAGATGCGATCCCGCTGGTTGTCGGTAAAACCCTGGGCGAATACAAGAACGTCCTGACGCTGGTGCGCAATACCTTTGCCGATAGGGATTCCGGCGGTCGTGGGCTGCAAACCTTCGACCTGCGTACCACCATTCACGTGGTCACCGGTATTGAAGCGGCAATGCTGGATTTGCTGGGTCAGCACTTAGGCGTAAACGTGGCGTCTCTGCTGGGCGACGGTCAGCAGCGTAGCGAAGTGGAAATGCTCGGCTATCTGTTCTTCGTCGGCAACCGCAAAGCCACGCCGCTGCCGTATCAGAGCCAGCCGGATGAAAAGTGCGACTGGTACCGCCTGCGTCACGACGAAGCGATGACCCCGGATTCCGTGGTACGTCTGGCGGAAGCAGCGTATGAAAAATATGGTTTTAACGACTTTAAACTGAAGGGCGGCGTGCTGGCCGGGGAAGAAGAGGCCGAGTCGATTGTGGCGCTGGCAAAACGTTTCCCGCAGGCGCGCGTCACGCTTGACCCGAACGGCGCATGGTCGCTCAACGAAGCGATTAAAATTGGCAAATACCTGAAGGGCGTGCTGGCGTATGCGGAAGATCCGTGTGGTGCGGAGCAGGGCTTCTCCGGACGTGAAGTGATGGCGGAATTCCGTCGCGCAACTGGCCTGCCGACCGCGACCAATATGATTGCCACCGACTGGCGTCAGATGGGCCACACGCTTTCGCTGCAATCTGTCGATATCCCGCTGGCGGACCCGCACTTCTGGACCATGCAGGGTTCGGTGCGCGTGGCGCAGA
Organism: Pseudocitrobacter sp. 2023LY-00077; assembly: GCF_055796175.1. Classification (NCBI taxonomy): domain Bacteria; kingdom Pseudomonadati; phylum Pseudomonadota; class Gammaproteobacteria; order Enterobacterales; family Enterobacteriaceae; genus Pseudocitrobacter; species Pseudocitrobacter sp. 2023LY-00077. The sequence continues at coordinate 169,501 of NZ_JBSPEI010000002.1, read as the reverse complement.
TGTGTCATGAATTCGGCCTGACCTGGGGTTCACACTCCAACAACCACTTTGACGTTTCGCTGGCAATGTTCACCCACGTGGCCGCTGCCGCGCCGGGTAATGTTACCGCGATTGATACCCACTGGATTTGGCAGGAAGGAAATCAACGTCTCACCAAACAACCGTTTGAAATCAAGGGCGGGATGGTGCAGGTACCGACTACGCCGGGTCTGGGCGTTGAACTGGATATGGACCGCGTTATGCAGGCCAACGAGCTGTATAAAAAACACGGCCTTGGCGCACGCGACGACGCGATGGGCATGCAGTATCTCCTCCCGAACTGGACGTTCGATAATAAGCGCCCTTGCATGGTGCGTTAAGCAAAATGCCGATCCCTGCCGGGGTCGGTATTTTTTCTGATTCAGATGTAAGATCATGGCACTCCCGACGCATAAGGACAGCCAATGAAGATTGTAATTGCACCGGATTCGTACAAGGAAAGCCTGAGCGCGCTGGAGGTGGCGAGTGCCATCGAGCGGGGTTTTCGCGAAATTTACCCCGACGCGGATTACCATAAACTTCCCGTTGCGGATGGCGGTGAAGGTACCGTCGAAGCGATGGTTGCCGCTACTCAGGGGCGTGTCGTCGAAGTAGAGGTTACCGGCCCGCTGGGCGACACGGTGCAGGGTTTTTACGGCCTGTCTGGCGATGAGCAAAGCGCCTTTATCGAAATGGCGGCGGCCAGCGGGCTGGAGCTCGTTCCAGGCGACAAACGCTGCCCGCTGACTACAACATCCTGGGGAACCGGGGAGCTGATTCGCCACGCCTTAGATGCGGGCGTAAAGCATATTATTATTGGCCTTGGCGGCAGCGCGACCAATGACGGCGGCGCAGGCATGGCGCAGGCGCTGGGCGTGAAGCTGTTAACGGCGGATAACCAGGCCATTGCCCCCGGCGGCGCGGGGCTGGAGACGCTTGAACGTATCGATATCAGCGAGCTGGATGCACGTCTGGCTGAGTGTCGTATTGAGGTTGCCTGTGATGTCACCAACCCACTGACGGGCGAAGAGGGCGCATCCGCCGTGTTTGGCCCGCAGAAAGGCGCAACACCCGAGATGATTTCCCGACTTGATGCGGCGCTTGAGCACTATGCGCAATGCGTGAAGCGCTGTCTGGATATTGACGTGCTGGCGCTGGAAGGGGGTGGGGCGGCAGGCGGAATGGGCGCGGCGCTGTATGCATTCTGCGGCGCAGAGCTTCGCCCTGGCATCGAAATTGTTACCGACGCGCTGCATCTTGATAATCTGGTGGCTGACGCTGACCTGGTGATTACCGGGGAAGGGCGTATCGACAGCCAGACCATTCACGGCAAAGTACCGGTAGGCGTGGCGCGCGTGGCAAAGCGCTATAACGTGCCGGTCATCGCGATTGGCGGCAGCCTGACGCCGGATGTCGGCGTCGTGCATGAACATGGGTTAGATGCGGTGTTTAGCGTGCTGTATCGCATCTGCACGCTGGAAGACGCATTGCGGGATGCCGAAGATAATCTGTTTATGGCGGCGCGGAATATCGCGGCGGTGCTGAGGATGGGGCAGAGATTATCGCTGTAAAATGCCGGATGGCGTTAATGTTCATCCGGCACTAAACGTAGGCCGGATAAGCGTTAGCGCCATCCGGCAAAGGCTATCTTCTCATCCCAACATCTTCTTCGTTTCGCGCGTCACGTTGTCCATCTCATCCAGCAGTTCCAGAAACTCAGGCTCCAGATCTTCCGCAGGCGTTCCGTTGCGCAGTTGCCCTTCAATCAAATGACACAAGTGTTTCAGGCGCGGCACGCCGCTGTAGCCGCAGCTACCGTGCAGCTTATGAATGGCGTCCACCAGATTTTCCGGCTCTTCCCCCACCAGTTGCTCTTCCACCTTGTTACGTACCTCTGGCAGGAAGGCGACCAGCATTTGCAGCATCTCGCGTGCAAGGTCCGGTTTATACGCGGCCTGACGCAGTGCCAACTGCCAGTCGAGCGTGGTGTTGAGATCGATTGCAGGTTCTACGGGCTCAGACGCGGTCGGCAGCGTCGCCGCAGATAGCCCCGGTTTGTAACGCAGCAGAAGATTGCGCAGCTTATCTTCTTCGATGGGTTTCGCCAGATAATCGTTCATACCCGCGCTCAGCAGTTTTTCTTTCTGCCCGGCCATGGCGTGCGCGGTCACCGCAATCACCGGCGTTTGCTGCTGATGCGGCAACTGACGAATCAGTTCGCAGGCGCGAATACCGTCAATATCCGGCATCTGAATATCCATCAGAATCAGGTCAAACTGCATTTCGCGGGCGCGCTCAATCGACTGCTGACCGCTCTCGCACAGCTCAACATGCTGAACCTGGTCGCCGAGCAGCGCGCCAATCAGCTTAAGGTTGGCCGGGTTGTCATCTACCGCCATCACCGTCATGGCGATGCGGGCGTCGTCATCCTGAAGTTCCAGCGCGGGTTGCGTTGTGCGGCAATAATCTGTCAGCGCAGGCAGCAGACGCGTTGAGGTTAGCGGTTTCAACAGGCAGGCAGCGGCCCCCTCTCTTTTCAACGCTTCTGCATCAACCTGCGCATGGCAAGGCAGCGCGAGGAGCAGGTAATCGGTCATTGCACGGGCCTGCGACAGCTTCTCACGATGATGCTCCAGGTCGCGTACCGAAACCGGAATCGCTATCAGCATGATGTCGTAATGCTCAACCGGCAGCGCGGAGAAGGTCTGGCTGTAAATGACCTCCAGTGGTGTCGAGGCCAGCATATCCAGCGTGGCCTGCGCAGCGGCTGCGTTCGCTTCTACGTACGCCAGGCGCTTGCCTTTCAGGCACTGTGTGGATGGCCCGTCCGAGAGAACATTCGGATTGAGATCCAGATTGATATTGAACCAGAAGGTTGAGCCGCGATTTGGCTGGCTGTGGAAGGAGATATCCCCGCTCATCTCTTTCACCAGTTTCTGGGTGATCACTAACCCCAGCCCGGTGCCGCCGTGGCGGCGAGAAATACTGGCGTCTGCCTGACGGAATGCCTGGAACAGCCGCGACTGATCGCGCTCCGGAATACCAATTCCCGTGTCGCGGATTTGCACTTCGATCTGTACTTTATTGTTGCTGAGCGCGCGTTTCTCAACCAGCACGTCAATGTTGCCGTGTTCGGTAAATTTAATCGCATTACCGACCAGGTTGGTAATCACCTGCTGTAAGCGCAGCGGGTCGCCGATGACGTTATCCGGCACATCGTTTTTGATGTTGAGGGTCAGCTCCAGCCCTTTATCGTGGGCGGAGTGAGCAAGCAGCGTCACCACTTCATCCAGCGAGTTACGCAGCGGGAACGGAATGCTTTCCAGAATCAGTTTACCGGCTTCCAGTTTCGAGAAGTCGAGAACATCGTTGATGATCGCCAGCAGGTTATTCGCCGAACGCTCAATGGTATTCAGGTGGTCACGCTGAGTGGGATTCAGCTCGCTTTTCAGCGTCAGACGGGTAAAGCCAATCACGCCGTTGAGTGGCGTACGCAGTTCGTGTGACATATTGGCAAGAAATTCAGACTTAATACGCGCGGCTTCCTGAGCGCGCTTTTTCGCCAGATCCAGCTCGACGTTCTGAATTTCCATCTGCTCCAGCGTTTCACGCAGGTCAGAGGTGGCCTGGTCAACGTTGTGCTGCATCTCCTCATGATATGCCGCCAGCGACATTGCCATCGAGTTAATGCCGTTTTTCAGCATATCCAGCTCGCCCAGCATAAAGCCTTCCACGCGGCTATCGAGTTGCCCGCGCCGGATGCGGTCAACCGTGTTCACCATGTTGCGAATCGGCCCGGTCACATCGCGCATTAAACGCCAGCCGAAGATCAGCGCAATGCCGATACAGAACAGCATCATCACGCTGGAGATGAAAATCTCTTTGTACTGCTGAAGCCGCACGGAGCGGAGATCCAGCTCCAGCGCGACGTAGCCCAACATATTGACCGGAGTTTTTGCCTCTGACTGCGGGGATTCATCCGGTGAATAGTGTTCTGAGATAATCGGCGTGCGTAAAATCATGATGTCGCCGTGGCGCACTACGCTCAACCGTCGCGGGAAAGGCTGCCCGTTGGGCAAGCGCAGTTCGGTCGGGTCGAGCTGATAGTTCGAGGTCACGAACAGTTTGTTATGTTCGTCATACACCGAAATTGCCCGCACGATATCAGAGTGACGGCGATGCAACACGCTGATGAGCTGGCCAATGGATTCGCGGTTCTGCAAATTCATTCCATATTCGCTGGAGACGGCAAGCGGTTCGATAATGCTGGCGCCAGCGTCTTCGAGTTGACGCTGCAGGTCGTTATAGCGGTGAACGACAAAGAAGATGCTGAGCAGCAAACCGATGAGTACGGTCGGGGCCAGGATCAAAATCATCATGCGCGCACGCAGGCTGTAGTTGGTCATGAAGGTCCGTTGTGGGAGAATCAGGGTAATATGTTTGATTGAGAAAAATCTCTACGATGGCGCAATTCTACTCTGCAAAACGGCGCGTGACGACGCGCCAGATCATAACTGTGACAGTCAGTGACCTCGATCCCTTTGGTCAGGGTGTTGCGCGTAACAACGGTAAGGCGCTATTTATCAATGGATTATTTCCTGATGAACGCGCGGAAATTACCCTGACGGAAGATAAAAAACAGTATGCCCGTGGGCAGGTAAAACGGCGCTTAAGCGACAGCCCGGAGCGTGTAGAACCGCGTTGCCCGCATTTTGGCGTCTGCGGCGGGTGCCAGCAGCAACACGCCTCGATTGCACTACAGCAGCGCAGTAAACAGGCCGCACTCGCGCGCCTGATGAAGCGCGACGTAGAAGAGATGATTGCGGCCCAGCCCTGGGGCTACCGCCGCCGTGCGCGCCTGAGCCTGAACTACCAGCCTAAAACGCAGCAGTTGCAGATGGGTTTTCGCAAAGCCAACGCCAGCGATATCGTCGATGTGGTGCAGTGCCCCGTTTTGGTGCCCACTCTTGAGGCATTGCTGGTGCCGTTGCGCGAATGCCTGAATACGCTGCAAGGCAAACGCAGCCTGGGGCACGTTGAGTTAGTGAGCGCTGACAACGGCCCGCTAATGGTGCTTCGCCATACCGCGCCGCTGAGTGAGCAGGACAGAGAAAAACTGGAACGCTTTTCGCATTCTTCAGGTCTTTCCCTGTATCTCGCGCCCGAAAGCGAGATACTTGAACGCGTAAGCGGTGAAGTGCCCTGGTATTCCTCAGACGGACTACGCTTAACGTTCAGCCCGCGCGACTTCATTCAGGTGAACGATGGTGTAAACCAAAAAATGGTCGCCACTGCGCTTGAATGGCTCGATATACAGAAAGAGGACCGCGTGCTCGATCTTTTCTGCGGCATGGGCAACTTCACGCTGCCGCTGGCAAAACGCGCCGCCAGCGTCATTGGCGTAGAGGGCGTTCCGGCGCTGGTGGCGAAAGGCCAGGAAAATGCGGCGCTGAATAATTTACAGAATGTCACGTTTTTCCATGAGAATCTGGAAGAGGACGTAACGCGTCAGAGCTGGGCAAAGCACGGCTTTGACAAAATTTTACTCGATCCTGCCCGCGCAGGCGCACCGGGCGTGATGCAACATATTATAAAATTAGCGCCAACGCGGATGGTCTATGTGTCCTGTAACCCCGCTACGCTTGCGCGTGACAGTGAAGCGCTTTTACGTGCGGGTTACCAAATTCAGCGTATGGCAATGCTTGACATGTTCCCGCACACTGGGCATCTGGAATCAATGGTGTTGTTTGAGCGTAAGTAATAATTGTGGCTTGTCGACTTCGACAGGCCCGGTCCCTTAAGGAGAGGACAATGGTTGCGGTAAGAAGTGCACATCTAAATAAAGCTGGTGAGTTTGACTCACAAAAATGGATCTCAAGTCTGGGAATTACCAGCCAGCAGTCGTGTGAGCGCTTAGCCGAGACCTGGGATTATTGTCGACAGCACACCCAGAATCACCCGGACGCCGAGCTTCTGCTCTGGCGCGGCGTGGAGATGGTAGAGATTCTGTCGATGCTCAGTATGGATAACGACACCCTTCGCGCCGCCTTGCTGTTCCCGTTGGTGGACGCTAACGTAGTTTCCGAAGAGGTGCTTGCTGAAAGCGCCGGGAAATCCGTCGTCACCTTGATCCACGGCGTGCGCGATATGGCAGCCATTCGCCAGCTGAAAGCCACCCACACGGATTCCGTTTCCTCCGATCAGGTCGATAACGTGCGCCGCATGTTGCTGGCGATGGTGGACGACTTCCGCTGCGTGGTTATCAAGCTGGCAGAGCGCATTGCCCATCTGCGTGAAGTGAAAGACGCGCCAGAGGATGAACGCGTTCTGGCGGCGAAAGAGTGTACCAACATCTACGCGCCGCTGGCGAACCGACTCGGTATCGGCCAGTTGAAGTGGGAGCTGGAAGACTACTGCTTCCGCTATCTGCACCCGGCAGAATACAAGCGCATTGCCAAACTGCTGCACGAACGCCGTATCGACCGCGAACACTACATTTCTGAGTTCGTGGGGCATCTGCGTGCCGAAATGAAAACCGAAGGCGTGAAAGCGGAAGTGTACGGGCGACCAAAACACATCTATAGCATCTGGCGCAAAATGCAGAAAAAACAGCTCGCGTTTGATGAGTTGTTTGATGTGCGCGCGGTGCGAATCGTCGCCGAACGTTTGCAGGACTGCTATGCCGCGCTGGGGATAGTACACACTCACTATCGCCACCTGCCGGATGAGTTTGACGACTATGTCGCCAACCCGAAACCGAACGGTTACCAGTCCATCCACACCGTGGTGCTGGGGCCTGGCGGCAAAACAATTGAGATTCAGATCCGTACCAAACAGATGCACGAAGATGCTGAGCTGGGCGTCGCCGCGCACTGGAAATACAAAGAGGGCACGGCGGCACCTGGCCCGCGTAGCGGCCACGAAGACCGCATCGCCTGGCTGCGTAAGCTGATTGCGTGGCAGGAAGAGATGGCCGACTCCGGCGAAATGCTCGACGAAGTGCGCAGCCAGGTCTTTGACGACCGTGTCTATGTGTTTACACCGAAAGGTGATGTTGTCGATTTACCGGCAGGCTCGACGCCGCTTGATTTCGCCTATCACATTCACAGCGATGTCGGCCACCGCTGCATTGGCGCGAAAATTGGCGGACGCATCGTGCCGTTCACCTATCAGTTGCAGATGGGCGATCAGATTGAAATCATCACCCAGAAGCAGCCGAACCCGAGCCGTGACTGGCTGAACCCGAACCTGGGCTACGTCACAACCAGTCGCGGGCGTTCGAAAATTCACGCCTGGTTCCGTAAACAGGATCGCGATAAAAACGTGCTGGCCGGGCGTCAAATTCTGGATGACGAGCTTGAGCATTTGGGCATCAGCCTGAAGGAAGCGGAAAAACATCTGCTGCCGCGTTACAACTTCAACGACGTGGAAGAGCTGTTAGCGGCGATTGGCGGCGGCGACATTCGTCTTAACCAGATGGTCAACTTCCTGCAGGCGCAGTTCAACAAACCGAGCGCGGCAGAAGAAGACGCGGCGGCGCTGAAACAGTTGCAGCAGAAAACCTACACTCCGCAAAACCGCAGCAAGGACAATGGCCGTGTGGTGGTGGAAGGCGTCGGTAACCTGATGCACCACATTGCTCGCTGCTGCCAGCCCATTCCGGGCGATGAGATTGTGGGCTTTATCACCCAGGGGCGCGGTATTTCCGTTCACCGTGCCGACTGCGAACAGCTGGTCGAACTGCGCGCGCATGCGCCGGAACGCCTGGTGGACGCCGTGTGGGGCGAAAGCTACTCGGCGGGTTACTCGCTGGTGGTGCGCGTCACGGCGAACGACCGTAGCGGCCTGCTGCGCGATATCACCACCATCCTCGCCAACGAAAAGGTCAACGTCCTCGGCGTCGCCAGCCGCAGCGATACCAGGCAGCAGATGGCGACCATCGACATGACCATTGAAATCTACAACCTGCAGGTGCTGGGCCGCGTGCTTGGCAAACTGAACCAGGTGCCGGATGTGATAGACGCGCGGCGTTTGCACGGGGGGTAAATTCTTCCAGGCCGGATAAGGCGAAGCCGTATCCGGCACTATCGCAACGCCGGATGCGGCTTCGCCTTATCCGGCCTATATCTTTTCAATTTTCCAGGATTTTACATGGACCAAATCACCCGCCTTCTCACCATTATGCAGCGCCTGCGCGACCCAGAAACCGGCTGTCCGTGGGATAGAGAACAAACCTTCAGCACCATCGCGCCATACACCCTCGAAGAAACTTACGAAGTGCTCGACGCTATCGCCCGTGAAGATTTTGACGACCTGCGCGGCGAACTCGGCGACCTGTTGTTCCAGGTGGTGTTTTACGCCCAGATGGCGCAGGAAGAGGGACGCTTCGACTTCAACGATATCTGCGCGGCCATCAGCGACAAATTAGAACGCCGCCACCCGCATATCTTTGGCGACGCGACCGCAGGCAACAGCAGCGAAGTGCTGGCGCGCTGGGAGCAAATCAAAACCGCCGAACGCGCTGAAAAAGCGCAGACCTCCGCGCTGGATGATATTCCACACAGCTTCCCGGCGTTAATGCGCGCGCACAAAATTCAGAAACGCTGCTCGGCGGTTGGCTTTGACTGGGACACGCTCGGCCCGGTGCTGGATAAAGTGCATGAAGAAATTGACGAAGTGATGCACGAAGCGAAGCAGGCGGTGATTGATGAAGCCAAACTGGAAGAGGAAGTGGGTGATTTATTGTTCGCCACGGTGAATCTTTCACGCCATTTAGGCGTAAAAGCCGAAACCGCGCTGCAAAAGGCCAATCTTAAATTTGAACGCCGTTTTCGTGAAGTTGAGCGAATCGTCGCCGCCAGGGGCCTGGAAATGACCGGAGTAGACCTGAATACCATGGAAGAGGTATGGCAGGAGGTAAAACGACAGGAACATGATCTCTAAGGAAATTTCGCGATCAAGCGCAATTTGTGTGATTTTTTAAATGACAAGCGCTTGATTTGCGTCAAAAACATTTAGCCAAAAGCGGCTATTTTCTCACTCCTTATCTCTGTTGAGACTCCGTGCTGAGATGCATTCATCACTTATTCGTGAGACATCAAGGTGATAACGGAGTAATTCTCTGGGTGAATAGCAGTGTAATGCCCTGTTTAACCCGAAGAAAACCAACATTAACGCGGCCTGAAGAACATAGGGGAGGGAGAATGAAAGTTTGTGGCGCTCGTCATGTTCGGGTATACTGTTTTCCCGTCCTGGTTATTCCATCGTTTCACCCTAACTTCTCAGGTTCAGCATGACAACGAACTATATTTTTGTGACCGGCGGGGTCGTATCCTCTCTGGGTAAAGGCATTGCCGCAGCCTCCCTGGCAGCCATTCTTGAAGCCCGTGGCCTCAACGTAACCATGATGAAATTGGATCCGTACATCAACGTCGATCCAGGCACCATGAGCCCGATCCAACACGGCGAAGTGTTCGTTACTGAAGACGGCGCTGAAACCGACCTGGACCTGGGTCACTACGAGCGTTTCATCCGCACCAAAATGACTCGCCGCAATAACTTCACGACCGGCCGTATCTACTCAGATGTCCTGCGCAAAGAGCGCCGTGGCGACTATCTGGGCGCGACCGTACAGGTTATCCCGCACATCACTAACGCTATCAAAGAACGCGTACTTGCTGGCGGTGAAGGCCATGACGTTGTTCTGGTTGAAATCGGCGGTACCGTAGGTGATATCGAATCCCTGCCGTTCCTTGAAGCGATTCGCCAATTGGCGGTTGATATTGGCCGTGAACACGCGCTGTTCATGCACCTGACCCTGGTGCCTTATCTGGCGGCGGCGGGTGAAGTCAAAACCAAACCGACTCAGCACTCTGTGAAAGAACTGCTGTCCATTGGTATTCAGCCTGACATCCTGGTTTGCCGTTCCGATCGTGCGATTCCGGCTAACGAACGTGCAAAAATTGCATTGTTCTGTAACGTGCCAGAAAAAGCCGTTATTTCGATGAAAGACGTCGATTCCATTTATAAAATTCCAGGCCTGTTGAAATCTCAGGGGCTGGACGATTATATTTGTAAACGATTCAGCTTGAACTGTCCGGAAGCTAACTTGTCTGAATGGGAACAGGTTATCTATGAAGAAGCCAACCCGGCAGGCGAAGTGACTATCGGTATGGTCGGCAAGTACATTGAACTGCCGGATGCCTATAAATCAGTTATCGAAGCGCTGAAACACGGTGGCCTGAAAAATCGTGTAACCGTCAACATCAAACTGATCGATTCGCAAGATGTTGAAACACGTGGCGTCGAAATTCTGAAAGATTTAGATGCTATCCTGATTCCTGGTGGTTTCGGCTACCGTGGTGTCGAAGGTAAAATTGCTACCGCACGCTATGCGCGTGAAAACAATATTCCGTATCTGGGCATTTGCCTGGGTATGCAGGTTGCGTTGATTGAGTTTGCACGTAACGTGGCGGGTATGGATAACGCCAACTCTACGGAATTTGTGCCAGACTGTAAGTACCCGGTTGTGGCGCTCATTACCGAGTGGCGTGATGAAGAAGGTAATGTTGAAGTGCGTACCGAGAAGAGCGATCTCGGCGGCACCATGCGCCTGGGCGCACAGCAGTGCCAGCTCTCCGACGATAGCCTGGTTCGTAAGATGTACAATGCGCCAACTATCGTTGAGCGTCATCGTCACCGCTACGAAGTCAACAATATGCTGTTGAAACAGATTGAAGCTGCAGGTCTGCGCGTTGCGGGCCGTTCCGGGGATGATCAGTTGGTCGAGATCATCGAAGTTCCGAATCACCCGTGGTTCGTTGCTTGTCAGTTCCATCCGGAGTTTACTTCTACACCTCGTGATGGGCACCCGCTGTTTGCAGGCTTTGTAAAAGCCGCCAGCGAGTACCAGAAACGTCAGGCGAAGTAAGTAAAAAAGTTAGAACGGCAACGCCCCATGAGGGGCGTTGTTTGTCTGGAGTTTTAGTTTAACTTGTACTGAGGAAAACCTAATGTCCAAAATCGTTAAAATCATCGGTCGTGAAATCATCGACTCCCGTGGTAACCCGACTGTTGAAGCAGAAGTACACCTGGAAGGTGGTTTCGTCGGTATGGCAGCTGCTCCGTCAGGTGCTTCTACTGGTTCCCGCGAAGCTCTGGAACTGCGCGATGGTGACAAATCCCGTTTCATGGGTAAAGGCGTACTGAAAGCTGTTGCAGCTGTTAACGGCCCAATCGCTCAGGCTCTGCTGGGTAAAGATGCTAAAGATCAGGCTGGCATCGACAAAATCATGATCGACCTGGACGGTACTGAAAACAAATCTAACTTCGGTGCGAACGCAATCCTGGCCGTTTCTCTGGCTGCTGCTAAAGCTGCTGCTGCCGCTAAAGGCCTGCCGCTGTATGCTCACATCGCTGAACTGAACGGCACCCCGGGTAAATACTCCATGCCGGTTCCGATGATGAACATCATCAACGGTGGTGAGCACGCTGACAACAACGTCGACATCCAGGAATTCATGATTCAGCCGGTTGGCGCGAAATCCCTGAAAGAAGCCGTACGTATGGGTTCTGAAGTGTTCCACAACCTGGCTAAAGTTCTGAAAGCTAAAGGTATGAACACTGCTGTTGGTGACGAAGGCGGCTATGCGCCGAACCTGGGTTCCAACGCAGAAGCGCTGGCTGTCATCGCTGAAGCGGTTAAAGCAGCAGGCTACGAACTGGGCAAAGACATCACTCTGGCGATGGACTGCGCAGCGTCTGAATTCTACAAAGACGGTAAATACGTTCTGGCTGGCGAAGGCAACAAAGCGTTCACCTCTGAAGAATTCACTCACTTCCTGGAAGAACTGACCAAACAGTACCCGATCGTCTCCATCGAAGATGGCCTGGACGAATCTGACTGGGATGGTTTTGCATACCAGACCAAAGTACTGGGCGACAAAATCCAGCTTGTTGGTGACGATCTGTTCGTAACCAACACCAAGATCCTGAAAGAAGGCATCGAAAAAGGCATCGTTAACTCCATCCTGATCAAATTCAACCAGATCGGTTCTCTGACCGAAACTCTGGCTGCGATCAAAATGGCGAAAGACGCTGGCTACACTGCTGTCATCTCTCACCGTTCTGGCGAAACTGAAGACGCTACCATCGCTGACCTGGCGGTCGGTACTGCTGCAGGCCAGATCAAAACCGGTTCTATGAGCCGTTCTGACCGTGTTGCTAAATACAACCAGCTGATTCGTATCGAAGAAGCACTGGGCGAACAAGCTCCGTACAACGGTCGTAAAGAGATCAAAGGCCAGGCTTAATCGCCCCGCTTTTAACTCTTAATAAAAACCCGCTTCGGCGGGTTTTTTTACGCCTGTAAGAGAATGCACGGGCAAACATGACCCTCCCGCATAAATCTGCGATAATTACCGCATACCCCTTTTACAGAGATGATTATGCAGTACCCGATTAATGAAATGTTCCAGACCCTGCAAGGCGAGGGTTACTTCACTGGCGTTCCCGCTATCTTTATTCGTTTACAGGGATGCCCGGTGGGCTGCGCCTGGTGTGATACCAAGCATACCTGGGAAAAACTTAGCGATCGGGAAGTGTCTCTGTTCAGCATCCTGGCAAAAACCAAAGAGAGCGATAAATGGGGCGCTGCAGGGGAAGACGATCTGTTAACCGCCATTGCCCGTCAGGGCTGGACAGCGAAGCATGTTGTCATCACCGGCGGCGAACCCTGCATTCACGACCTCACCCCGCTGACAACGCTGCTAGAGCAAAACGGCTATAGCTGCCAGATTGAAACCAGCGGTACGCACGAAGTGCGTTGCACGCACACCACGTGGGTCACGGTTTCCCCGAAAGTGAATATGCGCGGCGGCTATGACGTGCTATCGCAGGCGCTGGAGCGCGCTGATGAAATCAAGCATCCGGTAGGCCGCGTGCGCGATATTGAAGCGCTGGACGAGCTGCTGGAGACGCTGACGGATGACAAACAGCGTGTGATTGCCCTGCAGCCGATTAGCCAGAAAGAAGATGCCACACGCCTGTGCATTGACACCTGCATTGCGCGCAACTGGCGTTTGTCGATGCAGACGCATAAGTATTTGAATATTGCCTGATTTCACTTTCCGTTGACCATTCTTATGGTCGGTGACAAGTTGATGATAAACGGACAGCTTTGGCTGTCCGTTTTCGCACCTTCCTCATAGATTTTTCCCTCTAAAGTGGGATGTTAGTCGTCATTCCCATATTTTTCTCAGCGGCCTTTTGCCGAACGCGCGAAACTCAGTCGAGTTCTTTTGGTGTTTTTGGGCTGACTTTAACAAGGCTGATGGTTTATTTATTGAAATTAATGGGTTAGCAGCTCCTTAATAATGCGGATTTGTGAAAGAAATTGATGTGGTACGTTGGTGGGATGTTTGTTGGTGAATAAGATGTTTTAAAACAGTGAGTTATGTTTAGAGAGTTCCCCGCGCCAGCGGGGATAAACCGGCTCAACGCGTCTTGTAGTACCTTCATGACGGGAGTTCCCCGCGCCAGCGGGGATAAACCGCCTCAAGTAATGCCGGGTTATTAACCATGCCCGAGTTCCCCGCGCCAGCGGGGATAAACCGTTTCGCGAACCTGTTCAATATGGCCGCGCAATGAGTTCCCCGCGCCAGCGGGGATAAACCGGTTAATCCTCCGCTTCAGTTCGCTGCTCTGGTGAGTTCCCCGCGCCAGCGGGGATAAACCGTTCGCGCGGTTATTACTCAACGCCATTACGCAGAGTTCCCCGCGTCAGCGGGGATAAACCGGGTATTTTAGCAATCGCCGGTGGTAAGGGCGGGAGTTCCCCGCGCCAGCGGGGATAAACCGGGTGATTTGGTAATGGGGTCATGGAAATCATGGAGTTCCCCGTGCCAGCGGGGATATACCACAGTATCAGAAAGGTGCATTACAAATGATCGCGTCGCTGACCTTGTATCTTCAGTTCCAGCTGCGGAAATTGGCCGCTCGCAAAAAACGTCATGAGAAGTCACCTGCCTGCAGGCCAATCTAAAGCGCAATCAGTAAATATATTGAGGGAAAAATGAGGAGTGAGTCTACAGCGGGATGGGAGTCGAACCCACGTGAACATGGCACCCTGGTGCCTGCCGATTTACCGTTAAACGTACCTGCTGCAGATTCAGCATCAAACTGTATTACGGATAAAAAAATAGCAACTGATTCCAACAATCTTCATGCCTGAAAATTGAATCAGCAATGTTTACCAGGAACAAAGTTTTCGCGTTGTTGCATGCGCATATCCCCGCAGGAATACACGCATCTCAATCGCTCTTACTCCCCGCGATAAACACAACCCGCCGTACAGGTCTCTTTCACCATCACCGCGCTCAGCAGCGGCACAACCGGTTTCACCTGTTCCCAAATCCAGCGCGACAGCACTTCGCTGGTCGGATTCTCCAGGCCCGGGATATCATTCAGATAATAGTGATCCAGACGATTGTAAGTCGGTTTAAACGCCGCTTTCAGTTCGGCGAAATCCATGATCCAACCGGTATGCGGATCGACTTCACCCGTAATCTCAAGGCGCACCATAAAGGAGTGGCCGTGCAGGCGACCGCACTTATGCCCTTCGGGTACGTGAGGCAAACGGTGAGCGGCTTCAAAAGTGAAATCTTTAAACAGTGTGGTGGACATCATGAACTCTCAGTCTTGCGGAAAAAACCGCCGCATAGTACCGGAAAGCACATTTTTTATCATTAACTAAAACCCACAAATGGGCGTGAAGAGCGTAATGGATTGTGTCCATGCTTCATTTACTATCTATATCAATAGGTTATCCAATCACTTTTATTGCTAATAACTACCTGGAAATCAGGTTAGTCCATTTGGTTATTTGATATTTCCAACCCTTCTTTAATTGTTATTATCCAGCTCGTTAACCTTACATTCAGTTTTGTTTTTCCCGATTTAAAACAGCTTTGATACTGGAACATAACAAGCATGACAACACAGGTCCCCCCTTCCGCGCTGCTGCCGCTTAATACGGAGCAACTGGCACGCCTTCAGGCGGCCACGACTGACTTAACGCCGACCCAGCTTGCCTGGGTTTCCGGCTATTTCTGGGGCGTGCTAAACCAGCAGCCTGGTGCGGCAGCCGTTACTGCAACGCCTGCGGCTGTTCAGGCCCCAACCATTACACTTATCTCTGCCTCGCAAACCGGCAACGCTCGCCGCGTCGCTGAAGCGCTGCGTGACGATTTACTCGCCGCGAAACTGAACGTGAACCTGGTGAATGCCGGGGATTATAAATTCAAACAAATCGCGTCAGAAAAACTGCTGGTTGTCGTTGCCTCCACGCAAGGGGAAGGGGAGCCGCCGGAAGAAGCGGTGGCGCTGCATAAGTTCCTGTTCTCGAAAAAAGCACCGAAACTTGATGGCACCGCGTTTGCCGTGCTGGGGCTGGGGGATACTTCGTATGAATTCTTCTGCCAGGCCGGTAAAGATTTCGACAGCAAACTGGCGGAGCTCGGCGGCGAGCGTCTGCTTGACCGTGTAGATGCCGATGTTGAATATCAGGCTGCCGCCAGCGAATGGCGCGCCCGCGTGGTTGATGTACTGAAATCCCGTGCGCCTGTCGCAGCACCTTCGCAATCCTTCGCCACGGGCGCAGTGAATGAAATCTACACCAGCCCATACAGCAAAGAAGCGCCGCTAACGGCAAGCTTGTCCGTTAACCAGAAAATCACCAGCCGTGATTCAGAAAAAGACGTTCGTCATATCGAAATTGATTTAGGCGACTCTGGCCTGCGCTATCAGCCGGGCGATGCGCTGGGTGTTTGGTATCAGAACGATCCGGCACTGGTGAAAGAACTTGTCGAACTGCTGTGGCTGAAAGGCGATGAACCTGTCACCGTTGACGGCAAAACCCTGCCGCTGGCTGAAGCTTTACAGTGGCATTTTGAACTGACGGTTAACACCGCCAACATCGTTGAGAACTACGCCACGCTGACCCGCAGCGAAACGCTGCTGCCGCTGGTGGGCGATAAAGCGAAGTTACAGCATTACGCCGCGACCACGCCGATTGTCGATATGGTGCGTTTCTCCCCGGCGCAGCTTGATGCTGAAACGTTGATCACCCTGCTACGCCCGCTGACGCCGCGCCTCTATTCCATCGCTTCATCGCAGGCGGAAGCGGAAAGCGAAGTGCATGTCACCGTTGGCGTGGTGCGTTACGACATTGAAGGCCGCGCCCGTGCGGGTGGTGCCTCCAGCTTCCTTGCGGACCGCGTGGAAGAAGAGGGAGAGGTCCGCGTCTTTATCGAACATAACGACAACTTCCGCCTGCCAGCAAACCCGGAAACCCCGGTGATTATGATTGGTCCTGGCACCGGTATCGCGCCATTCCGCGCCTTTATGCAGCAACGCGCCGCCGACGAAGCGCCGGGTAAAAACTGGCTGTTCTTTGGCAATCCACACTTTACCGAAGACTTCCTGTATCAGGTGGAATGGCAGCGTTACGTGAAAGAGGGCGTTTTGAGCCGTATCGATCTGGCCTGGTCGCGCGATCAAAAAGAAAAAATTTACGTACAAGACAAACTGCGCGAACAGGGTGCAGAGCTGTGGCGCTGGATCAATGACGGTGCCCACATTTATGTCTGTGGCGACGCCAATCGAATGGCGAAAGACGTTGAACAGGCACTTCTGGAAGTGATTGCCGAATTTGGTGGCATGGACACCGAAACGGCGGATGAATTTTTAAGTGAGCTGCGCGTAGAGCGCCGTTATCAGCGAGATGTCTACTAATGAGCGAAAAACATCCAGGGCCTTTAGTGGTCGAAGGTAAACTGGCAGACGCCGAGCGCATGAAGCTTGAGAGCAACTACCTGCGCGGCACGATTGCTGAAGATTTAAACGATGGCCTGACCGGTGGGTTCAAGGGCGATAACTTCCTGCTGATCCGTTTCCACGGCATGTATCAGCAGGATGACCGCGATATCCGCGCGGAACGTGCTGAACAGAAGCTGGAACCGCGTCATGCGATGCTGCTGCGCTGCCGTCTGCCGGGTGGGGTGATCACCACTAAACAGTGGCAGGCAATTGATAAATTCGCCGCTGATAACACGATTTACGGCAGCATCCGTCTGACCAACCGCCAGACGTTCCAGTTTCACGGCATTCTGAAGAAGAACGTCAAACCGGTGCACCAGATGCTGCACTCGGTCGGTCTTGACGCGTTGGCGACCGCCAACGATATGAACCGTAACGTGTTGTGCACCTCGAACCCGTATGAGTCGCAACTGCACGCAGAAGCGTACGAGTGGGCGAAGAAGATCTCTGAGCATCTGCTGCCGCGCACCCGCGCCTATGCGGAGATCTGGCTCGATCAGGAGAAAGTCGCCACCACTGATGAAGAACCGATCCTCGGTCAGACCTATCTGCCGCGTAAGTTCAAAACCACGGTGGTGATCCCGCCGCAGAACGATATCGATCTGCACGCCAACGACATGAACTTCGTGGCGATCGCCGAAAATGGCAAGCTGGTAGGCTTTAACCTGCTGGTGGGCGGTGGGCTTTCCATCGAGCACGGTAACAAGAAAACCTACGCCCGCACCGCGAGCGAATTTGGTTATCTGCCGCTGGAGCATACCCTGGCGGTAGCGGAAGCGGTCGTTACCACCCAGCGCGATTGGGGTAATCGTACCGACCGTAAAAACGCCAAAACCAAATACACGCTCGAGCGTGTGGGTGTTGAGACGTTTAAAGCGGAAGTTGAACGTCGCGCGGGAATCAAATTTGAACCGATCCGTCCGTATGAGTTCACCGGACGTGGCGATCGTATCGGTTGGGTAAAAGGGATCGACGACAAATGGCATCTGACGCTGTTTATAGAAAATGGTCGTATCCTTGATTATCCGGGGCGTCCGTTGAAAACCGGTCTGCTGGATATCGCGAAGATCCACAAAGGCGATTTCCGCATTACCGCGAACCAGAACCTGATCATTGCCGGTGTACCGGAAAGCCAGAAAGCGAAGATCGAGAAAATTGCGCAGGCGAGCGGCCTGATGAATGTTGTCACCCCGCAGCGTGAAAACTCAATGGCCTGCGTCTCGTTCCCAACTTGCCCGCTGGCGATGGCCGAAGCTGAGCGTTTCCTGCCGTCGTTCGTCGACAAGGTGGAAGCGGTGATGGCGACGCATGGTGTCAGCGATGAGCACATCGTCCTGCGCGTGACGGGCTGCCCGAACGGCTGTGGCCGCGCGATGCTGGCAGAGATCGGCTTGATCGGTAAAGCGCCGGGTCGCTACAACCTGCACCTTGGCGGTAACCGCATGGGAACGCGTATCCCGCGTATGTACAAAGAAAACATCACTGATACCGAAATTCTTGCGGTGATTGATGAGCTGGTAGGGCGCTGGGCGAAAGAGCGTGAAGCGGGTGAAGGCTTCGGCGACTTTACGGTGCGTGCGGGCATCATTCGCCCGGTGCTCGACCCGGCGCGCGATTTGTGGGATTAACTTGAATTGCCGCTCCTGCCCGGTTTTGTAGGCCTGATAAGCGAAGCGCCATCAGGCACTGTGGCATCTTTTGCCGGATGCGGCGTAAACGCCTTATTCGGCCTACTTAACCCGCAAGGCAAACAGTGAGGAACTTATGTCCAAACTCGATCTAAACGCCCTGAACGAACTGCCAAAGGTAGACCGCATTCTGGCGCTGGCCCAAACCAACGCCGAGCTTGAAAAACTGGACGCTGAAGGCCGCGTCGCCTGGGCGCTGGAAAATCTGCCCGGTGAATATGTGCTTTCTTCCAGCTTCGGCATTCAGGCGGCGGTGAGCCTGCATCTGGTGAATCAGATCCGTCCGGATATTCCGGTGATCCTCACCGATACGGGTTATTTGTTCCCGGAAACCTACCGTTTTATCGATGAGTTAACGGACAAACTCAAGCTCAACCTGAAAGTGTACCGCGCCACCGAGAGCGCCGCCTGGCAGGAAGCGCGCTACGGCAAACTGTGGGAGCAGGGTGTTGAAGGTATTGAGAAGTACAACGATATCAACAAAGTCGAACCGATGAACCGGGCGCTGAAAGAACTGAACGCGCAAACCTGGTTTGCTGGCCTGCGCCGCGAACAATCCGGTAGCCGCGCAACATTGCCGGTACTGGCGGTTCAGCGGGGTGTATTTAAGGTGTTGCCGATTATCGACTGGGATAACCGGACGATATATCAGTACCTGCAAAAACATGGCCTGAAATATCACCCATTATGGGACGAAGGATATTTATCCGTCGGTGATACCCATACAACCCGTAAATGGGAACCCGGCATGGCGGAAGAAGAAACACGTTTCTTTGGCTTAAAAAGGGAATGTGGGCTGCACGAAGGGTAAAACATCGTGCCGCTTAATAAACGCCTCTGTCTGAAAAGATGGGGGCGTTTTTATTTTGCGAGCCGCATTCCTGCTTTTAAACGTGAATATAGCAGGGGGAATCAACAGGCATAGAATGGCGTCGGGTGCTTGAGGCTGTCTGGCGTTGAGCATTCGCGAGGTTCCAGATGGACAAAAGCCCCAGGCGATATTTCTATCAACCTGAGGCCAGCGTCCGAACCTAAGCAATTCGGATGTTAGTCTCTTCTTTGCAGGGAGGCAAGACATGCTAACAAAATATGCCCTTGTGGCAATCATAGTGCTGTGTTTTACAGTACTGGGATTCACGCTAATGGTAGGCGACTCGTTGTGTGAGTTGAGTATCAGAGAGCGTGGTATGGAGTTTAAGGCTGTTCTCGCTTACGAATCGAAGAAGTAGCCATCACGCGGGGGTAAAACCCCGCGTATTGGATTGTGATGGTTTGGTCTCCGGCACCCTTTTAACCTAAACCTTCCCCGCCTTCGCCAGTTCCGCAACCAGCGGCATCATCACCTTCACTACATCGCGGCTGCGGCGCTCAATTCTGCCCGGTAGGGCTTTATCGAGATACTGCTGATTATCCAGCCGCGCATCGTGCCAGCTGTTTCCTTCCGGGAAGCTGCGCGTTTTTGCCCGCTGTTGATAACCATCTTTTTTCCCTAACGACCAGTTCGTGGCTTCGACAGACAACACGGGAATACCTGCGTTATCAAACACTTCAGCGTCATTACAGCAACCGGTACCTTTTGGATAATCAGGATTCAAACCTGGGTTGGTAAAGGCAGAAATACCATGGCTGCGTGCAATTGCCAGCGCGCGGTCACGCGTGAGTTTTCGTACCGACGCCGGGGTTTTAACGCCGCTGTTGAAATAGAGCTTATCGCCGACGACCAGATTATCGAGGTTGATAACCAGCAGCGTATTTTTCTTCTCGGCGGCGCTCATGCGTTTGAGCAGATTCTCCGCGCCCAGCTTGCCTTCTTCCTCGCCGCTGGTGGCGACGAAGCGAATGCCGTACTCCGTCGGCACGTCTTTCAGACGCTCTGCCAGCTCAAGCATCACGCCCAGCCCCATCGCGTTATCATCAATACCCTGAAGCGTCAGCCCGCCGAGATTATTTTCGACATCGCCATCGTTTTGCGGCGCGTAGGTGTCCAGATGCGCCATCACAATAATCTGCTGCTGCGATTTACCTTCATGCGCCGCGATAACGGTGCTGCCAATCACGTTATGCCAGTTCTGGCGGTTGTTTTTGGCGGTGTAGATATAGCGGCTGTGGAACGTGCGGATATCGCTTTGATAACCCATTTTGGCAAACTGCTGACGCAAATAATCGGCCGACAGCATCTCTGCCGGTGTGCCGGTAATACGGCCAGGGAAATAGGTTGCGATATAGCGAGCCTGGGTGTTTGCGATAGAACCGGGCGACGTCGTTGTCGCCAGTGCCGGGAAGGCAGAGCATACGCCAAGCGCCAGCGCAAAGAGGCGGCGACGCAGTGCGGAAGACATAGGGAAATCCTTTAAACAATGCAAAAAATTAGACGCAGCCAGTATGAAACCGAGGCGGTAATTACACAATTTCATTTCTTCTTAAATGCCCAAAAAAGAGGGTGTTAAGCACTTTTTGATATTTGCTTTTTTAGGCTGTTATTCCTTTGAGGAACTACTCATTCCATTTCGTAATTTCATTTGCACTAAGGGGCACCCTATAGTCCCTCTATGACTGATTGTTAGTGAGTTGTAACTCTGTGGATTATCTGCCCCTTTTTGCCGCTGTGAAAGACCGCACTGCCCTGGTTGTGGGCGGCGATGACACCGCTGCTCGTAAGATTGCGTTTTTGCTTCGCGCGGGCGCTAACGTTCAGGTCGTGAGCGAAACGCTGTGTGACGAATTGGCGGCTCTGGTGGCGGATAACAAGATTGCATGGCTGGCAGACTCTTTTCAGGAAACACAGCTCGATAGCGTTTTCCTGGTGATTGCCGCCACTGAAGATAGCGTACTCAATCAGCGTATTTATGACGCGGCAAATGCCCGCCAGCGGCTGGTGAATGTGGTGGATAGCCCGTCGCAGTGTTCCTTTATTTTCCCGTCGATTGTGGACAGGTCGCCGCTGCTGGTGGCGATTTCATCCGGCGGCACCGCGCCGGTACTGGCACGCATCCTGCGCGAAAAAATTGAAGCGCTGCTGCCAACGCGCTTAGGCCTGCTGGCCGAAGCGGCCAGTTACTGGCGTCATGCGATTAAAACGCACCTGAAAACCACCGCCGAGCGCCGTCGATTCTGGGAACGCGTGTTCCGTGGCCGTATTGCCAACATGTTGCTTGCCGGCAATCAGCAGGCGGCGGAAGCGGCATTACAGGATGAACTGGCTCAGCCGCAGCGGCGCGTGGGCGAGATTATTCTGGTGGGCGCAGGACCGGGTGATGCCGGGCTGCTGACGCTGCGCGGGCTTCAGGTCATTCAGCAGGCGGATATCGTTTTCTACGATCACCTGGTGAGCGACGCAGTGCGAGAACTGGTGCGTCGTGATGCAGAACTTATCTGCGTGGGTAAACGCGCGGGAACGCATGCCGTAGCCCAGCATGACACCAATCGTCTGCTAATCGAAGCGGCGCGTGAAGGCAAAAACGTGGTGCGCCTTAAAGGCGGTGACCCGTTTATTTTCGGGCGCGGCGGCGAAGAACTTCAGGCGGCAGCAGAAGCGGGAATTCCCTTCCAGGTCGTCCCTGGCGTGACGGCAGCCGCAGGTGCAACAGCCTATGCTGGCATACCGCTCACCCACCGCGATTACGCGCAAAGCGTCACTTTCGTCACCGGGCACTACAAAGCGGACAGCACGCCCTTTGACTGGAAACAGCTGGCGCAAAGCCGTCAGACGCTGGCGATTTACATGGGCACCATGAAAGCGGCGGAAATTAGCCAACAACTGATTCAACACGGACGCGATAGCGAAACGCCGGTGGCGGTAATTTCGCGCGGTACGCGTGCGGACCAACAGATAAAAACAGGCACCCTGCAACAACTCGAAAACCTGGCGAAAGAGGCCCCCATGCCAGCACTGCTGGTGGTCGGCGAAGTGGTGGAACTGCATCACCAGCTCGCCTGGTTTCAACACACAACAGACTCAGAAAATTTCGATTCTTCTGTAGTGAATCTGGCTTAAGGAACGGTTATGGACCAAAAACGACTCACTCACCTGCGGCAACTGGAGGCGGAAAGCATCCATATCATCCGTGAGGTGGCCGCCGAATTCGCCAACCCGGTCATGATGTATTCGATCGGCAAGGACTCCAGCGTGATGCTGCACCTGGCGCGTAAAGCGTTCTATCCGGGAACCCTGCCGTTCCCGCTGCTGCACGTGGATACCGGCTGGAAATTCCGTGAGATGTACGAGTTCCGCGACCGCACCGCAAAAGCCTATGGCTGTGAGCTGCTGGTGCACAAAAATCCGGAAGGTGTGGCGATGGGGATTAACCCGTTCGTGCACGGCAGCGCCAAACACACCGATATCATGAAGACCGAAAGCCTGAAACAGGCGCTGAACAAATACGGTTTTGATGCCGCATTTGGCGGGGCGCGTCGTGATGAAGAGAAGTCGCGTGCCAAAGAGCGTATCTACTCCTTCCGCGATCGTTTCCACCGCTGGGACCCGAAAAACCAGCGCCCGGAGCTGTGGCACAACTATAACGGCCAGATCAACAAGGGTGAAAGCATCCGCGTCTTCCCGCTCTCCAACTGGACCGAGCTGGATATCTGGCAATACATCTATCTGGAAAATATCGAAATTGTACCGCTGTATCTGGCGGCAGAGCGCCCGGTGCTGGAACGCGACGGTATGCTGATGATGATCGACGACGATCGCATCGATTTACAGCCGGGTGAGGTTATCAAAAAACGCATGGTGCGCTTCCGTACCCTCGGCTGCTGGCCGCTGACGGGTGCAGTGGAATCCGATGCGCAGACGCTGCCGGAAATCATCGAAGAGATGCTGGTTTCGACCACCAGTGAGCGTCAGGGCCGCGTGATTGACCGCGACCAGGCAGGCTCGATGGAGCTTAAAAAACGTCAGGGTTATTTCTAAGGAGCCGCCATGAACAGTTCAATTGCACAACAAATTGCGGATGAAGGCGGCGTTGAAGCGTATCTGCACGCCCAGCAACACAAAAGCCTGCTGCGTTTTCTGACCTGCGGCAGCGTGGATGACGGCAAAAGTACGCTGATTGGCCGTTTGCTGCACGATACCCGTCAGATTTATGAAGATCAGCTCTCTTCGCTGCACAATGACAGTAAACGTCACGGTACGCAGGGTGAGCGCCTGGATCTGGCGCTGCTGGTGGATGGCCTGCAGGCTGAACGCGAGCAGGGCATTACCATTGATGTGGCGTATCGCTATTTTTCTACTGAGAAGCGCAAATTTATCATCGCCGATACCCCTGGGCACGAGCAGTACACCCGTAACATGGCGACCGGCGCGTCCACCTGCGATCTGGCGATCCTGCTGATCGACGCGCGTAAAGGCGTGCTCGATCAAACCCGCCGCCACAGTTTTATCTCCACGCTGCTGGGGATCAAACACCTGATCGTCGCGGTCAACAAAATGGATCTGGTTGAATTCAGCGAAGAGAAGTTTGAGCAGATCCGTCAGGACTATCTGACCTTTGCCGAACAATTGCCTGGCAACCTTGATATTCGCTTCGTGCCGCTATCGGCACTGGAAGGGGATAACGTTGCCAGTCAGAGCGAAAAAATGCCGTGGTACAGCGGCCCGACGCTGCTGGAAGTGCTGGAAACCGTGCAGATTCAACGCGTGGTCGACACCCAGCCGATGCGCTTCCCGGTGCAGTACGTGAACCGTCCGAACCTCGATTTCCGTGGGTTCTCCGGCACGCTGGCTTCTGGGCATGTTCAGGTTGGGCAACGCATTAAAGTGCTGCCGTCAGGCGTGGAATCTTCCATCGCGCGCATCGTTACCTTCGATGGCGATTTGCAGGAAGCCTTTGCCGGCGAAGCCGTGACGCTGGTGCTGAAAGATGAAATCGACATCAGCCGTGGCGACCTGCTGCTGGATGCCAGCGAAACGCTGCCTGCCGTACAGAGTGCATCTGTGGATGTGGTATGGATGGCGGAACAGCCGCTGGCGGCAGGCCAGAGCTATGACATAAAAATTGCAGGCAAGAAAACCCGCGCCCGCGTGGACAGTATTCAGTATCAGGTGGATATTAATAACCTGACGCAGCGTGACGTTGATAACCTGCCGCTGAACGGCATCGGCCTGGTGGATCTGACCTTTGATGAACCGCTGGTGCTGGATAAATACCAGCAAAACCCGGTTACCGGCGGCCTGATCTTTATCGACCGTCTGACCAACGTCACGGTGGGCGCAGGCATGGTACGCGAACCGAATACCACTTCTACAGCAGTGGCATCGGAATTCAGTGCCTTCGAGCTGGAACTCAACGCGCTGGTGCGTAAACACTTCCCACACTGGGGCGCGCGTGACCTGCTGGGAGGCAAGTGATGGCGGTGCATGACGAAAACGTCGTCTGGCACGCTCATCCGGTCACTGCGCAACAGCGTGAGCAACTCCACGGTCACCGTGGGGTTGTGCTGTGGTTTACCGGGCTCTCGGGTTCGGGGAAATCGACTGTTGCCGGGGCGCTGGAAGAGGCGCTGCATAAACTGGGCGTCAGCACTTATCTGCTGGATGGCGATAACGTGCGTCACGGTTTGTGCAGCGATCTCGGCTTTAGTGATGACGATCGCAAAGAGAATATCCGTCGGGTGGGCGAAGTGGCTAACCTGATGGTCGATGCCGGGCTGGTGGTTTTAACGGCGTTTATCTCTCCGCATCGCGCTGAGCGCCAGATGGTGCGCGAGCGGGTGGGGGAAGGGCGCTTTATCGAGGTGTTCGTCGATACGCCGCTTGATACCTGCGAGGCTCGCGATCCCAAAGGGTTATACAAGAAAGCGCGTGCCGGAGAACTGCGCAATTTCACCGGCATTGATTCAGTCTATGAATCCCCTGAACGACCTGAAATCCACCTCGATGGTGAACAATTGGTAACAAATTTAGTGGACCAAATGTTAGACCTGCTGAGACAGGACGATATCATCAGATCCTGAGAGAGTGCCGGGCGTATCGTTGCCCGGCCTGACAGGATTAACTATGCGCAATACTCAAAACATCAGCCTGACGCGTTCAGAGTCCATACCCCCGCCTGATGACGAAACCACCTGGTCTTTGTCAGGCGCAACCGTGGGTTTCGTTGCCTGGCTGATTGCATTGGGTATTCCCTACCTTTGGTATGGTAATAACACCCTGTTTTTCTTCCTCTATACCTGGCCTTTCTTCCTTGCGCTGATGCCCGTTGCCGTGGTGATTGGCGTGGCAATCCACTCGCTGGTGAACAGTAAATTGCGCTACAGTATTATCGCAACGTTGCTTACCGTCGCCGCGTTGTGCGGTCTATTATTTCTATGGTTGATGGGCTAAGCCTGACGTTTTTTGTGAAAATCCGCACAATCGCCCGACAACGAGACATAAGTATCGGCAGGCAAAATGTGATACATTGCCCGCGTGACGCGGTATCGTCCGCAGCCGGCGTAGAGTACGACGGCAAGTTTTGGGATGATGATGCCGTTTTTCAGGGGGCAGGATGGGTAAATTAACGCTGCTATTACTGGCTTTGCTGGTGTGGTTGCAGTATTCGTTGTGGTTCGGCAAAAATGGTCTGCATGACTTTAGCCGGGTCCGTGATGACGTGTCAGTACAAGAGGCGACTAACGCCAAATTAAAAGCGCGCAACGATCAGCTTTTCGCCGAAATTGATGACCTTAACGGCGGCCAGGAAGCTATCGAAGAACGCGCACGCAATGAACTCAGCATGACGAAACCGGGTGAAACCTTCTACCGTCTGGTGCCGGATGCGTCGAAACGCAATCAGAGTTCAGGGCAAACAAACCGATAAACAGAATAAGCCCAGGATTAACACATGGCAGCAACTTTTCCGGGCGTTTGCGCCGTGGTTCCGGCGGCCGGATTTGGTCGCCGCATGCAAACGGACTGCCCGAAACAATATCTCTCAATCGGTAACAAAACGATTCTCGAACATTCGGTGGATGCGCTGCTGGCAAATGCGCGCGTCCAGCGAGTGATCATCGCTGTCTCTCCCGGAGACGAGCGTTTCAGCCAACTCTCTCTGGCACAGCATCCGCAAATTACCGTCGTTGACGGCGGCGCCGAACGTGCCGACTCCGTGCTGGCGGGCCTGAAAGCCGCTGGCAATGCAGAGTGGGTGCTGGTGCACGATGCCGCGCGCCCTTGTTTACATCAGGATGACCTGGCGCGTCTGCTGGCGCTGTGCGCAACCAGCCGCGTCGGCGGTATTCTGGCCGCCCCGGTGCGCGATACCATGAAACGCGCGGAGCCCGGCAAACCTGCGATTGCCCATACGGTTGACCGCAACGATCTGTGGCACGCCCTGACACCGCAGTTTTTCCCCCGCGAATTACTCTTCGATTGCCTGACCCGGGCGCTCAACGAAGGCGCAACCATCACCGATGAAGCATCGGCGCTGGAATATTGTGGTTTTCATCCGGCGCTGGTTGCCGGACGCGCTGATAATATTAAAGTGACACGCCCGGAAGATCTGGCGCTGGCAGAATTTTACCTCACCCGATCGGGACACCAGGAGAAAGCATAATGCGAATTGGACACGGTTTTGATGTACACGCGTTTGGCGGCGAAGGGCCGATTATTATCGGCGGCGTGCGCATCCCTTACGAGAAAGGGCTGCTCGCCCACTCGGACGGCGACGTCGCGCTCCATGCGCTGACCGATGCCCTGCTTGGCGCGGCGGCATTGGGCGATATTGGGAAACTTTTCCCGGACACCGACCCGGCGTTCAAAGGCGCAGACAGCCGCGCGCTGCTGCGTGAGGCCTGGAAACGCGTGCAGGCAAAGGGCTACACCCTGAGCAACGTCGATGTCACTATCATTGCCCAGGCGCCGAAAATGCTGCCGCATATCCCGCAAATGCGTGTCTTTATCGCTGAAGATCTTGGCTGCCATATGGATGACGTTAACGTAAAAGCGACCACCACTGAAAAACTCGGTTTTACCGGGCGCGGTGAAGGCATCGCCTGCGAAGCGGTCGCTCTGTTGTATAAGGCAAACAAATGATTGCATTCGATGACCTGACTTACCTGCACGGTAAGCCGCAGGGACACGGGCTGCTGAAAGCCAACCCGGAAGATTTCCTGGTGGTGGAAGATTTAGGGTTTGAGCCCGACGGCGAAGGCGAACACGTTCTGGTGCGCATCCTGAAAAATGGCTGCAATACCCGTTTCGTGGCTGACGCGCTGGCGAAATTCCTGAAGATTCACGCTCGCGAAGTGAGCTTTGCCGGGCAGAAAGACAAACACGCGGTCACCGAGCAGTGGCTCTGCGCACGCGTGCCGGGCAAAGAGATGCCCGATTTAAGTAAGTTCGAGCTGGAAGGCTGCCAGGTGCTGGAGTATGCGCGACATAAGCGTAAACTGCGTTTAGGCGCGCTGAAAGGCAATCAGTTCACGATTATTCTGCGCGAAGTCAGTCACCGCGAGGATGTCGACACGCGCCTGCAGGCGATTAACGCCCAGGGTGTGCCGAACTATTTTGGCGCTCAGCGTTTTGGTATTGGCGGCAGTAATCTTCAGGGTGCGCTGCGCTGGGCCGAAAGCGGTGCGCCGGTGCGCGATCGCAATAAACGCAGTTTTTGGTTGTCGGCAGCGCGCAGTGCGTTGTTTAATCAGCTGGCGAGCGCGCGCTTACAGAAACCGGAATTTAATCAAGTTGTTGATGGCGATGCGCTACAATTAGCGGGACGCGGCAGCTGGTTTGTCGCCACGCCTGAAGAAATGCCCGAACTGCAAACGCGTGTGGATGCACGCGAATTGATGATCACCGCGTCAATGCCGGGTAGCGGCGACTGGGGAACCCAGCGTGAAGCGCTCGCATTTGAACAATTTCAGCTTGCAGAAGAAACTGCGCTCCAGTCGTTGCTGGTGTGCGAAAAAGTAGAGGCCGCGCGGCGCGCGATGCTGCTCTATCCACAACAGCTTGAGTGGAACTGGTGGGACGACGTAACCGTGGAGTTGCGTTTCTGGCTCCCGGCGGGCAGTTTTGCGACCAGCGTGGTAAGGGAACTTATCAATACAACAGGTGAATATGCGAATATTGCTGAGTAACGATGACGGGATCCACGCGCCAGGCATACAGGCACTGGCCAGAGCCTTACGGGAATTTGCCGAGGTTCAGGTAGTTGCACCCGATCGTAACCGCAGTGGCGCATCAAACTCGCTGACGCTGGAATCTTCTCTTCGTACTTTTACGTTTGAAAACGGCGATATCGCCGTGCAGATGGGCACGCCGACGGACTGTGTCTATCTCGGCGTCAATGCCCTGATGCGCCCACGTCCTGATATCGTCGTGTCGGGTATTAATGCCGGGCCGAATCTGGGCGATGACGTCATCTATTCCGGTACAGTTGCGGCGGCGATGGAGGGGCGTCACCTCGGTTTTCCGGCGCTGGCGGTTTCGCTGAACGGCACGCAGCATTACGACACGGCGGCGGCGGTCACCTGTACGTTACTGCGCGCGCTGGCGCGTGAACCGCTGCGCACCGGGCGTATTCTCAACGTCAACGTGCCGGACTTACCGCTCGATCAAATCAAAGGCATTCGCGTTACCCGCTGCGGCAGCCGTCATCCGGCGGATAAAGTGATTCCGCAGCAGGATCCACGCGGCAATACGCTCTACTGGATTGGCCCTCCGGGCGAAAAACAGGACGCTGGCCCGGATACGGATTTTGCCGCGGTTGACGCCGGGTATGTTTCCGTCACGCCGTTGCATGTCGATTTAACCGCGCACAGCGCCCGTGAAGTCGTAGGCAGTTGGCTGGAACAGGCGGGAGTGGATACGCAATGGTAAGCGGACGCGTACTGGCGCTTCTGGAACAACTTCGCACGCAGGGCATTCGTGACGAGCGGGTGCTGGATGCTATTGCCCGCGTTCCGCGCGAAAAGTTTGTCGATGAAGCGTTTGAACACAAAGCCTGGGAAAACGTCGCCTTGCCGATAGGGCAGGGGCAAACTATTTCTCAGCCTTATATGGTTGCGCGGATGACCGAACTGCTTGAGTTAACACCGGAATCGCGGGTGCTGGAAATTGGCACCGGCTCCGGGTATCAGACCGCGATTCTGGCGCATCTGGTGCAGCGCGTGTGTTCGGTTGAACGCATTAAAAGTTTGCAATGGCACGCAAGACGTCGCCTGAAGCAGCTTGATTTGCATAATATCTCTACTCGCCATGGCGATGGCTGGCAGGGTTGGCAGGCGCGTGCGCCTTTCGACGCCATTATCGTCACGGCCGCACCGCCGGAAATTCCGGTGGCGCTAATGTCGCAGTTGGATGAAGGCGGCATTCTCGTTTTACCCGTGGGCGATGAACATCAGTTTTTAAAACGCGTTCATCGACGGGGAGGCGAATTCATTATTGATACCGTGGAAGCCGTGCGTTTTGTTCCTTTAGTCAAAGGAGAGCTGGCCTGAGACCCGGATTTTTCTTAGGTTTTTCGGCACAATTCAGCGTATCGTGGGGAGACTTTGTAAGAGTCCACGATGGACGCGACACGGTTATTAACACACTGGCAGTTAACACTATTCCTGGGGGATAAATGAGCGCGGGAAGCCCAAAAATCACCGTACGCCGTGTTGCGGCATTATCATTGGTTTCACTCTGGCTGGCAGGCTGTACGTCTTCGGACAATCCGCCTGCGCCGGTAACCTCTGTTAACGGAAACACCTCCAGCAGCACCAATTCCGGCATGCTCATCACGCCGCAGCAGAAAGCGGGCGCAACGGCGCAAAACAGCGTGCCAGCCACGCCGCAAATCCTACCGGTACAGCCGGTTCAAACTCAGCCGACGCAGATTCAGCCGGTCACTCAGCAGCCTGTCGCCCAGCAACCGGTGCAAATGCAGAACGGTCATATCGTCTATAACCGTAAATACGGCGATATTCCGAAAGGCAGTTACGCGGGCGGCAGCACTTATACCGTCAAGCATGGCGACACGCTTTTCTATATCGCATGGGTCACCGGTAACGACTTCCGCGACCTGGCGCAGCGCAACAATGTCGCCGCGCCTTACGCGCTGAATGTTGGCCAGGTGCTGCAAGTTGGGAACGCGTCCGGCCAGCCGATCACCGGCAATAATCCGGTTGCAATGGCCAGCACGCAAGCGGCAACCACTTCTCAGACGGCGGTCGCAAAACCTGCACAAAATTCAACCGTGGCTGTTGCGTCGCAACCAACAATTACGTATTCTGAGGATTCAGGTGAACAAAGTGCTAACAAGATGTTGCCTAATAACAAGCCTGCGACGACAGTCACAGCGCCTGTAACAGCACCGGTTGCGAGCTCTTCCGTACCCAATGCCAGCAGTACGACAACCAGCGCGCCAATTTCGTCCTGGCGCTGGCCAACTGACGGCAAAATCATCGAAGGCTTTGGCGGCTCCGAAGGAGGCAACAAAGGCATCGATATCGCAGGTAGCAAAGGACAGGCTATCACCGCGACCGCGGATGGTCGCGTTGTGTATGCCGGTAATGCGCTGCGAGGTTACGGTAACTTAATTATCATCAAACATAACGATGATTACCTGAGCGCCTACGCCCATAACGACACAATGCTGGTCCGGGAACAACAAGAGGTCAAGGCGGGGCAAAAAATAGCTACCATGGGTAGCACCGGAACCAGTTCGACACGCTTGCATTTTGAAATTCGTTACAAGGGGAAATCCGTAAACCCGCTGCAGTATTTGCCGCAGCGATAATTCGGCAGAGTACTAAGCACGGAGTCATTCAGGCGGTGTAAATGCGCCGTCTGAAGATGAAGTGATAAGGTGCTTTGCCTGGGGATCACGGGTAGGAGCCACCTTATGAGTCAGAATACGCTGAAAGTTCATGATTTAAATGAAGACGCGGAATTTGATGAGAACGGAGCAGAGGTTTTCGATGAGAAAGCCTTAGTAGAAGAGGAACCCAGTGATAACGACCTGGCTGAGGAAGAGCTGTTATCGCAGGGTGCCACACAGCGTGTGCTGGACGCGACTCAGCTTTACCTTGGAGAGATCGGTTATTCTCCACTGTTAACAGCCGAAGAAGAAGTCTATTTTGCACGTCGTGCATTGCGTGGAGACGTCGCCTCCCGTCGCAGGATGATCGAGAGTAACCTGCGTCTGGTGGTAAAAATTGCTCGCCGTTATGGAAATCGTGGTCTGGCATTGCTGGATCTTATCGAAGAGGGCAATTTGGGGCTGATCCGCGCCGTTGAGAAGTTTGACCCGGAACGCGGGTTCCGCTTTTCAACCTACGCGACCTGGTGGATCCGCCAGACGATTGAACGGGCGATTATGAACCAAACCCGTACCATTCGTTTGCCGATTCACATCGTCAAAGAGCTGAACGTCTATCTGCGTACGGCGCGTGAGTTGTCCCATAAACTGGACCACGAGCCAAGTGCGGAAGAGATAGCCGAGCAACTGGACAAACCGGTTGATGACGTAAGCCGTATGCTGCGTCTCAACGAGCGCATTACCTCAGTTGACACGCCGTTGGGCGGAGATTCTGAAAAAGCGCTGCTGGACATCCTGGCCGATGAAAAAGAAAACGGCCCGGAAGACACCACGCAGGACGATGACATGAAACAGAGCATCGTCAAATGGCTGTTCGAACTGAACGCTAAACAGCGTGAAGTGCTGGCACGCCGTTTCGGTTTACTGGGGTATGAAGCTGCAACGCTTGAAGATGTGGGCCGCGAAATTGGCCTGACTCGTGAACGCGTTCGTCAGATTCAGGTTGAAGGTCTGCGTCGTCTGCGTGAAATTTTGCAGACGCAGGGGCTGAATATCGAAGCGCTGTTCCGCGAGTAAGTGAACATTCGTCAAAAAGGCCGGTCGAGAGACTGGCCTTTTTCTTTTTTTTGGGGCAGGCCATTCACCCCATCATTTTCCTCACCAGCCGCGTGAACTGTTCGCGCTCTTCCTCACTCAATCGCGCTAAAAACGCCCGATCGACGCCGTTACCAATGGGTTTTTTGGCGTTCAATAACGCTTCGCCTTCCTCGGTGAGAAAAACAAATCGGCGGCGTTTATCGGCCGGATCGTGCTCGCGTCGCACCAGATTGCGGCTCTCCATGCGGCTCAACATCTCAGCAAGCGTCGCCTTAGTGCTGACCGCGACCTCCGTCAGTTCAACCTGCTCAATGCCCGGATGCTCAGCGATAGAGCGCATCACGGCGTACTGGGGCTTGGTCAGCTCCGGCAATTCTTGCTGCCAGCGCGCGGTGTGTTGCTGAAAGAGTTGGCGCAGCAGGTGGAATGCTTCGTTTCTTAACTCCATGAAAACCCCATCGTAAAAAACTTTCTCTCATGATAGCCGCTACGCGCCGCTTTTTTAATCCTTCATTTTTTAGCTCTGAGTGCGATCGTATACGAACAATATTGTATGAAAGGACATTCTGACGTAGGTTATATAAAACGTTCGTACACGAACAAATATTGAGGTGATGAATGAGACTGATTGTGGGTATGACCGGCGCGACGGGCGCACCGCTTGGCGTCGCACTGCTTCAGGCGTTGCGTGATATGCCAGACGTTGAAACGCACCTGGTGATGTCGAAGTGGGCGAAAACCACCATCGAACTGGAAACCCCCTATAGCGCGCGCGATGTCGCCGCGTTAGCGGATTTCAGCCATAGCCCGGCGGACCAGGCAGCGACTATCTCCTCAGGCTCGTTTCAGACTGACGGCATGATTGTGATCCCTTGCAGCATGAAAACCCTGGCGGGGATCCGCGCCGGATACGCCGACAGCCTGGTAGGGCGCGCGGCAGATGTGGTGCTCAAAGAGGGCCGCAAGCTGGTACTGGTGCCGCGTGAAATGCCGCTCAGCACCATTCACCTGGAAAATATGCTCGCGCTTTCCCGCATGGGCGTGGCGATGGTGCCGCCCATGCCTGCTTTCTATAACCACCCGGAAACGGTGGGCGACATCGTCGATCACATCGTCACCCGCGTGCTGGACCAATTCGGCCTGAAGTATGACAAGGCCCGCCGCTGGAA
Source organism: Pseudocitrobacter sp. 2023LY-00077 (assembly GCF_055796175.1). NCBI lineage: Bacteria > Pseudomonadati > Pseudomonadota > Gammaproteobacteria > Enterobacterales > Enterobacteriaceae > Pseudocitrobacter > Pseudocitrobacter sp. 2023LY-00077. The sequence goes on along the minus strand of NZ_JBSPEI010000002.1, from coordinate 135,928 downwards.
GGGGCTTCCGTCGGCACACTCATTTTCACAGGAGAATGCATAATGGCTTTTGATGATTTACGCAGCTTTTACAGGCGCTCGACGACCAGGGGCAATTGCTGAAAATCAGCGAAGAGGTGAACGCCGAGCCAGATCTGGCCGCTGCGGCCAACGCCACCGGGCGTATTGGCGACGGCGCGCCCGCGCTGTGGTTTGATAATATTCGCGGCTTTACCGATGCGCGCGTAGCGATGAACACCATCGGTTCCTGGCAGAACCACGCGATTTCCCTCGGCCTGCCGCCGAATACGCCGGTCAAAAAGCAGATTGATGAGTTTATCCGCCGCTGGGATAACTTCCCGATTGCCCCGGAGCGCCGCGCTAATCCAGCGTGGGCACAGAACACCGTCGATGGCGACGAGATTAACCTGTTCGATATCCTGCCGCTGTTTCGTTTAAACGATGGCGATGGCGGTTTCTATCTCGATAAAGCCTGCGTGGTTTCCCGCGATCCGCTCGACCCGGATAACTTCGGCAAGCAGAACGTCGGCATCTACCGTATGGAAGTGAAGGGCAAACGTAAGCTCGGCCTGCAACCGGTGCCGATGCACGATATCGCTCTGCATCTGCATAAAGCGGAAGAACGCGGTGAAGATCTGCCGATTGCGATCACCCTCGGTAACGATCCGATCATCACGCTAATGGGGGCCACCCCGCTGAAATACGATCAGTCTGAATATGAAATGGCGGGCGCACTGCGCGAAAGCCCATACCCGATCGCTACCGCCCCGCTGACCGGTTTTGATGTGCCGTGGGGCTCGGAAGTGATCCTCGAAGGCGTTATCGAAAGTCGTAAACGTGAGATTGAAGGGCCGTTCGGTGAGTTTACCGGCCACTACTCCGGCGGGCGCAATATGACCGTGGTGCGCATCGATAAAGTCTCTTACCGCAGCAAACCGATTTTTGAATCGCTGTACCTCGGCATGCCGTGGACCGAAATCGACTACCTGATGGGGCCTGCCACCTGCGTGCCGCTGTATCAGCAACTGAAAGCCGAGTTCCCGGAAGTGCAGGCGGTGAACGCCATGTACACCCATGGCCTGCTGGCGATAATCTCCACCAAAAAACGCTACGGCGGCTTTGCCCGCGCGGTGGGCCTGCGTGCGATGACCACGCCGCACGGTCTGGGCTACGTAAAGATGGTGATTATGGTCGATGAAGACGTTGACCCGTTCAACCTGCCGCAGGTGATGTGGGCGCTCTCCTCTAAAGTGAACCCGGCAGGGGATTTGGTGCAGTTGCCGAATATGTCCGTGCTGGAACTCGACCCTGGCTCAAGCCCGGCGGGGATCACCGACAAGCTGATTATCGACGCCACCACGCCTGTCGCCCCGGACAACCGTGGTCACTACAGCCAGCCGGTGGTGGACTTACCGGAAACCAAAGCCTGGGCTGAAAAACTGACCGCTATGCTGGCCGCACGTCAATAAGGAGAAGAAGATGATTTGTCCACGTTGTGCTGATGAACAGATTGAAGTGATGGCGAAATCGCCGGTGAAAGATGTCTGGACGGTCTACCAGTGCCAGCATTGCCTTTATACCTGGCGCGATACCGAACCGCTACGCCGCACCAGTCGCGAACATTACCCGGAAGCGTTTCGTATGACGCAGAAAGATATTGATGACGCGCCAATGGTGCCGAGCATCCCGCCGCTGCTGGCGGAAGATAAGCGTTAAGCACACAATGCCGGGTGGCGGCTACGCCTTACCCGGCCTACGTCATTTAATTTTATAAAATGATAACCGTCCGCTTTCCGGCGAGCCGGTATCAATATAAACCTGATTGGCAAATGTCTGGATATTTGTAAACATCATATGCCCGAAGATAAAACAGTCGGCACCGTTTATTTCTTTTAACTCACCTTTGAGTGATTTCTGCACGCGCTCAACAGGCCAAAGTATCTCTCTTTCCGCTACTTCCTTGCCAAACTGATACTCATCACCCGGATAATCTGCATGTGCGATAACATATTTTATAATATCGTTGGTGATTTCTATAATATGCGGAAGATGATGAAAGCGAAGCAACAGGTCTATTGCTTCTTTTTGTTCTGAATCATTTAACTCAAAGAACCAGTCACCGCCACTGGCAAGCCACATATTGCCATCGCCAGTCGCGAAGGCATCAAGCGCCATTGCCTCGTGGTTGCCTTTAACCGATGTAAACCAGGGCTGGTTTAACAGGCGTAGCACGTTAAGACTATCCGGCCCACGATCAATATTATCGCCTACGGAAATAAGTAAGTCAGTTTCAGAACAAAAAGATAATTGGTGCAAGCGGGATTGTAATAATTGATAGTCACCATGAATATCACCAACGGCCCAGATATGGCGATAGTGATGAGTGTCAATTTTTTGATAGCGAACGGATAGCATCACAACTCCCCATAAGGATGTTAATCATTCTTTTGTGAAAGAATAGCGTTGATTTGTTCCTCAGAAATTGCACCTTTCTCTTTAGCCATATTAAGCCAATATAATGCTTTTTCTTTATCTACGCCTTTCACATCTGCTCCTGACGCATAAATCCTGCCTAAGTAAATTTGTGCATCAGGAAGATCTTGTGCCGCCGCTTTCTCATACCAATATTTAGCTTGGCCGATATTTTTAGCGACACCAGTACCATTTAGAAAGAGTGTGGCATAATTATATTGAGCAATACGCTGGCCTTTCTCTGCGGCATATTTCAAATATGAGGCAGCTTCATCATATTTCTTCTCTTCTGCGGCAAGCTGGCCCAGATTCGCATGAGCGATAGGATCTCCAGTTTCTGCGGCCTTAAGTAGCCAATATTTGGCCTTATTAATATCTTTGAATGCGGTAGGCCCAAACTGATAGATATTGGCACAGTTTACTTGTGCCTGTGTATTACCATGGTTAGCTGCCTTCTCATACCATTTTAACGCATTGCTATAATCTGGAGGCGTATTTTTATCGCCTTCATGATATAAAAGGCCGACATAAAACTCTGAAATGGGATCTTCTTGAATTGCTGCAAGGTTAAACCAATAAAATGATTTTTCTCGATTAATAACTCCGGTGAAACCTTCTCTGTAAACAAGGCCTAATGTCTGTTGAGCTTTTTTGTCACCAGATTGAGCCTGTGTAATAATATCATTAAGGTTTTTTTGCTTGGTAAGAGAATAACGTTTTTCAGCCTGAATGAGATCATCAAGTGATGGCTGCGAGGTAGCTAAACAACTACCCGAGAATTGGAGTATTACTACTATAAATAGAAAAATCCTTTTCATATATTTCCTTAATGGTTTTATATCTCAGCTTTTATTATACTCCTGTTTGCATCGTTAATGACCATTAATATCCCCGAGGGTTAATACCATCGGGGATAGTGCATTTACATCAAACTCTTCAACCGATAAATCCACTCCAGCGCCTGACGTGGAGTCAGTGAATCCGGGTCGAGATTTTCCAGCGCTTCCACCGCGGGCGAGGTTTCTTCCGGCGCTGACAGCAGCGACATCTGCGTGCCATCGACCTGTGTCGCGGCGGCATTCGGCGAAATGCTCTCCAGCTCGCGCAGTTTCTGCCGCGCACGCTTGATCACCTCTTTCGGCACACCTGCCAGTGCAGCAACCGCCAGGCCGTAGCTTTTGCTCGCCGCGCCGTCCTGTACGCTGTGCATAAAGGCGATGGTGTCGCCGTGCTCCAGCGCATCGAGATGCACGTTCGCCACGCCTTCCATTTTCTCCGGCAGTTGAGTCAGCTCGAAGTAGTGGGTGGCAAACAGCGTTAACGCTTTGATTTTATTCGCCAGATTTTCCGCACACGCCCATGCCAGCGACAGACCGTCGTAGGTTGATGTACCGCGCCCAATTTCATCCATCAGCACCAGGCTGTTTTCGGTGGCGTTATGCAGAATGTTGGCCGTTTCGGTCATCTCCACCATAAAGGTTGAGCGGCCAGAGGCAAGGTCATCCGCCGCGCCAACGCGGGTAAAGATGCGGTCAATCGGGCCAATCTCCACGCTTTGCGCAGGCACGTAGCTGCCGATGTAAGCCAGCAGGGCAATTAGCGCGGTCTGACGCATGTAGGTACTCTTACCGCCCATGTTCGGGCCGGTGATGATTAACATACGACGCTGCGGTGACAGGTTCAGCGGGTTGGCGATAAACGGCTCGTTCAGCACCTGTTCAACCACCGGGTGGCGGCCTTCGGTGATGCGAATGCCCGGTTTGTCGATAAAGGTCGGGCAGGTATAGTTCAGCGTATACGCGCGTTCGGCAAGGTTTACCAGCACGTCCAGCTCCGCCAGGGCGCTTGCGCTCTGTTGCAGCTCGGCCAGATGCGGCAGCAACAGGTCGAACAGTTCGTCGTAAAGCTGTTTTTCCAGCGCCAGGGCTTTGCCTTTGGAGGTGAGGACTTTATCTTCGTACTCTTTCAGCTCAGGAATGATATAGCGTTCAGCATTCTTTAGCGTCTGGCGACGAACATAGTTGATAGGTGCCAGGTGGCTTTGCCCACGGCTGATCTGGATGTAATAACCGTGGACGGCATTAAAGCCCACTTTCAGGGTATCCAGGCCGGTACGCTCGCGTTCACGAATTTCCAGACGATCGAGGTAGTCGGTTGCGCCGTCGGCCAGCGCGCGCCACTCATCCAGCTCTTCGTTGTAACCCGGCGCGATGACACCGCCGTCGCGCACCAGCACCGGCGGCGCATCGATAATCGCGCGTTCGAGCAGTTCACGCAGTTCCGTGAACTCGCCCATTTTCTCGCGCAGCATCTGCACCGGGGCGCTATCGACACTCTCCAGCTGTGCGCGCAGTTCCGGCAGTTGCTGGAAGGCATGACGCATACGCGCCAGGTCGCGCGGGCGAGCGGTACGCAGCGCAAGGCGCGCCAGAATACGTTCGAGATCGCCCACCTGACGCAGTACCGGTTGCAGTTCGCCGGTCGCATCCTGTAAAGCGCCGATAGTTTGCTGGCGCTCTGTCAGCGTTTTTGTGTCGCGCACCGGCATATGCAGCCAGCGCTTGAGCATGCGGCTGCCCATCGGCGTTACGGTACAATCGAGCACGGACGCCAGCGTGTTTTCAACGCCCCCGCCCAGATTCTGGGTGATCTCCAGATTACGCCGGGTGGCCGCATCCATAATGATGCTGTCCTGCTGACGCTCCATGGTGATGGAGCGGATATGCGGGAGTGAGGTGCGCTGGGTATCTTTCACGTACTGCAACAGGCAGCCCGCAGCGCACAGGCCGCGCGGCGCGTTTTCCACGCCAAAACCGATGAGATCGCGGGTACCGAATTGCAGGTTAAGCTGCTGACGCGCGGTGTCGATTTCAAACTCCCACAGCGGGCGACGGCGCAGGCCGCGACGGCCTTCAATCAGCGCCATCTCGGCGAAATCTTCTGCATACAGCAATTCCGCAGGGTTAGTGCGTTGCAGCTCTGCCGCCATCGTTTCCCGGTCTGCCGGTTCGCTGAGACGAAAACGCCCGGAGCTGATATCCAGCGTCGCGTAGCCGTAGCCTTTGCTGTCCTGCCAGATAGCCGCCAGCAGGTTGTCCTGGCGCTCCTGCAACAGGGCTTCATCGCTGATCGTGCCCGGCGTGACGATGCGCACAACCTTACGTTCTACCGGGCCTTTACTGGTTGCCGGGTCGCCAATTTGTTCGCAAATGGCGACCGATTCGCCCTGATTCACCAGCTTAGCGAGATAGTTTTCCACTGCGTGATGCGGAATGCCCGCCATCGGAATAGGCTCGCCTGCTGAAGCGCCGCGTTTGGTAAGCGAAATATCCAGCAGCTGCGATGCGCGTTTGGCGTCATCGTAGAACAGCTCGTAAAAGTCGCCCATGCGGTAGAACAGCAGGATTTCCGGATGCTGTGCTTTCAGCTTGAGATACTGCTGCATCATCGGCGTGTGGGCGTCCAGGTTATCAATCGTACTCATCGAATTCGTTATTCCATTCTCTTTACTTTTAGTGCGTTAGTGAGAATTTCGCTTCTCATGCATGACCACGAAAGTGAACCGGGTCGCGTCAACGCCGCCGATGAAATTCAGCTTCTTGGGGGGCGATTGTACCATTAATACGACGTTGATTTAACAATCTGCGTGGTTCTGCGATCGCGCTTCCAGATGTCGCCTGGGGTTATGCGTATGAGCGCGTAAAAGCAAAAGGCATGGTGATTGAGAGGAGGGATAACAGGATCCCCACCTGCGAAAACGCAGGTGGGGACAGGGGGGATTAGAAACTGTACTTCATACCCAGCATACCCTGGGTGTCGCTGTAACCGTTGTCGCCCAGCTGTTGGGCAACATTCCCCCATAGTTGTAGACGCTTGTTAATTTGCCCCTCAACGCCAACTTTCAGCTCGCCAACATTGCGCGTGCCGCTGATATCATTGCTGATATCATCCATTTTCACGCGGTACGTGTCCGAATTGTAGATCCAGTTCGCTTCAACAAACGGCTGGAAAGTACGATCTTTCCCGTCGTCCAGTTTGTTGTTCCCCTGAAGATACGCTTTCACGCCGAGACGTGTTTGCAGATTGCCATCTGTTTTATCCGACACGCGGGTTCCGTTATGTTCGGTCAGGCTGTCGGCCTGCACATCCATCCAGGTAAGCTGGAGTTTGGGTTGCAGCCAGTAGCTGGTACGCGTATCGCTGCTTTCGCCGAGACGGAAGCTGTAGCCGCTCTCAATTGAGGCGGTAACGCCATCTGCATCATACTTCTCGGTGGCGAGACTCTCGCCGGATACTTTGTTATCAAACCAGTTATAAAGCACCCAGCTATCGACATAGAGGCCGGTTTTGTCGAGCTCGTTGGCATACCATGTGCCGTAGAGCCCCGCGCTATAACCACTCACTTCGCCGCGAGAAGAATATCCGGTCAGTTTTGAATGCGTGCGGCTTTTACTGTTGGCATAGCCCGCCATCATGCCGAGGTGTAAACGGTCCTGACCGTTGCTGCTCCATTGTGCGATGTCACCGCCAATCTGCAACACATAGCGATTACTCTGCGTTGAGAGTTGGTCTGACCCATCTTTAAATCGAGTGTGTCCGCCGACGTTACGCATCCACAGACTGGTCACTTTCTGCTCGCCGGTCAGTGCATCGGTGTACTGGGTTTCCCCCAAACGATCGTGCAGGCGAGTATTAAACAAGGTGTTGTTGGCCATTGCATTCGCGAGATAGCTGCCTGATTCCGGGCGATACTGATGTTCACCTTCAGGTTTCGTTGGAATAGGGTCGACAGGCGGCACCGGGTCAACCGGGTCGACAGGCGGTACAGGGTCAACCGGATCGACAGGTGGTACAGGGTCAACCGGATCGACAGGTGGTACAGGGTCAACCGGATCGACAGGCGGTACAGGGTCAACCGGATCAACCGGAGGTTTAGGATCGATAGGGTCGACAGGATCTACGGGCTTGACCGGGTCCGGAATGGCTTCACTGGTGAGATACCAGTTCTGATTGTCGAGTTTGACAATATTGTAGTCATATGCTCCAGCGACGATGCGCCCCTCTTTTGCAAACGTGCCGTTTGATTCACCGGCGACATCGACAATGCGGATACCTTCAATGGTCTGCGAACCAGTGCCGCCCGCATTGCTGATGCTGACGCGGGTGTCGCCCGCGGTATCGCCCAGCACAACCAGTTTGTCGGTGGCAGAGAGGTCATCACCTAATACCGTGCGCAGCGCCAGTAGAGCGTTGTCTGCCGTATAGTCGCCGTTAATGGTGAGCGTGGTGGGCGTAAATTCATCGCCTGCTTCGCCTGAGGAAAGGGTGGCGTTGCCTGCCAGAATCAGCGAGTTGAGCGTTTGATCGTGACCGTTGAGATCAAGCGTCCCGGCGCTGTCGACGACATAATCTGAATTGGCGCTAAAGGTATTCGCTACACCCGCGCGCAGCGTGCCGTTTGCCACATGGGTGGTGCCCGTGTAGGTGTTCGCGCCGCTGAGGGTCGTAATGCCCGAACCTACCTGATTCACTTCCCCGTGGTTAACAATATTCGCCGCGAGCGTAAAATCTTCGCTGTTATGGTTAAAGTTGAGAATCGCGGTGCTGTTATCACCCTCACGACCTAAAAGGATCACCGGCGCGTTGAGTGTGCCCGCGCCCTGTTCCGCTTCACCGGCTACGCCGCCGATATTGAGGATTCCGGTGGCCGTTGTGCTATAGCCTAATTGCAATTCGTTTCCCACATTGACGGTTGCGCCATTACTGATGGTCAGAGTGCCAAACCCTGAATTTTCATCCGCACCGTAACCGCCAACGGTTAAATTAGAAGTGACGTCAAGGGTTGACTGGTCACCGTCGACCAGCACTTCACCATGACCAGCCTGATTAAATTCTGGATAACCATTGAATCCTGATACCAGGTGTCTGGCTACGCTGAGGTGACCTCCGTTAGTGATCGCAAGATACCCCGTTCCCTGATCGCCAACCATCGTCCATTGAGTCTCAACTGATGAGTTCTCTCCGTCGATAATAACGACGCCTTCAGCCGCACTCGCGAACTCACCGATTCTGAGCTCACCGATGCCGGTAATCTGACTCCCTTTTTCAACCACCAGGGTTCCTTTGCCGTCATTTGTTCCTAAAGAAAGATAAGCACGATTAACCGACCATCTGGCGCCATTGGTTAACGTTAAGGACCCCGTTGAGTTTTCACCGATGATATTTTCATTTACGTTTATGGGTTGAGTATTGATTGCGCGATTATCAATAATCATGCTGCCATCGGTGTCTTTCCCGATAATCAGCGACTTAAACTGGTCCCATTCAGGTTCGGTATTCTCTGTCGATGACAGCGTAACGGAATTATTTTCATTGATAGTGACGGTGGTGCTGGCATCAATCGGCGGATATAAAGCGAATAAATCGATATTATTATTGATTGCACCTGCATTGGCATGAGCAGAAAGTACCAGTGATACGACAAGTGCAACTTTTGACATTGGGTGAATCAGAGGATTAGGGCTCATAGCTTTTCCTTGCTCATAATCAATATTGTTTTTGCAACAGTTAAAAACAAAAGGTTTGCAATCTGGATAGTAGTGATGGCAGGAATGAAATAAAAAATCGTTTAAAATACCGCAACCATTAACGATTAATAGGTTTTAACAATATAAGAATAATGCGCGTGTGAAAAATGCTGGCGCAGTGATTAAAAGTTTTTTGTTGTCACTTATCCACTGGGAGGTAAAAATCTTAAATTAGCGTCTTTTTTGTGTATGAACAAACGGCGAAAAGATTAGAAAAATAATTTAGTTATCATGGGTGAATATTGGTGTGATTATTATTATCACCATATTAATATGGAAGTGTGGGGCGAGAGCGTTTGATAATAATGTGGGTTTATTGATTAAAATCAAAAGTTGAAGAGTTGATGATATAAGAAAAATAACATAAGCATTAAGACAATGACAAGTTATTAATACTGTTTCATATTATTCGTTATACGACGCTGAATAACCGGATATCGATACAAGCAGATAATGGCGAACTATCACTTTCGGGTAATGGTATGCACAATAGATAAGTTGTAAGATACATGCATCTTTTGTCGGGAGGGGGCGCAATGTCTGGAAAACGTATTGATCGTGAGAAAAAAACGATTGAAAAAATGATCGCGCTTTACGAGAAACGGTGCCCGCAGGCCGTAGCTCAGAGCGGGCATTATGATGAACTTTTCGCGTATGCAGAAAAGCGTCTCGACAAGTGCGTGTTCGGTGAAGAAAAACCGGCCTGCAAACAGTGCCCGGTACACTGCTATCAGCCGGCAAAGCGCGAAGAGATGAAGCAGATAATGCGTTGGGCCGGGCCACGAATGCTCTGGCGTCACCCGATTCTCACCGTCCGCCATCTGATTGATGACAAACGCCCGGTGCCGGAACTACCTGAAAAATATCGCAAGAAACCCAATGCGAAATAATTACCCGCCCATCACTACCCGATAGCCGGCCCGTTCGATTTTCTCGCGCAGTGGGGCGATATCCTGCTCTGTTGGTGCTGTCACGCCCGCCATTTGCCACACTTTACTAAGCTGATGGTATTTCGGTTCACCGTACTGATGAAACGGTAGCAGGTGAATTTCCTGCACCGCAAGCGGTGCGAGGAATGCCAGAATCTGCGTCACATTCTCGTCGTTCAACGTGAAGCCAGGGATCAGTGGCAGGCGCGGGATGACCTTTATACCGGCCGCCAGCAGCTGGCGGAAGTTTTCCAGCACGCGTAGCTGGTTGATATTCAACACCTCGCGGGCGCGTTCGGCATCCATGATTTTTAAATCAAACAATACTTCATCGCAGGCGCTGGCCAGCGGTAGCAGGCGGCTGAATGATGCGTCACCCGCCGTTTCGATTGCCGTACGGATACCTAACTGGCGCAGGCGTTGCAAAAATTGTGTGGCGAATTCTGCCTGCATCAGTATTTCACCGCCCGAAAGCGTGACACCGCCACCCGATGCGCGAAAGAATATGTCATCTTTTAGAACATCGCGTTCCAGCTGTGCCAGCGAGACGTCGCGGCCAATATTTTCCCATGCACCAGACGGACACTCATCCGCATCCTGGCGGCAGCGAACGCAGCGCAGGCATTTGCTTTCGCGGCGCACGGTTTCGATTTTGGGCGACAGGGATTCCGGGTTAGCGCACCACGGGCAGCGGTGTGGGCAGCCTTTAAAAAAGACCACCGTACGGATACCCTGGCCGTCGTTCAGCGAGTAACGCTGGATGTTAAAGATGCGCGCCGTGTTGGCGCGCGGCTCCATTACCTCACAGCTGATGCGCGGTGCGGCGGATAATGTCATCCTGAATCTCCTTCGACAGCTCAACAAAGAAGGCACTGTAGCCCGCCACGCGGACCACCAACCCGGCGAAATCCTGCGGGCGCTGCTGGGCTTCGCGCAGCATATCGGCGTTAACGACGTTAAACTGCACGTGCTGCAACTTCAGTTTGGTAAAGGCGAGAAGGAAATCCGAAAGCTTGTTCAGTCCGCCTTCGCCTTCCAGCGTCGCCGGGGTAAATTTCACGTTCAGCAGCGTCCCGTTAGAGAGCAAATAGTTATCCAGCTTGCTCACCGATTTCAGCACTGCCGTTGGCCCCTGGCAATCCTGGCCTAGCATGGGCGACAAGCCGCCATCCGCCAGTTGCTCCCCGGCAAAACGGCCATCCGGCGTCGCGCCGACTACCGATCCCAACGGCACGTGCGCTGAAACGGTGTAGGAACCTGGTGTAAACTGCCCCCCGCGCGGATTGCGGTATTTTTCCACCTCTTTGCAGTAAAAACGCAGCAGATCGGCGCTGATATTATCCACTTCGTCGATATCGTTGCCGTACTTCTCAAAGCGGTTAATTAGTCGCGCGCGAACTTCTTTGCCTTCTGGTGTTTCGAAGTTTGCTTTCAGTACCGCCAACAGTTCGTCAAAACGCATCCGCTGCTGGTCAAAAACCATGCCTTTCAGTGCATGTAGCGAATCGCTGAGGTTGGCGATGCCAATACCCTGTACGCCGGAGAAGTTGTAGCGCGCGCCGCCTTCGGTGATGTCTTTGCCGTTGACCATGCAGTCGCTGACAAACGAGGAGAGCAGGGGAACCGGCGCCCAGTCGCGGTGACCGATATCGCAGATGTTGCTGCCTTCAACCATCAGCTTAATGTAGTGGCGAATCTTGTCGCGGATCTGCGTCTGCAAGCCTTCCCAGTCGATCGTTGAATTGCCTTCGTTCTCATGCAGCACGATTTCCATCACCTTCAGCAGGTTAAACATGGCGATATCGTGTAACCCGTAGGTCCGCCCTGGAATCGACAGCTCGACGCAGCCGACTACCGCGTAATCGCGCGCATCTTCCAGCGACACGCCACGGTTTAAAAATGCCGGAACGACCACTTCATCGTTAAAAATTTGCGGAATGCCGGTACCGAGGCGAATGGTCTCGGCGGTTTTACGCAGGAACGGGCGATCAATCAGCTCATTGACGCGCACGCCGAGGTTTGGCTGCGGCAGACGTACGCTCTGATAAGCATCCAGACACATAAACGAAAGGGCGTTCACGGCGCTGCGGCCATTCTCGGTTAAGCCCCCGAGCAGTGCGGTATAACCCGTCGGGAAACCGGCAAAATAACGGGCGCTGCTGGTGGAACGCAGCAGTACGATGTCGTTGCATTTCACCCACAGGGATTCCAGCAGCTCGCGCAGCGTTTGCGCGTCAACGCCACGGTTGAGAGAGGCCTGCCAGAAGGGCAGCATGTACTGGTCGAAGCGGCCCAGGGAAATCGAACTGGCGTTAGATTCATACTGCAAAATGATATTCATGTACCAGAACAGCTGGCATGCCTGATGGAAATCCTCCGGGCGCTGTTCGGCGTTATGGCGGGATGTCGCGGCGATAGACAGCAACTCCTGGCGACGCGTGGCATCCGGGCACGCTACGGCCAGGGTTTCCGCCAGTACGGCATAGCGCAGAATATGACGCTGCGCGGCTTCCAGCACAATCAACACTGCGGCATAAAAATGGTTTTCCGGCTGCTGAGTACAGTGTGCTTTTATCTCTGAAACCAGCGCGGCGAGGCCGTTATTCAGCAGGCGCGGGTAGTCGATAATGATATGACCCTGGCCTTTGTCAGTCTGGTTAACGCTGAAAATCTGCGTACCAACGGCGGTTTTTACCTCATCGGTCATCTGCCCGTTAATGAAATCTTTCATCGAGCGCTTTTCCCAGTACGGGAACAATTCTTCGCGATAGCAGCGCTTGTCGTCGTCGCTGATGGCAAACCGATCCTGCGGGCGCGTCGGGAACTGATCCAGTTCTTTAAGCAACCAGTAAGGGTCCATCTCCGGTGACATAATCCCGGCGCGCGGTTTAATCGTTCGATTGCCCGCAATCAGTTCGTCATCGCGAATGCTGATGGCAACGTTATCCAGAATGTGCGCGGTGGCTTTAGCGCGGCGAACGATCACCGGCTCGCCTTCTGTCTGGCGATGGCTCTCAGTATAGAGCAGGGCGCGCTCCAGAGAAATTTCACGTGGGTGAGCGAAAAGGGTGTCTTTCAGGCGTTGAATGCGATGGGTCATACAGGTTGCTCCTCAGAACAGGTAATGTGTCTAAGGTAGGCAAATCAGGGGCGTGAAGACAGGAGACAATCTGGCGAAATACTGGATTATTGTACGCAGATTTTGAAAGTGAGATCTCTGTTTTGTCCTGCTTTAGAGATGAAATAGCCGGGATGACATATCTCTGTTATTACTGTACTCTGACCGCCTCGGATAATTAACTTATTATCATTTTTATAAATCATACTTGTCGATATTATTGTTTATTTATATGAAGTTTACGCCTCTGTTTTTATAGTGGTGAATGCGTCATCGTTGCTGTTGGCGGCTATCAGGTGAATTATGACGAAGTACTTTTTGATTATTTCATTAACGGCTCTTACTTTTCGTTTGTTTTTTAAAAGACTACACTGGTTGTTAAGCAAAAGAGCGCATTGTGACTATTTATTCATGATTTCAATATCTGCATGCCGACTGACATTCATCATCGGTTTGTATGTGTTATCTCTCGCTTTTTTAGTGGGGATAACGATGAGCATATGTCGCACAAGTTATGGCGTAGTCAATCAGATATGCCATATTGAGCATGTTATGGAGTACACACTATGTTTTGGCTTATTTATAATAATGAGCAGTTGCTGTGTTCCCTATTTTTTCATTAAACAAATTGAGGTGACGGACGATGGTGCGGCCATTGACGGTATAGATGTATCCTGGTCGCTAAAAAAACTGGGGCGTCAAAAAGAATCTGCCTGTTATATTCAAGTTCACACCAATGCAAAGAAAGGGCTTTATCTGTTAGTGAATGCGCAACAACTTAGCCAGATGCTGAGAAAAGAAATAACACTGGGCTCTCAAGGGGGTATTCCGTCAGCCCGCAGAGAAAAATATTTAATTGATATTCTTAATGTTAGAAAAAAAGATTCAATATTGAATTTTTTATCTTGTGGTTTAATCACCGCAATCGTGGTTGCCATTTGTGTTGTGAGTTCGGATTTTATAATTTCCTGAGAGTAATGATTTATTTTATTATTGATGTGTTCTCATTATTTGTTGGGTTTTGTGAATAAAAGATAAAATCCCATATCACCGAAGTAATATGGGATTTTAACGTTATTACGCGCGAGTCGCCAGAAGGATCGCCGACGCTTTAATCAGCGCAATGACGCGGCTGCCGGTGGTGAGTTTCATTTCATCCTGGCTTTCGTTAGTTACCACGGCGACAACCTCAAAACCGGCGTCGGTTTTGATATGTACGGTGGCGTTCACGGCACCTTCGGTAATCTGAGAAACGCTGCCGGCAAACTGGTTGCGGGCGGAGAATTTCAGGCCGCAATCTTCGGTAGCCAGCGTGACCCACGGCGCTTTAATTAACGCGATGGCTTCCTTTCCGTTCGCCAGCCCCAGCGCTTCTTTGCTGCTGTGCGTGACGATGGCGACAAGCTTCGCGCCGCCTGCAAGCGTCAGTTCTACTTCGTCGTTGACGGCGCCGGTGGATACGGCGCTGACGGTGCCGGTAAGCTGGTTACGTGCTGATACTGACATACTGCCTCCTTTCGATGTGTGTGAGAGCAGTATAGCCAGATTTAAGGCAGAAGTGCGTCTTTATCTATCCCCAGGCGCTTCATGCGCGACAGCAGCGTGGTGCGTTTCAGCCCCAGGCGTTGCGCCGCACCTTTTGGCCCGGCGACGACGCCGTTGGTCTCTTTCAGTACGCGCGTGATCAACTGGAATTCATCTTCCCCGTCCATAGCGCAGGTCGCTGCGGGTGCGGTGGGTTCATCCGGTGTGATGGTCACTTCGGGTAGCGAAAGTTGCAGCACGCTGCCGCGCGTCAGCAGAACGGCGCGTTCAATCACGTTCTCCAGTTCGCGGACGTTGCCCGGCCACTCCATGCGTTCCAGGGTGCGCAGGGTTTCCGCCGGAATACTGTCGATATTGCGTCCCAGGCGACGGGCGATTTTAAAGGTGAAGGCTTTCACCAGCAGCGGAATATCTTCCGGACGTTCGCGTAACGGTGGAAGGTGGATCGGGAAGACGTTCAATCGATAATAGAGATCGCTACGAAATTTGCGATCGTTAACCATCTGTTTCAGATCGCGGTTGGTGGCGGCGATCAAGCGCACATCCGTGCGGATCAGCTTATTACTGCCGAGGCGCTCAAACTCCTGCTCCTGTAATACGCGCAGCAGTTTTGGCTGAAGTTCCAGCGGCATGTCACCGACTTCATCAAGGAACAGCGAGCTTTTATCCGCCAGTTCAAACCGGCCAATACGCTGCGTATTCGCGCCGGTAAATGCGCCGCGTTCGTGGCCGAAGAGGTCGCTTTCCAGCAACCCGGCTGGCATCGCGGCGCAGTTCATTTTCACCATCCGGCGACCGTTGCGGTTGCTGAGATTGTGGATCGCGCGGGCAATCAGCTCTTTCCCGGTGCCGGTTTCGCCGAGGATCAGCACCGTGCTGTCGCTTTGCGCCACCATTTCAACCTGCTTAAGCACGCTGTACATCGCTTCGCTGCGGCCAATGATTTCGCCGAACTCACTTTCTACATTGTTAAGTTGTTCAGTCAGCGCCAGGTTTTCATCCACCAGCCGCTCTTTCAGGCGATGAATTTCCTGATAGGCGAGGGCGTTGTCTACTGCAATCGAGACGCGCTCGGCAATCTGGCGCAGCAGTTTAAGATTGGTGGCGGTAAAGACTTTTTCGTCGCACTGGGCCAGCTTCAGCACGCCCAGCATGGTATTACCCGACATCAACGGCAGCAGGCACAGGGTTTGAATCTGGTTATCCCACATGTCGAACAGCATACGTTCGTAAGGCGCAAGATTATCCTGCTCGCGCAGGTTGAGCATTAGCATCTCTTTGCTTTTGAACACGCGCTCGGTCAGCGTACCCGCTTCGCTCACTTCACTCTGATCGTGAACCGGGTCGTTCACATCCAGATAGTGCGTCGAGTAGATGTTGAGTTTGCCCTTACGGTTGCTGCGCAGCACGATGCTAATGGCGTCGATGCGGAAATAGTAGTGGATCTCTTTGGCCACCGCGCTCACCAGGTCGTCCATATCCAGACGCGATAGCACGGCGTTGGTGATGGCGACCAGAATGCGGAAGTTATCGCGTTCGTGGCACAGTAAGTCGTAATCGACGTTGTTGGTGACGCGACTCTGAATTTGCTCGGTGACCACCGCGATAATCTGGGTGAAGGTTTGCAGCCGTTGGTACTCTTTTTCCGTCCACGGCTGGTCGGTGTCACGAATAAATTCGCAGCCGCCGAAAATGCGGCCTTCGGCGGCGAGCGGCAACAGACTGTAATGACCAAAGGGCGTATAGAGCTGGCTGGCGGCGAGCTGCGGCCAGGTTTCGCTGAATTCGTGATAGTCGCAGTGCAGGGCGTCCGGGCGTGAGAGCAGTCGACGCACCGGGCCGTTCGCCAGCAGGCTGTCGTCGTCGTAGGCAATGGGTTTCCCTGCTTCATGCGTCGCATGATAGCTGGCGCGGTGATTGCCCGGTTGCAGCAGTACGATAGCTGCCCGATCTGCCAGTGCAGATTGCTTCACCAGTCGCGTTAGCGTTTCGCTAAGCGCCGCCAGATCGGGTTGTTGCAGAAGTGTCCGGGTGATATCGAACAGCCCTTGCTGACCGAGATCGCCCATCGGTGTATACGACATTGATTAGCCCACAAACGTACCGTGAGGGTACGGAAAAAGAAAAAATTAGATTAATGGCAGGGCGGAACCTGCTTTTTGTCGGGTGGCGCTGCGCTTTCCCGACCTACAACGGCCAAACCATCATGCCGGTGCATGGTGTCGGGTGGCGCTGCGCTTACCCGACCTACAACGGCCAAACCATCATGCCGGTGCATGGTGTCGGGTGCGCTACGCTTACCCGACCTACAAACGGTCAAACCATCATGCCGGTGCATGGTGTCGGGTGCGCTACGCTTACCCGTAGGCCGGGCAAGCGCAGCGCCCCCGGCACAAAGCGGGCACTCAGCAAATCCGCGGCAGCGGCTCTGCGTGCGGAAGATCGAGCGTGCGTTTCACGCCGTACAGCCCGGCGACGCGCACGCCTTTGCGTTCGGTGACTTCACCAATAATCGCCGCATCGCGCCCCAAAGGATGCGCACGCAGCGCTTCCAGCACAGCATCCGCCGCATCGCGTGCCACGCCGATCACCAGTTTGCCTTCGTTGGCAAAGTTAAGCGCATCCAGCCCCAGCAGTTCACATACGCCGCGCACCGCCTCTTTCAGCGGCAGTTTCTGCTCGTGCAGTTCAATACCGAAACCGCTGGTGGCGGCATACTCATGCGCCACGGCATTCACGCCGCCACGGGTGGCGTCGCGCAGGGCTTTCACGCCAGGAATATGACGCAGCGCCTGAATCAGCGGCGTCAGCACCGCACAGTCGCTCGCCAGTTCGCCATCCAGCCCCATCTGCTCGCGAAGGTTAAGGATAGTCGCTCCGTGGTCGCCCAGGGTGCCGCTCACCAATAATTGGTCGCCAGGCTGCAACTGCGCCGCACCCCAGTGAATATCCGCCGGAATCGCGCCCATACCCGCGGTATTGATAAACAGTTTATCCGCCGCGCCGCGCGGTACCACTTTGGTATCGCCGGTCACGATGGCGATATCCGCCGCTTTCGCCGTCGCCGCCATGCTGTTCACCACCGCTTCCAGCGTCTCCATTGGCAGGCCTTCTTCGAGGATAAAACCGCAGGAGAGAAAGCGCGGGATCGCGCCGCTGACTGCGACATCATTCGCCGTACCGCACACCGCCAGTTTGCCGATGTTACCGCCGGGGAAGAAAAGCGGGTCGATAACGTAGCTATCGGTGGAGAAGGCCAAACGGTCGCCCTGCGCGGTCAGCGTTGCCAGCGACAAACGCGCCTGATCTTCCTGCTCCGCCAGCCACGGGTTGGCGAATGCCTGCATAAACAGGTCGCCAATCAACTGCTGCATTGCCTGGCCGCCACTGCCGTGAGCGAGCTGAATACTTTTCATGCTTCTGATTCCTGACTGCGATATTGATACCAGGCCGCGCAGGCTCCCTCGGAGGAAACCATCAGTGCGCCGAAGGCACTTTGTGGATTACAGGTGTTGCCGAAAAGCGGGCATTGATGCGGTTTGCAGCGCCCGGTTAACACGTCGCCGCAGCGCGCGCGTGGGTCATCGCTGACATTTTGCGGCGCAGGTTTGAAGTGCGCTTCTGCATCAAATGATTGATATTTTTCGGTTAACTGCACGCCAGAGTCATTGATAAGCCCCAGACCGCGCCATTCGCTGTCGCCTTTCACGGTAAACACGTCGGCGATAGCCACCTGCGCCAGCCGGTTGCCTTCATCGGGCACGACCCGGCGGTATTGATTCTCTACCTGAATGTTATCCGCTATTTTCTGCTCAACCAGCATGTTCACGCCTTGCAGTAGATCAATCGGTTCGAATCCAGCGACCACTAATGGACGATGAAAATCGCTGGCGATAAATCCATAAGCGTCGGTGCCGATGACCATACTGACGTGGCCCGGCGCGAGGAACGCGTCAATGCCGTTGTCCGGTTGCTCCAGCAGGCTGCGCAACGTCGGGATGAGCGTAATGTGCTGACAGAAAAAGAAGAAATTATCGACCTGCTGGATACGCGCCTGTTGCAGCGTAATGGCGGTAGCGGGCATGGTAGTTTCGAAGCCAAGGCCAAAGAACACCACTTTGCGATCAGGGTTCTGTTTTGCCAGTTTCAACGCATCCATCGGCGAATAGATAATGCGCACGTCCGCGCCGCGCGATTTCGCCTGCATCAGCGAGCCATTTTTCCCCGGCACGCGCATCGCATCGCCAAAGGTGCAGAAAATCACTTCCGGATGGCTGGCGATTTCGATACAGCTATCGATGCGCCCCATCGGCAGTACGCACACCGGGCAGCCCGGCCCGTGGATGAACTCGATGTTATCCGGCAGAAGCTGGTCGAGGCCAAACTTAAAAATGGCGTGGGTATGACCGCCGCACACTTCCATGATGCGCAACGGGCGCGCGGCGGTGTAGTTCAGCAGCGCCGCGCGGGATTTCAGATGCGCGATAAGCTGCATTACCTGCTCAGGGGCGCGATATTCATCAACGAAACGCATCAGTGCTCCTCGCCATACAGCAGCGCGCCGACGTCCGGCTCGACTTCAAACATATTGTGCAGCGCCGCGAGGGTGTCGCGGGCTTCTTCTTCGTTAATGATGCTCATGGCGAAGCCGACGTGCACCAGCACCCACTGGCCGATACGCGACTGGCCCTGTTCATCTACCGCGCCAACCAGCGTCAGGTCAACGTCGCGCTTTACGCCACTGACTTCCACTTTCGCCTGTACGCCATCAATGGCGCAGATTTGCCCCGGAATGCCTATGCACATCGCTGTGCCTCCAGCCAGTTTAGCCAGGTGTCCATGCCTTCGCCGCTGGTGGCGGAGATCAGCAGAACTTCAATATTCGGATTCACTTCACGGGCGTAAGCGATGCACTTCTCAACGTCGAAGTTGAGGTACGGCAGCAGGTCGACTTTATTGAGCAGCATGATAGATGCGGCGGCAAACATATGCGGATATTTGAGCGGTTTGTCTTCACCTTCGGTGACGGAGAGCACGGCGACTTTGTGCTTTTCGCCGAGATCAAAACTTGCCGGGCACACCAGGTTGCCGACGTTTTCGATAAACAGAATGCCGTGGTTATCCAGCGGCAAACGCGGCGCGGCGTCGGCAATCATCTGCGCGTCAAGGTGACAACCTTTACCGGTGTTGACCTGAATGGCTGGTGTACCGGTGGCGCGAATCCGCGCGGCATCGTTCACCGTTTGCTGATCGCCTTCAATAACGGCGCAAGGCACCTTGTCTTTCAGGCGCATTAAGGTTTCGGTGAGCAGGGTGGTTTTACCGGAGCCCGGGCTGGAGACCAGGTTCAGCACTAACAGTTCGCGGGCGGCAAAGCGTGCGCGGTTGCGCGCGGCGAGCTGGTTGTTTTTATCCAGCACGTCAATCTCGACTTCCAGCATGCGACGCTGGCTCATGCCCGGCGCGTGGGTTCCCGCTTCGCCGTGACCGTAATGCAGGTCGCCGTTGTCGGCGCGCGTCGGTTCAAATTCCTGGGTTTTCACGCCCGTAATGGTCATTGCTGGCCGTGCAGCAGAGGCGAAAGGCGCACTGCGAAACGGCGAGTGCGGGTTATGTTCGTCTCCCTCTATATAGAGGTTACCTTCTCCACAACCACAGGTGGTACACATAGCTTACTCCTGGTCTATTTCAATTCGCTGAATCTGTAAACCGTCATCCGCCACAATTTGCAGGTCGTTACTTTGGCATTGCGGACAGCGGCGCACGTGAACGGAGAGTAACTGAACATATTGCTGGCACTTTTCGCACCAGCACTCTGCCTCTTGTTCTTCGACGTGTAATTTACATCCTTCAGCTAAGGTGCCGCGGCATACCAGATCAAAACAAAAGGTCATTGCGCTGGTTTCGACGCAGGAAAATGCGCCAACTTTGAGCCAGACCCCGGTTACGCGTTTTGCGCCGTGCTGGGTGGCCTGCTGTTCGACGATTTCCAGCGCCCGCTGGCAGAGCGTAATTTCGTGCATAACGCCTCCGACATTTCATTGACCCGATTAATGCAATAACGATGCCAGAGATGAAATCTGATGCATTTGTACTGTCGATGACAGTGTCAAACTGACGAAATGACATGTCACTCCTTGCTGTCATAATGTGTAAAACCCATATTTTTCAACAGCATAAAAACTGGCATGGAACGTGCTTATCAGGGTGAGTCTCTATCAACCGGGTAACCTGACATGACCATTTGGGAAATTAGCGAAAAAGCTGACTTCATCGCCGATCGACACCATCGCCAACAGGAACAGTGGCGTATTTACTGCAACTCGCTGGTTCAGGGGATCACGCTTTCCAAAGCGCGCCTGCATCATGCGGTGAATTGCGCGCCGGATAAGGATCTCAGCTTTGTGCTGTTCGAACACTTTGTGCTTTCCGTGAGCCTGGTCGGCGGCTTCAACAGCCACACCATCGAATACACCGTCGAAACGCGCGACGGAGAAGACAAAAAATGTATTGCCCGCGCGGAGTTAAACGCCGACGGCACCGTGGATAACGGTGTCAAATGCCGCGACCGCGAGCAGGTGCTGGAACACTATCTGGAAAAAATCGCCCCGGTTTATGACGCCCTGTATGCCGCGCTGGAAAGCGACAGCCCGGTGACGTTCAACCCGCTGGCGCAAAGCGTGAATACGGCCAAAGTAGCCTGAAGTACCGGTGTGTCGACAGGTGTCGAAATGACACCTGCTCTGCATGATTTCGTCAAAAATGACTGTCACCTGAGGAAGACCTGGTGAACCGTTTTGTAATTGCTGACTCAAGCGTCTGTATTGGCTGCCGCACCTGCGAAGCCGCCTGTTCCGAGACGCATCGCCATCATGGATTGCAGTCCATGCCGCGTCTGCGCGTGATGCGCAATGAAAAAGAATCTGCCCCGCAGATGTGCCACCACTGTGAAGACGCGCCGTGCGCCACCGTTTGCCCGGTGAACGCTATCAACCGCGTTGACGGTGGGGTACAGCTCAATGAAAGCCTGTGCGTAAGCTGCAAACTGTGCGGCATCGCCTGCCCGTTTGGTGCCATCGAATTCTCCGGTAGCCGTCCGCTGGATATTCCGGCCAATGCCAATACCCCGAAAGCACTGCCTGCACCGCCTGCGCCTGCGCGCGTGAGCACGCTGCTGGACTGGGTGCCGGGCGTTCGCGCCATCGCCGTGAAGTGCGATTTGTGCGACTTCGACGAAGAAGGCCCGGCCTGTGTACGCACCTGCCCAACTAAAGCGCTGCATCTGGTCAATAACATGGATATTGCTCGCGTCAGCAAACGCAAACGCGAACTGACCTTTAATACCGACTTAGGCGATCTGTCGCTGTTGCAGAGCATGCAGGAAGGAGAGGCGAAATGAGCGTGATGTCGTTAATTGATAGTGCGGTCGCCTGGTTTGCGGCGGCGGCGGTGCTCGCTTTTCTGCTGTCGTTCAATAAACCGCTGAGCGGCTGGGTTGCCGGTATTGGCGGCGCGGTCGGCAGTGTCTGCACGGCGCTGGCGGGTTTTGGGGTATTAACGCATGCGCAGCCCATTGCCGGGGTACTCCCGCTGGTGGGTCATCGCGTGCTGGCCACTCCGCTGAATTCCATCTGGCTGATTGCTTTTGGCCTGTGTGGTCTGTTTATCAGCCTGTTTAACATTACCTGGCATCGTCATCCGCAGGCGAAAGCCAATGGCTGGCTGATGAACATTCTGCTGGCGGCGGCGGTATGCGCTACGCTTGCAGATAACCTGGGTTCGATGGTTGTCATGGCGGAAATCATGGCGCTGTGCGGCGCGTTCCTGACCGGCTGCGCCACCTCCGGCAAACTGTGGTTTGCGTTGGGTCGCCTGGGCACAATTCTGCTGGCGGTCGCCTGCTGGTTGCTGTGGCAACGCTACGGCTCGCTGGAGCTTTCCGTCCTGAATCAACGGACGCTGCTGCTGCCGCTCGGATCTGATATTTGGGTTCTGAGCGTGCTGGGCTTCGGCCTGCTGGCGGGGATTATTCCGCTGCACGGTTGGGTGCCGCAGGCGCATGCCAATGCCAGCGCACCGGCTGCGGCGCTGTTCTCCGCCGTAGTGATGAAAGTCGGTTTACTCGGCATTTTGACCGTCTCGCTGATTGGCGTGAATCAACCGCTGTGGTGGGGGATTGCCCTGCTGGTGCTGGGAATGATCACCGCGTTTGTCGGCGGTCTTTATGCGCTGATGGAACACAATATTCAGCGTCTGCTGGCGTACCACACGCTGGAAAATATCGGCATCATTCTGCTCGGCCTTGGCGCTGGCGTAACCGGTATTGCGCTGCAACAGCCGGTTCTGGTGGCGCTGGGCTTAACCGGTGGTCTCTATCACCTGGTGAACCACAGCCTGTTTAAAACCACGCTGTTTCTCGGCGCAGGCGCGGTGTGGTATCGCACCGGGCATCGCGATATCGAAAAACTGGGCGGTATCGGCAAAAAAATGCCGGTTATCTCCATTGCCATGCTGGTTGGTCTGATGGCGATGGCTGCGCTGCCGCCGCTGAACGGCTTCGCGGGCGAATGGGTTATCTATCAATCCTTCTTCAAACTGAGCACCAGCGACCTGTTTATTGGGCGTCTGTTAGGACCGCTGCTGGCGGTGGGCCTCGCCATTACCGGCGCGCTGGCGGTGATGTGTATGGCGAAAGTCTATGGCGTCACCTTCCTTGGCGCACCGCGTACGAAAGAGGCGGAAAACGCCTGCTGCGCACCGCTGCTGATGGGCGTGAGCACCGTGGCGATGGCGCTGCTGTGCGTCGTGGGTGGCGTTGCGGCACCCTGGCTGCTGCCGCTGCTGACCTCCGCCGTGCCGCTGCCGTTGCAGACCGCGAGCACCGTGGTGTCTCAGCCGATGATCACCTTACTGCTGATTGCCTGCCCGCTGCTGCCGTTCATCATCATGACAATCTTCAAAGGCGACCGCCTGCCGAACCGTTCACGCGGCGCGGCGTGGGTGTGTGGCTATGACCATGAGCAATCAATGGTCGTCACCGCGCACGGTTTTGCCATGCCGGTTAAAGAAGCCTTTGCCGTGGTGCTGAAACTGCGCGACTGGCTGAACCCGGTGCGTCTGGTGCCAGGCTGGCAGAACGCCAGTGCGCCAGCGTTGCTGCGCGGTGTGGCGCTCGTTGAGCTTGCCGTGCTGGTGGTGATTGTGATTTCGCGAGGAGCCTGAGAATGACCGTTTTCTTTGCATTACTGCAGGCGCTGGTGCTGTTTGCCGCGGCGCCGCTGCTGTCCGGCATTACCCGCGTGGCCCGCGCGCGTATGCATAACCGCCGTGGGCCGGGGGTGTTGCAGGAGTATCGCGACATTATCAAACTGCTGGGCCGCCAGAGCGTCGGGCCGGATGCATCCGGTTGGGTCTTCCGCCTGACGCCGTTTGTGATGGTCGGCGTGATGCTCACCATTGCGACCGCGCTGCCGGTGGTAACAGTAGGGTCTTTGATGCCGTCTCTGGGCGATCTCATCACCCTGATTTATCTGTTCGCCATTGCCCGTTTCTTCTTTGCCATCGCCGGGCTGGATACCGGTAGCCCGTTCACCGCCATCGGCGCAAGCCGTGAAGCGATGCTGGGCGTGCTGGTGGAGCCGATTCTGCTGCTCGGCCTGTGGGTGGCCGCGCTGGTGGCGGGGTCTACGCACATCAGCAATATCGCGAACACCGTTTATCACTGGCCTGTTTCTCACTCCCTGCCGCTGCTGCTGGCCCTTTGCGCCTGCGCGTTCGCCACCTTTATCGAAATGGGCAAACTGCCGTTCGACCTGGCTGAAGCAGAGCAGGAGTTGCAGGAAGGCCCGCTGTCTGAGTACAGCGGCAGTGGCTTCGGCATCCTGAAATGGGGCATCAGCCTGAAACAACTGGTGGTGCTGCAAATGTTCGTCGGCGTCTTCATTCCGTGGGGCCAGATGACCAGCTTCAGCGTTGGCGGCCTTGTGCTGGCGCTGGTGGCTGCGGTCGTCAAACTGGTGGTCGGCGTTCTGGTGATTGCCCTGTTCGAAAACAGCATGGCGCGTCTGCGTTTTTGCGCCACGTCTCGCGTCACTTGGGCGGGTTTTGGTTTTGCGTTTTTAGCTTTCGTCTCCTTGCTGGCGGCGTGATTAAGAGAGTTTGAGCATGTCTGAAGAAAAAATCGGTCAACATTACCTCGCCGCACTGCATCAGACCTTTCCGGGCGTGGTGCTGGATGAAGCCTGGCAGACGAAAGATCAGCTTACTATTACGGTGAAGGTGAACTACCTGCCGGAAGTGGTGGAGTTTCTTTACTACAAACAGGGCGGCTGGCTGTCGGTGCTGTTCGGCAACGATGAACGCAAGCTGAACGGCCACTACGCGGTCTATTACGTGCTCTCCATGGAGCAGGGCACGAAATGCTGGGTAACGGTGCGCGTCGAAGTGGACGCCAACACGCTGGAATATCCGTCCGTGACGCCGCGCGTGCCTGCCGCGGTGTGGGGCGAGCGCGAAGTGCGCGACATGTACGGTTTGATTCCGGTTGGTTTACCGGATGAGCGTCGTCTGGTTCTGCCGGATGACTGGCCGGACGAACTTTATCCGCTGCGTAAAGACAGCATGGATTACCGTCAGCGCCCGGCACCGACCACCGATGCCGAAACCTACGAGTTCATCAACGAACTGGGCAGCAAAAAGAACAACGTGGTGCCGATTGGCCCGTTGCACGTTACCTCTGATGAACCGGGTCACTTCCGTCTGTTTGTTGACGGTGAAAATATTATCGACGCCGATTACCGTCTGTTCTACGTCCACCGTGGCATGGAAAAACTGGCGGAAACCCGTATGGGCTACAACGAAGTCACTTTCTTGTCGGATCGCGTCTGCGGTATCTGCGGCTTCGCCCACAGCACGGCGTACACCACCTCCGTTGAGAATGCGATGGGCATCGTGGTGCCGGAACGTGCGCAGATGATCCGCGCCATTTTGCTGGAGGTGGAACGCCTGCACTCGCACCTGCTGAACCTCGGCCTGGCCTGCCACTTCACCGGGTTTGACTCCGGTTTTATGCAGTTCTTCCGCGTGCGTGAAACCTCCATGAAAATGGCGGAAATCCTCACCGGGGCGCGTAAAACCTACGGTCTGAACCTGATTGGCGGTATTCGTCGCGACCTGCTGAAAGATGACATGATCCAGACCCGCCAGCTGGCGCAGCAGATGCGTCGCGACGTGCAGGACCTGGTAGACGTGCTGCTGAGCACCCCGAACATGGAACAGCGCACCGTCGGCATTGGTCGTCTTGACCCGGAAATCGCCCGCGACTTCAGTAACGTCGGCCCGATGGTTCGCGCCAGTGGACACGCCCGCGACACCCGCGCCGATCACCCGTTTGTCGGTTATGGCCTGCTGCCGATGGAAGTCCACAGCGAGCAGGGCTGTGATGTGATTTCGCGCCTGAAAGTGCGTATCAACGAAGTCTTTACCGCGCTGAATATGATTGATTTCGGCCTCGATAACCTGCCTGGCGGCCCGCTGGCGGTGGAAGGCTTTACCTACATTCCGCATCGCTTCGCCCTTGGCTTTGCCGAAGCGCCGCGCGGCGATGATATCCACTGGAGCATGACCGGCGACAACCAGAAACTCTACCGCTGGCGCTGCCGTGCGGCGACCTATGCGAACTGGCCGACCCTGCGCTACATGCTGCGCGGCAACACCGTTTCCGATGCGCCGCTGATTATCGGTAGCCTCGACCCTTGCTACTCCTGTACCGACCGCATGACTGTGGTTGATGTGCGTAAGAAGAAAAGCAAAGTGGTGCCGTACAAAGAACTTGAGCGCTACAGCATCGAGCGTAAAAACTCGCCGCTGAAATAAGGAATCGCCATGTTTACCTTTATCAAAAAAGTGATCAAAACCGGTACGACCACCGCGTCGTATCCGCTGGAGCCGCTGCCGGTTGATAAAAACTTCCGTGGCAAACCGGAACATAATCCGCAGCAGTGCGTAGGCTGTGCGGCCTGCGTGAACGCGTGCCCGTCTAACGCGCTGACCGTGGAAACGGATTTAGCCACCAACCAACTGGCGTGGCAATTCAACCTGGGTCGCTGCATTTTCTGCGGCCGCTGTGAAGAAGTGTGCCCAACGGCGGCGATTAAACTGTCGCAGGAGTACGAACTGGCGGTGTGGAAAAAAGAGGACTTCTTACAGCAGTCGCGCTTTGACATCTGTAACTGCCGCGTTTGTCAGCGTCCGTTTGCGGTGCAAAAAGAGATCGACTACGCCATTGCGATCCTCAAGCACAACGGCGACAGCCGCGCGGAAAAACATCGCGAAAGCTTCGAAACCTGCCCGGAATGCAAACGCCAGAAATGCCTGGTGCCGTCCGACCGTATTGAACTGACTCGCCATATGAAAGAGGCCATCTGATGAGTGCTTTACTAGGCCCACGTGATGATAACGGCATGCCGGTGCCGATGACGGTGGAAGAGTCCATCGCCAGCATGAAAACGGCGTTACTGAAAAACATCAAACGTTCCGCGTATGTTTACCGCGTGGACTGCGGCGGCTGTAATGGCTGCGAAATCGAGATTTTCGCCACGCTTTCGCCGCTGTTTGATGCTGAACGCTTCGGCATTAAAGTTGTGCCGTCGCCGCGTCATGCGGACATCCTGCTGTTCACTGGCGCAGTCACCCGCGCCATGCGTTCCCCGGCGCTGCGTGCCTGGCAATCGGCGCCGGACCCGAAAATCTGTATCTCTTACGGCGCCTGCGGCAACAGCGGCGGCATCTTCCACGACCTGTACTGCGTCTGGGGCGGCACCGACAAAATCGTGCCGGTGGATGTTTACATCCCAGGCTGCCCGCCGACGCCTGCCGCCACGCTGTATGGCTTTGCAATGGCGCTCGGCCTGCTGGAGCAGAAAATCCACGCCCGCGCGCCGGGTGAACTGGACGCACAACCGGCAGAACTGCTGCACCCGGATATGAACCAGCCGCTGCGCGTTCGCGTTGACCGCGCCGCGCGCCGTCTGGCGGGCTATCGCTATGGCCGCCAGATTGCAGACGATTATCTGCGTCTGCTGGGGCAGGGCGATCACCAGGTTCAGCGCTGGCTGGAAGCCGAAAGCGATCCCCGTCTGACCGAAATCGTCGGCCAGCTTAATCACGTTGTTGAAGAGGCGCGTATCCGATGAGCGAAACGGTGGTGTTCAGTCAACTGAGCCGTAAATTTATTGATGAGAACGATGCGACGCCGTCTGAGGCGCAGCAGGTTGTCTATTACAGCCTGGCGATTGGCCACCACCTCGGGGTGATCGACTGCCTCGAAGCCGCGCTGACCTGCCCGTGGGATCAATACCTCGCATGGATTGCTACGCTGGAAGAGGGCAGCGTCGCGCGGCGCAAAATGGAAGGCGTGCCGAAGTACGGTGAAATCGTTATCGACAGTAATCACGTCTCTATGCTCGCGAACGCGTTTGATAAAGCGCGTGCGGGGCAAACAGCGCAGCAGAAGGAATGGAGCGAAGCGATGCTCGGTATGCTGCACGCGATTTATCAGGAAAGTGCGATTTATTTGATGGTCCGGAGGCTTCGTGACTGACTTCAAACCTTTTTCTGGCTAATTGCTTAGACTTGCGCGTCGAGAGTTCGTTGACTCTCGACAATCATTTTCCTGACTAGCCATAAGGGTTGCGATATGGATATCCAAATGAAGGATGTGGCTGAAAGCCTTTTAGGAAGGGCTTTGCTCAATACTGACGGCTATGATTTAAATGACATTGAACAGGTCGAGCATACGCCAGGAGTGAGAATTCCTGAGACACTGAAGTCCTTCTGGCAATTAGTGGGGCGGTTGAAAATGTTCACATCGTCTTTTGAATTGTTTTTGCCACCAAACGAAATATTTCTGGAAGGTGACTATCTTGTTTTTTTGCAAGAAAATCAGGGTGTTTGTTATTGGAGCGTAAAAATTTCTGATACCGATAATTCAGAATTAATCGTATATCAGTGTTCTAATAGTGATGCTGAACACCCTGAGTGGCATTCGGAAGAGATGACTCTGCCTTATTTTCTTGAAATGCTTATGTACTATCAATGTGCTCAAGGCGGTTATGCATTTGGTGGTGCAGTTTATGAACGTAATTATCAGAGTAAAGATGATTTTTGGCGATTTTTAAAACTATCCACGGAGGGATGGTTAAAGGTGGTAGAACACAGCGTTGAGAGTCATGGTCTGGTGATTTATATGAAAGATACCAATCTTATCTGGCATTTTACTAACAAAGATGGCGATGTAGATAACATGATTTTTGCTTCTTCTCTGACAAGTAGTGGAATGAAGTGGTTAGAGAAGGAATATGGATTTCAAGAACTTTAATGAATTTGACAGCAATATAAGTATAGCGAGCGTATTAAGTGACTGACGTATTACTCTGTGTAGGCAACAGCATGATGGGCGATGATGGCGCAGGCCCGTTGCTCGCCGAAATGTGCGCCGCCGCGCCGAAAGGCAACTGGGTGGTGATTGACGGCGGCAGCGCGCCGGAAAACGACGTCTTCGCCATCCGCGAACTGCACCCGGAACGTCTGCTGATTGTCGATGCCACCGACATGGGGCTAAACCCCGGCGAGATCCGCATCATCGACCCGGATGACATCGCCGAGATGTTTATGATGACCACCCATAATATGCCGCTGAACTATTTGGTCGAACAGCTCAAAGAAGATGTCGGCGAGGTGATTTTCCTCGGCATTCAGCCGGATATTGTCGGTTTCTATTACCCGATGACCCAGGCGATTAAAGACGCGGTTGAGGTGGTTTATCAGCGGCTTGAAGGTTGGGAATGTAACGGCGGGTTTGCGCAGTTAGAGGCTGAGGAGTAACCATGCCGGATGGCGGCTACGCCTTATCCGGCCTACCAATCTATGCAATACCGTAGGCCGGATAAGCGTTAGCGCTATCCGGCACTGCTGTTATCCCAAATCTTCCCCGTTACTCGCAATCACCTTCTTATACCACCAGAACGATTTTTTGCGCGTGCGGGCCAGCGTGCCGTTGCCTGCGTCATCGCGGTCGACATAGACAAAACCATACCGTTTGCTCATCTCGCCCGTCGAGGCCGCCACCAGGTCGATACAGCCCCAACTGGTGTAGCCGATCACCGGAATGCCGTCGCCAATTGCCTCGCCCATCGCGCGGATATGTTCGCGCAGATAGCTGATGCGATAGTCGTCGTTAATCTCACCCTGCGCGTTCACTTCGTCCTTCGCACCCAGCCCGTTTTCCACTAAAAACAGCGGCTTCTGGTAGCGGTCGTACATCATGTTCATGGTGATGCGCAGCCCCAGCGGGTCGATGCCCCAGCCCCATTCGCTGGCCTGGATGTGCGGGTTTTTCAGCGATTTCACAATGTTCGCCGCGTTGGTGTTATTGGCGTTCATCTCGGCAGATGCGCAGCGAGACGCGTAGTAGCTGAACGACACGAAATCGACGGTATTTTTCAGGATCTCGTCATCGCCCTCGGCTTTCTCAATCACCACGCCTTTTTCGCGGAATACGCGGGCGGAGTATGAGGGATACGCGCCACGCGCCTGCACATCGATAAAGAACAGGTTTTCGCGGTCTTTCTCCAGTGCCATCCACACATCTTCCGGCTTGCAGGAGTAAGGGTAGAAATTGCCGCCCGCCAGCATGCAGCCAACCTGGTTTTGCGGGTTAACCTCGTGGGCGATTTTGGTGGCCAGCGCGCTGGCAATAAGCTCATGGTGCGCCGCCTGATACTTCACTTGATCCTGATTTTCACCGTCTTCAAACACCAGCCCGGCACCGGAGAAGGGGCTGTGAAGCATGATGTTGATTTCATTGAAGGTGAGCCAGTATTTTACCAGCCCGTCAAACGCTTCAAAGCAGGTGCGCGCGTAGCGAGTGAAGAACTCGACCATTTTGCGGTTGCGCCACGAGCCGTACTCTGTCACCAGATGCATTGGCACATCGAAGTGGCATAACGTGACCAGCGGTTCGATGCCGTACTTTTTACACTCTTCAAATACCGCGCGGTAAAAGGCAATGCCTTCCGCGTTCGGCGTCAGCTCATCGCCGTTGGGGTAAAGACGCGCCCAGGCAATGGAGGTGCGAAACACGGTAAAGCCCATTTCCGCCATCAGGGCGATATCTTCTTTGTAGCGATGATAAAAATCGGTCGCCTGATGGCTGGGGTAAAACTCATCGTCACGCAGGCTAAAGCGTTTTTCCAGGCCCAGCTTAACCGGCAGGCGATTCGCGCCATGCGGGATCATATCGACCGTGGTCAGGCCTTTACCGCCTTCAAGATAAGCCCCTTCGCACTGGTTGGCGGCCAGTGCGCCGCCCCATAAAAATCCTTCCGGAAATATCGACATGCGTTTCCTCGTTATATGTTATGTGTTTCAGACGGTTGCTGGCGCTGCGGCCTGACGCGTGCGGGCATCGGCGGCAGCTTCTTCGACCGGGATATCTTCAAAGCCCAGGATCAGCGTCAAAATAAAGGAGAGCACCACCGCCAGCGCCATCACGCCAAAGACCCACACAATGGTCATCGGATTCGCGGGGTCAAAGAACTGCACGCTGGTGAACAGGCCGGGAGCCGCCATCGAGTGACTGGCAAGCCCGGCAATACCTGCAACGGCACCGCAGATAAAGCCGCTGATCAGGCTGGCGATTAACGGGCGTTTCAGCCTGACCGCCACGCCGTACAGCGCCGGTTCAGAGATACCCGCCAGAATTGCCGAGGCCGCCGCAGCCAGCGCCGTCTGGCGCAGTTCCGGGTTTTTGGTTTTCCACGCCACCGCCAGCGATGAGCCGCCCAGCGACAGGTTCGCACCGATTTCCGACGGCATTACCATGCCCTCTTTACCCGTTTCGGCGATGGTTTGAATAATGGTGGGCGTAAAGACGCGGTGCATCCCGGTCATTACCAGCAGCGGCCACAGCGCGCCCATAATGGCGACCGACAGCCAGCCGAGATAGCCGTGAATAGTGTAAACCAGCGCAGAAATGCCGCTGCCGATCCAGATTCCAATCGGGCCGATGAGCAGGATCGCCAGCGGGGCGGCAATCAGCACAATCAGCATCGGTTTGAGGAAGTTTTTCGTTACCGCAGGCGTAATGCGATCCACCCAGCGTTCGATGTACGACAGGCACCAGGTCATCACCAGCGCCGGAATAACCGTATAGGTATATTTCACCGCCGTGACCGGCACGAAGGCGAATTCCACATGCTCGCCCTGTGCGGCTTTCGCCATCAGTTCGATAAAGCTTGGGTGCACCAGCACGCCTGCAATGGCGATGGCCAGCGACATGTTGGTTTTAAATTTCACGGCGGCAGAGGCGGCGACCATCAGCGGCAGGAAGAAGAACGCGCCGTCGCCGATCACCGTCAGAATGGTCAGCGTCGGTGCGCCTTTGGTCAGCACGCCGGACATTTCGAGGATCATCGCCAGCAGCTTGACCATCGATCCGCCGATAATCGCCGGGATCAGCGGTGACATGGTGCCGATCAACGCATCAAGGATCCCCGCGCCGATGCGCTTCAGCGTTATCTTCGGTTTCCCCTGCAGCACGGCAGGCTGCAACTCCCCCGGTAGCAGACTCACCACTTCCCGATATGCCTGGGAAACGGTGTTGCCGATGATCACCTGGCACTGGTTATCGCTGCGCACCACGCCGAGCACGCAGCTCAGGCTTTTCAGCGCGGGGCTATCCACCCGTGAGTCGTCTTTCAACACGAAGCGCAGACGCGTCATGCAGTGGGTCACTGCGCTGATGTTGCTGACGCCGCCGAGTAAATCGACGATGGACTTCGCCAGCGCCGCGTAGTTTTTGGACATCGGATTCTATCCTGTTTTTATCTGTAGGGGACTCACCGCCTGGGCGATGAAACGTTGCATAGGAAACCGGTTCCACAAAATCATGAAGAGTTTCATAATATCTGGCAAGAGAGTAAAAATTCATTTTTTAAATTTGTGATGGCGATCGCCATGTATGGCAAAAGCTGAAAAAGGGCAGTGTCTGAAGTACACTGCGCCCATCATTTTTGACGAGGGAAGCGAAATGGCGACGATGCTGGAGGTGGCAATGCTGGCTGGCGTGTCGAAAGCGACGGTCTCACGCGTACTGACCGGCAACGGCTATGTGGGTCAGGAGACCAAAGACCGGGTCTGGCAGGCGATTGAAGAGTGCGGCTATCGGCCTAATCTGCTGGCGCGTAATCTGGCGACCAAACGCACGCAAACGCTGGGGCTGGTTGTCACCAATACCCTGTATCACGGCGTCTATTTCAGCGAACTGCTGTTTCACGCCGCGCGGATGACGGAAAACCAGGGCCGTCAGTTGATCCTCGCCGATGGTAAACACAGCGCGGAAGAGGAGCGGGCGGCGATTCAGTATCTGCTCGATATGCGCTGCGACGGCATCATCATCTACCCGCGTTTTCTCAGCGTTGACGAAATCGACGAGCTGATTCAGCAGCATGAACAGCCGGTGCTGGTGCTCAACCGTCGCCTGCGCCGTAACCTCAGCCACTGTGTGTACTGCGACCAGGCGCGTACCAGCCAGAATGCGGTGGAGAAGCTGATTGCACAGGGGCATCGCGATATCGCATTTATTACCGGCTCGCTTGATTCGCCGACCGGCATTGAACGCTTGTCAGGCTACAAAGCCGCTTTAGCTGAACACCATATTCCATTGCGTGATGCGCTGATTGTGGAAGGGAAATGGACGCCTGCGACGGGTTCGGCAGGTGTTGATATGCTGCTTGAGCGCGGCGTTAACTTTAGCGCGCTGGTCGCCAGCAACGATGACATGGCCATCGGGGCGATGAAACAACTTCAGTCGCGCGGCCTGCGCGTGCCGGAGCAGGTCTCCGTCGTCGGTTTTGATGATATCGCCCTTGCGCCGTACATGCTGCCATCGCTCTCCAGCGTTAAAATCCCGGTGACAGAGATGATTCAGGAGATTATCCATCGCCTGATTTTCATGCTCGACGGCGGCGAATTCAAACCACAACCTTCCTTCCTCGGCGAGCTTATCGCGCGCGACTCTCTGGACGCAGGCCCGCAGGGTTAATCTCGTCACCTGTCATCGTCACTCGTGACGATGACAGGGTTAGACACAGTGCTTCAAATAAAAAATCCTTAATAAACAACTAACTAAAAGTTGGCGCGAATAATGCATTCTCCGGCTCATTCATTGTCATTGCTGGAGAATTTGATGAACCGTTTCATCATTGCAGATGCGAGTAAATGTATAGGCTGCCGGACATGCGAAGTGGCATGCGTGGTCAGCCACCAGGCCGAACAGGATTGCGCCGCGCTGACGCCGGAATCTTTCCTGCCGCGAATTCACGTCATTAAAGGCGTGAACGTCTCTACCGCGACCGCATGCCGCCAGTGCGAAGACGCGCCGTGCGCGAACGTCTGCCCGAACGGCGCGATTCGCCGCGAAAAAGGTTTTGTGCATGTGATGCAGGAACGCTGCATCGGCTGCAAAACCTGCGTCGTGGCCTGCCCGTATGGCGCGATGGAAGTGGTCGTGCGCCCGGTTGTACGCAACAGCGGCGCGGGCCTCAACGTGCGTGCCGAAAAAGCCGAAGCCAACAAATGCGACCTTTGCTTCCACCGCGAGCAAGGCCCGGCCTGTATGGAAGCCTGCCCGACGCACGCTATTTTCTGCGTTGACCGCGACAAGCTTGAGCAAATCAGCGCCGAAAAACGTCGCCGCGCTGCGCTCGATACGTCGATTTCCCTGCCGTTTTAATGATCCTCCGTTTCACTTTTAACAGGTCTGTTACTGATGAAAAAAATTACAAGTGTTTGTCCGTATTGTGGTGCTGGCTGCAAACTGAAGCTGGTTGTCGATAACAATAAAATCATCCGCGCGGAAGCTGCCGATGGGAAAACTAACCAGCATGAACTGTGCCTGAAAGGCTATTACGGCTGGGATTTCCTGAACGACACCAAACTGCTGACGCCGCGCCTGACGCAGCCGATGATCCGCTATGAAAAAGGCGGCAAGCTGACGCCAGTGAGCTGGGATGAAGCCATCAGCTATACGGCAAAACGCTTAGGCGAGATCAAAGCGAAATTCGGTCCGCGCGCCATTATGACCACCGGGTCATCGCGCGGTACCGGGAATGAAACCAACTATGTGATGCAAAAATTTGCGCGCGGCGTGCTGAATACCAATAACGTCGATTGCTGCGCGCGCGTCTGCCACGGGCCTTCCGTCGCAGGCTTGCAGGAAGCGCTCGGCAACGGCGCGATGAGTAACTCCATCGAAGACATTGAAAACTCAAGCTGTCTGCTGGTCTTTGGCTACAACTGCGCCGATTCGCACCCTATCGTGGCGCGTCGCGTAATCAAAGCCAAAGAGAAAGGCGCGAAAATTATCGTCTGCGACCCGCGTCGCATTGAAACCGCGCGTATCGCCGATCAACATCTGCAAATCAAAAACGGCTGCAACATGGCGCTGGTGAATGCGTTTTCCCATGTGCTGCTGGAAGAAAATCTCTACGACAAAGAATATGTTGCGCGCTACACCACCGGCATCGACGAGCTGCGTGAAATCGTGAAAGATTATGCGCCGGAAGCGGTGGAAGCGCTGACCGGCGTGACGGCGCAACAAATTCGTCAGGCGATGCGTACCTACGCGGCGGCACCAAGCGCCACCATTATGTGGGGCATGGGCGTCACTCAGTTTGGTCAGGCCGTGGATGTGGTGAAAGGGCTGGCAACGCTTGCGCTGCTCACCGGTAATCTGGGACGTGAACATGTCGGCGTCGGCCCGGTGCGGGGTCAGAACAATGTGCAGGGCGCGTGCGACATGGGGGTGATCCCCAACCAGTTCCCTGGTTATCAGGACGTGGTCGATGCCGACGTGCGGGCGAAATTCGCCAAAGCATGGGGTATTGACGCCAGCGTGATGGACGACAAAGTGGGCGTGCGCATTACTGAAGTGCCGCATCTGGCGCTGGAAGGGAAGGTGAAAGCCTACTACATCATGGGTGAAGATCCGCTGCAAACCGAAGCCGACTTAGGCCTGGTGCGCAAAGGGTTCGAAGCGCTCGATTTCGTGGTGGTGCAGGACATCTTTATGACCAAAACCGCCGAGCAGGCCGATGTGCTGCTGCCCGCTACCTCCTGGGGCGAACACGGTGGCGTCTTCACCTGTGCTGACCGTGGCTTCCAGCGTTTCGAAAAAGCGATCGAGCCACAATATAACGTCAAACGTGACTGGGAAATTATCAGCCTGATTGCCCAGAAAATGGGCTACCCGATGCATTACGACAATAACCAGCAAATCTGGGACGAAATGCGTGAGCTTTGCCCGCTCTTCTTTGGCGTGACTTACGATAAAATGGGCGACATGGGGCACGTTCAGTGGCCGTGTCCGACGCTCGATCACCCAGGCACACCGTATCTTTATGCAGGCAATCAGTTCGATACCCCGGATGGCAAAGGGCATCTGTTTGCTGCACCGTGGCGTGCGCCAGCCGAATGTCCGGATGATCAATATCCGCTGGTACTGTGCACCGTGCGTGAAGTGGGACACTACTCCTGCCGTTCGATGACCGGTAACTGTGCGGCGCTGCAATCGCTGGCCGATGAACCGGGCTTTGTGCAGATTAACCCGCAGGATGCGCAGAAGCTGGGCGTCAAAGACAAACAACTGGTGTGGGTGGCGTCGCGTCGCGGTAAAGTGATCACGCGCGCCAACGTCAACGAGCGTATCAATCACGGCAGTGTCTATATGACCTACCAGTGGTGGATTGGCGCCTGTAACGAACTGACCCAGGACAACCTCGATCCCATCTCTAAAACGCCGGAAACCAAGTACTGTGCGGTGAATATCAGTGCGATTGAGGATCAAAACTGGGCGGAAAACTACGCGCTGGAAAGCTACCAGTCGATGAAATCCCGCCTGCGCGAGGCGGTAGCAGGGTAATGAATGACGATAACGCATAACGGCGTCGAAATCCGCATTCGCGGTAAAGTACAGGGGGTGGGCTTCCGCCCCTTTGTCTGGCAACTGGCTCAGCAGCAGGCGCGCGTGGGCGATGTCTGCAACGACGGTGCGGGGGTGCTCGTTCGTTTGCTGGGTGAAGAAGCGGATTTCCTTGCCGCGCTTCATCAACACTGCCCGCCGCTGGCGCGCATTGATGAGACGCAGGTGCAGCCTTATGTGTGGCAGAACGTGCCTGACGATTTCGTGATCCGCGAAAGCGGCGCGGGGGCGATGAGCACGCAGATTGTCCCGGATGCGGCAACCTGCCCGGCGTGTCTTGCGGAGATGAATGACCCGCAGGAGCGCCGTTATCGTTATCCCTTTATCAACTGTACCCACTGTGGCCCACGTTTCACCATTATCAACGCCATGCCGTACGACCGTCCGCTGACGGTGATGGCGGCGTTTCCGCTGTGCTCTGCCTGTGAGGCGGAGTACCGCAATCCTTACGATCGTCGCTTTCACGCCCAGCCGGTGGCCTGCGCCGAGTGCGGCCCGTGGCTGTCGTGGCATGCCGGGGGCGAACCGCTGCATCATGAGGCGGCGCTACAGGCGGCGATTGCGCTTCTCACGTCGGGCGGCATTGTGGCGATTAAAGGGCTGGGTGGTTTTCATCTGGCCTGTGATGCGGGCAATGCTCGGGCGGTAGCGACGCTGCGCGCCCGTAAGCATCGCCCGGCGAAACCGCTGGCGGTGATGATCCCCACTACGACGAATCTCAGCGGTGACGCCAGCCGATTACTGCGCACGCCCGCAGCACCGATTGTGCTGGTGGATAAATCCTGCGTCAGCGGCTTGTGTGATGACATTGCGCCGGGGCTGGCGGAAGTGGGCGTCATGCTCCCGGCTAACCCAATTCAGCATTTGCTGATGCAGGCGTTGAATCGCCCGTTGGTGATGACATCCGGGAATCTTAGCGGTAAACCGCCCGCGCTGACCAATGCGCTGGCACTGGCGGATCTCGCGGATATTGCCGACGGATTTTTGCTGCATAATCGCGATATTGTGCAGCGGATGGATGACTCGGTGGTGCGGCAAAATGGCGAAATGCTGCGTCGATCGCGCGGCTATGTACCGGACGCCATTCCACTGCCGCCGGGTTTTCACGATATTCCGCCGATGCTTTGCCTGGGGGCAGATCTCAAAAATACCTTCTGCCTGGTACGCGGCGAGCAGGCGGTGTTGAGCCAGCATTTTGGCGATCTCACTGATGAAGGTGTCGAGGCGCAATGGCAGCAGTCGTTGCGTTTGATGCAGGCTATCTACGATTTTACCCCGCAGGCGGTGGTGGCGGATGCGCATCCCGGCTACCACTCGTCGCAGTGGGCTGCGGCCCGCGATTTACCCCATCAAACGGTACTCCATCATCATGCGCATATTGCCGCGTGCCTGGCGGAACACAACTGGCCGCTGGACGGCGGTGATGTAATCGCGCTGGCGCTGGACGGCATTGGCATGGGGGAAGAGGGCGCGTTGTGGGGCGGTGAATGTCTGCGGGTGAACTACCGCGAGTGTGAACATCTTGGCGGCCTGCCTGCGGTAGCGCTGCCGGGGGGCGACCTGGCGGCACGTCAGCCGTGGCGTAACCTGCTGGCGCACTGCCTGGCGTTTGTGCCGGAGTGGGAAAGTTATCCGGCAACCGCCACCGTGCGCGAGCAAAACTGGCTGCTGCTGGCGCGGGCGATTGAGCGCGGTATTAATGCGCCGCGCGCGTCATCGTGCGGGCGATTGTTTGATGCGGTGGCCTGTGCGCTAGGTTGTGCGCCGCTGACGTTGAGCTATGAAGGTGAGGCGGCTTGTCGTCTGGAAGCGCTGGCGGCGACGTGTACCGGCGTCGAACATCCGTTGCAAAGTGAACAGTTCGACCTTGCAGAATTCTGGCCGCAGTGGTTGAGCTGGCAGGCCAGCCCGGCGGAGAAAGCGTGGGCATTTCACGATGCGCTGGCGCAGGGGCTGGGCGGTATGATGCGTCGCGAAGCACAGGCGCGGGGTATCCCGACGCTGGCGTTTGGTGGTGGTGTGCTGCATAACGCGCTGCTGCGTGCGCGGTTGCAGCATCATCTGGCTGATTTTACACTGCTTTTCCCGCACAGTTTGCCCGCAGGTGATGGGGCAATTGCGTTCGGGCAGGCGGTGGTGGCTGCGGCCAGGTGCGCGTGATGCCGGGTGGTTTGGGCTTGTCTGATGGTGCAAATAGGTAGGTCGGGTAAGGCGTAGCCGCCACCCGACAATAATGTGCGC
Organism: Pseudocitrobacter sp. 2023LY-00077; assembly: GCF_055796175.1. Taxonomy (NCBI): domain Bacteria; kingdom Pseudomonadati; phylum Pseudomonadota; class Gammaproteobacteria; order Enterobacterales; family Enterobacteriaceae; genus Pseudocitrobacter; species Pseudocitrobacter sp. 2023LY-00077. Next base: position 96,997 of record NZ_JBSPEI010000002.1, on the reverse strand, counting down.
ACGGCGCCAAAAAAAAGCCCCGGCGACCGGGGCAAAAATCAGACGCGATACGTCCATGTATCTGAGGTTAAGAAGGGCTCTGCAAAATTCGCGAGCAAGGTTAAGTTCAGCAATGGCGTAGCAAATCAGCTCGGCAATAACTTCAACAGGCTAAATGCCTCCTTCATTCTCTCTTCACTGACCACAAAGGCGCGAAGCTGCTGGTTGTCATCATAGCCCTGGGCAAGCATGCCCTGCGCGCTGGTGGCGATGGTCCAGTCCAGATCCTGACGGCGCGTTTCCCCCGCCAGATGCAGCGGCAGATCCGGCGTTTTCACCTTCACCAGCATATGCGGCAATTTCAGTTCGCCATTCTGGCCGAGCAGGTTCTTCGCCAGACACATCGCACTTAACAGAATCGGTTGCAGGAAGGGCAGCACGGCTCCGTTGATTTCCGCGCAGTCGCCCAACGCGTAGATATCCGGGTTACTGGTTTGCATCGCGCTGTTGACCTTCACGCCGCGATTGATCTCCACGCCCGCGTGACGGGCCAGCGCGGTTTCCGGGCGTAAGCCGGTGGCGGCGACGACCGCATCCACTTCAACCTGACGATTACGGTCAAACTGCGCCACAATCCCGGTTGTCGTTTTCTCCAGCGACTGCAACTGGGTTTTCAGCAGCAGATGCACGCCCATGTCGGTCAGACGATGTTGCAGACGGCTGCTCACTTCCGGCGGCATCAGTGACGCCAGAATGCAGGCGGAGTTATCCACCACTGTCACCGCTTTACCAGCGCGACTGAAGTCCATCGCCAGCTCGCTGCCAATCAGCCCGCCGCCGATAATCAGTACACGCTGCGCATCACGCAGGATACTCTGCGCGGCCCCGAATTCCTGCTGGCTGTTGAGGGTCAGCATCAGCTCTTTTCCGGGAACCGGCGGTACGATGGTTGATGCGCCTGTCGCCAGCACCAGTTTGTCGTAGCGCCACTCTCTGTCCTGACTTTTCACCACTTTGGCCTGTGCGTCGATGTCGCTTACCCAGGTTTGTGGAAAGAGATTCAGATTGTACTGCTCGGCAAACTCGCCCGCGGTTTGCAGCGTCAGGTCGGCGGCGGTTTGCCCCCGGCTGACGACGTGGCTGAGGTCTGGCTTGTTGTACTCATCAATACTGTCGGCGGCGATCAAGGTCAGCGGCACGGCAGCATCCTGTTTGCGAATATTTTTCACCAGTTGGCGGGCCGCGAAGCCCGACCCGATGATCACGATGCCATTATTCATTTTGCCTCCGTGGCCAGCACATCGAAGACATCTTTACCTAGTGAGCATTCCGGGCACAGGAAGTTGTCTGGCACGTCGCTCCACGGCGTGCCCGGCTGGACATCCTGGTTCGGCTCGCCTTTTGCCGGATCGTAAATCCACTGGCAGACGCTGCACTGCATGCTTGGGCCGAGGTCAGCGGCTGCCGCTGCGGCACAGGCGCATTCTTCCTGCGCGGTTGTGACTTCGGCACTCACCTCCGGCAGCGGCGCAAGCGCCCACTGGCGGGCGATTTCCCGACCGTGTTCGCGGCACACTTCCAGCGCGTCAAAGTCCGGGCGCCATTTGGCTTTCAGGCTCAACGACATTTCAAAACCGGCATCCTGCAAGCGGGTAGAGAGACGGTCAACCGCGCCGCCGCTCCAGCCATGTGAACCGAATGCGCTGGCGCGTTTGTTACGGAAACGCAGACCTGTCATCTCTTCGACCAGACCGGCAATTTTCGGCATCATCACGTTGTTCATGGTTGAAGTACCGACCAGCACACCTTTAGAACGGAAAACATTGGTCAGGATTTCGTTTTTATCGCTGCGGGCAACGTTGAAGATTTTCACCGCCACGCGTGGGTCAACTTCGTTGATGCCCTGAGCAATCGCATCCGCCATCATGCGGGTGTTGTTCGACATGGTGTCGTAGAAAATAGTGATGCGGTCTTCCTGATAATCGGCCGCCCATTTCAGATACAGTTCAACGATTTGCGTCGGATTGTCACGCCATACCACACCGTGGGAGGTGGCAATCATATCGACCGGCAGGTTGAAGCCGAGGATCTCGGTAATTTTTGGCGTTACCAGGCGGCTAAACGGCGTCAGGATATTGGCGTAGTAGCGCTGGCACTGTTCAAACAGTTCGGTCTGATCCACTTCGTCGTTGAACAGACGTTCGTCGCAGTAGTGCTGGCCAAAGGCGTCGTTACTGAACAGAACCGCGTCGCCAGTCATGTAAGTCATCATGCTGTCCGGCCAGTGCAGCATCGGGGTTTCAACGAAGATCAATTGTTTGCCGTTACCGATATCCAGGCTGTCACCGGTTTTCACCGTATGGAAATTCCATTCCGGATGGTGGTGGTGACCGTTGATGGAATCAATGGCGTTGGTGGTGCAGTAAATCGGGGTGTTCGGAATGTAAGACATCAGCTCGGTCAGCGCACCGGCGTGGTCTTCTTCCGCGTGGTTGATAATGATGTAGTCGATGTCGTTCAGGTCGATTTCGCTGCGCAGGTTCTGCACGAATTCGCGGCTGAATTTGTGGTCAACGGTGTCGATCAGGACATTTTTACCTTCACGGATCAGATAGCTGTTGTAGCTGCTACCGCGCAGCGTTTTATATTCGGTACCGTGAAAATCACGCACTTCCCAGTCACGTTGGCCAACCCAATGAATGTTATTTTTAACCAGAATAGACATAGCAACCTCAATCAAATGCAGTGTTTTTAAAAAAGATGTTTTGCTTATTGCAGGTTGCGTGCCAACTTTTTAACTTGTTGTTTTATATATTTTTAATATTTTATCGTGCATTTTTATTGTCAAAATGACTGTTATTGGTATGGTCGATATGACAATATGCATTGTCAAAAAGACAATGAGGTCATCATGAGTTTCTCGGTCGATGTACTGGCGAATATCGCCATCGAGCTACAAAGTGGGGTTGGGCATCAGGATCGCTTTCAGCGTTTAATCACCACGCTGCGTCAGATACTGGAATGCGACGCCTCGGCGCTGCTTCGCTACGATGCGCGGCAATTTATCCCGCTGGCAATCGACGGGCTGGCGCAGGATGTGCTGGGTCGTCGCTTTACTCTGGAAGGGCATCCGCGTCTGGAAGCCATCGCCCGCGCCGGAGATGTCGTCCGCTTCCCCGCAGACAGCGATTTACCCGACCCCTATGATGGATTAATTCCCGGTCAGGAGAGCCTGAAAGTGCATGCCTGTGTCGGGCTGCCGCTGTTTGCCGGGCAGAATCTGATTGGCGCGCTGACGCTCGATGCGATGGAGCCGGCACAGTTTGATGTCTTCAGCGATGAAGAGCTGCGACTGATATCTGCATTGGCCGCCGGGGCACTCAGCAACGCGCTGCTGATTGAACAGCTGGAAAGTCAGAATATGCTGCCGGGAACGCCTGCCGCCTTTGAGCCGGTTGCCAATACCGATATGATTGGCCTGTCGCCGAATATGATGCAGCTGAAAAAAGAGATAGAAATCGTCGCGGCGTCCGATCTCAATGTGTTGATTAGTGGCGAAACGGGTACCGGGAAGGAGCTGGTGGCGAAATCGATTCATGAAGGATCGCCGCGTGCGGCTAACCCGCTGGTCTATCTCAACTGTGCGGCGCTACCGGAAAGCGTGGCGGAAAGTGAGCTCTTTGGCCATGTAAAGGGCGCGTTTACCGGGGCAATCAGCAACCGTAGCGGTAAGTTTGAAATGGCCGATAACGGTACGCTATTCCTCGATGAAATTGGCGAACTGTCTCTGTCGTTGCAGGCCAAATTGCTGCGCGTATTGCAGTATGGCGATATTCAGCGCGTCGGCGATGACCGTAGCCTGCGCGTCGATGTGCGCGTGCTGGCGGCCACCAACCGCGACCTGCGCGAAGAGGTGCTGGCCGGGCGTTTTCGTGCCGATCTGTTCCATCGTCTGAGCGTCTTCCCGCTCTCCGTTCCACCGCTGCGTGAACGTGGTGATGACGTGGTGCTATTGGCGGGCTATTTCTGCGAACAGTGTCGGTTGCGTCTCGGGTTGTCCCGCGTGATTCTAAGCTCCGGGGCGCGGGCGCATTTGCTGAGTTATGGCTGGCCGGGCAACGTGCGAGAGCTGGAACATGCCGTGCATCGCGCGGTGGTGCTGGCGCGCGCAACGCGCAACGGTGGCGAAGTGATTCTGGAAGCGCAGCATTTCACGTTTGAAGAAAGCACGGTTGCGCCAGTCCTTGAAAGTGAAGCGCCAGCGTTACCCGTGTGTCACAACCTGCGTGACGCGACCGAGCACTTCCAGCGTGAGATGATTCGTCAGGCGCTGTCGCAAAACAACAATAACTGGGCGGCCAGCGCGCGGGCGCTGGAGACAGACGTCGCCAACCTGCATCGGCTGGCGAAACGTCTGGGAATGAAGGATTAAAGAATTCCGGCCTGATAGAAGTTTTGCAGGTTGATCGCGCCAACCAGTTGGCCGTGGTCATCCACCACCGGCGCGGCGCTGATTTTTTTCTTCATCAGTTGTTCTTTAGCATCAATGGCGCGACTCTGCGCATTCAGCGTCGTGCCGTTCACCGTCATCGCCAGGCTCACGTTATCCGCCAGCGCGCCGCCGCCAACCAGCCAGCGGCGCAGGTCGCCGTCGGTAAACACGCCTTTCACCTGCAACTGCTCATCGCATACGGCAACCAGGCCCAGCCCGGTGCGGCTCAGTTCGAGCATCGCGTCCATAATACTGGCGTGAATGCTCACCTGCGGCACCTCGGCATCGCGGCGCATCAGATGATGCACTTTATTCAGTAAGCGCGCGCCCAGTGCGCCAGCCGGATGCGAACGGGCAAAATCTTCCTCATTGAAACCCCGCGCCTGCATCACGGCCATCGCCAGCGCATCGCCCATCATCAGCGTATTCACGGTGCTGGAAGTGGGGGCCAGACGCATCGGGCAGGCTTCACGCTCCACGGAAATATCAAGAACGGCTTTTGCGGCTAAACCCAACGGCGAGTGGGATTTTCCGGTCATCGCCAGTAGAACAACGGATTTTTCTTCCAGACGCGGGATGATGAGATCCAGCTCTTTCGCGCCGCCGGAGTAGGAGATAAACAGCATCACATCCTGACTTTCTACCATACCGAGATCGCCGTGCAGCGCCTCTGCCGGATGAACAAAGAATGCGGGGGTGCCAGTACTGGCGAAGGTTGCGGCGAGTTTTTTACCGATATGGCCCGATTTACCGATACCGGAAACAATCAGTTTGCCTTTGCAATTAATGATGGCTTCGGCGGCTTTGATAAAGTCATCACCCAGGCGGTCCGGCAGTTGGCTGGCTTCATGAAGTTCCAGCACCAGCGTTTGACGGCCCGCTTCAAGTAAAAAATTTTTATCCGCAATCATGGCGTTGCATCCTGTCATTTTTGTATGTCGTAGGTGTAGGGTTCGGCGTTTACCGACGTGCGGCGTAAGGGTAATGATTTCTTGCCCCTAATACCAATAGCGCGATCAAGGTCTGGGCGTTTCGCTGAGGGCGAAGTTTTTTTCTCTGCGACACGCGAAGGCGCTTCCTTGAGGCGTTGCGATTGCTTTACCATAATTAACTCTTGCCGATATTGTTAAATGGATGTCCCATGTTGAAGCGTCGTTATATCGCCTTACTGCCCCTGTGTGTTCTGCTCGCTGCCTGTAGCAGCAAACCAAAAACCGCCGCCGCTCCGGCAACGGCTGGCACACCTTCCGGCGGTTTCCTGCTGGAGCCGCAGCACAATGCGCTGATCCCAACCGGTGATTTTGCCAATAACCCGGCGGCAGAGCAGTTCATCGATAAGATGGTGAGCAAGCACGGCTTTGACCGACAACAGCTGCACGAAATTCTCTCCCAGGCGAAACGTCTTGATTACGTGCTGCGTCTGATGGATCGCCAGGCACCGACCGGCTTGCCGCCGAGCGGGCCAAACGGTGCGTGGCTGCGCTATCGCAAACAGTTTATTACTCCGGACAACGTGCAAAACGGCGTAGCGTTCTGGAACCAACATGAAGCGGCGCTGAAACGCGCATGGCAGGTGTACGGCGTGCCGCCGGAAATTATCGTCGGCATTATTGGCGTTGAAACCCGCTGGGGCCGCGTGATGGGCAAAACCCGTATCCTCGATGCGCTGGCGACGCTCTCCTTTAACTACCCGCGCCGCGCGGAGTACTTCTCCGGCGAGCTGGAAACCTTCCTGCTGATGGCACGCGACGAAAGCGATGACCCGCTGGATCTGAAAGGTTCCTTCGCAGGCGCAATGGGCTATGGCCAGTTCATGCCGTCCTCTTACAAACAGTACGCTGTTGATTTTAATGGTGACGGACACATTAACCTGTGGGATCCGGAAGATGCCATCGGCAGCGTGGCAAACTACTTCAAACAGCACGGTTGGGTGAAGGGCGACCAGGTAGCGGTGCAGGCGATGGGCCAGGCACCAGGGCTGGAAAACGGCTTTAAAACTAAATACAGCGTGTCGCAGCTTTCTGCTGCGGGCCTGACGCCGATGGATTCGCTGGGCAACCATCAGCAGGCGAGCCTGCTGCGTCTGGATGTCGGCACCAGTTATCAGTACTGGTACGGCTTGCCGAACTTCTACACCATCACCCGCTATAACCACAGCACGCACTATGCAATGGCTGTCTGGCAGCTTGGTCAGGCCGTCGCGCTGGCTCGCGTTCAGTAATCCCGCTTCCCCTCCCGTCCGGGAGGGGAGTTACATTTCGATACACCCTCAGGCGCTGACAAGGATTTACATCTATCTGCTCACTGTTTATTGTTATGTTATAACATAATGATTGGGGCGCTATTGATGTCATCTTCGCTTTTCTCTCTATCCAGCCTGAGACGGCTGGCAGGCGTTTGTCTGCTGCTGGCGTTTATCTGGCTGGTCGCCTGGTGGGCGGTATCGCTGCCATGATCGTTCTGAATAACCTTTGTGTCGGCTATGACGGCGAGGCGATTGCGCCGCCCGTCGATGGATGCATCACACGTGGCAGCCTGATGGCGATCGTCGGTGAGAATGGTTGCGGTAAATCGACGCTGCTAAAAACCCTCGCCGGATTTATTCCTCCTGTAAGTGGGCGTGTGCACTGGCAGACGCGCCGCCCGGTTATCGGTTGGCTGGCGCAGCGACAGCTGATGGATCAGCAATTTCCGTTAACGGTGCAGGATGTCGTGTGCCAGGGAGCGTGGCCGCGCATCTCATTGTGTTTCGGCATTGATCGGATGGTGCGCCGACGCGTAGCTGATGCGCTGGATCGGGTAGGGTTGCTGTCGATGGCGAAAACAGCGATAGGCAGCTTATCCGGCGGCCAGTTTCAGCGCATGCTCTTTGCCCGCATCCTCGTTCAGCAGGCCCCGCTGGTGATGCTGGATGAACCCTTTACCGGCATCGATGAAACGACGACTGAGATGGTGATGTCGCTCATCCTTGATATGCAGCGGCATGGGCAAACGGTGCTGGCGGTGCTGCATGACAGCGAAAAAGTGGCGCGCTTTTTTCCACAGGTGCTTGAGCTGGGCGGCATGCGCGCAATATCCCCGATGTTACCTGCGAGGTCAGCATGATCTGGCACACCTTTTTTCTGCCGTTTATTGAGTTTGGCTTTATGCGCCGCGCGCTGATGGTGTGCCTCGCGCTCTCACTGAGCACCACGCTGCTCGGCGTATTTCTCCTGTTGCGGCGAATGAGCTTAATGGGCGATGCGCTTTCGCACGCCATTCTTCCCGGCGTTGCCGTGGGCTACTTAATGAATGGAATGTCATTGCTGGCAATGACGATCGGCGGTTTCGTGGCAGGGATCGCCGTGGCGCTGGGGGCGGGCTGGGTGAGTCGCCGCACGCTTCTGAAAGAAGATGCCAGCTTTGCCGGATTCTACCTGGGCTCTCTGGCGCTGGGCGTCACGCTGGTGTCGCTTCGCGGCTCAAACGTCGATCTGCTGCATCTGCTGTTCGGTTCCATTCTGGCGGTGGATGGGCCGTCTGCACTGTTTGTCGCGCTGGTGGCCAGCATCACGCTGATCGCGCTGGCGGTGTGCTATCGCGGCCTGGTGGTTGAAGCGTTCGACAGCAGCTGGTTACAGGTGAATGCGCGCTGGCTGCCCTCGGCGCTGCACGGATTGTTCCTCGCACTGCTGGTGCTGAACCTGGTGGCCGGGTTTCAGGTGCTGGGTACCTTGATGGCGGTGGGCGTGATGATGCTGCCCGCGATAGCGGCTCGCTGCTGGGCGCAAACGCTGCCAGCCATGCTCGGGCTGGCGGGCCTTTGCGGTGTACTTTGCGCCTGGATAGGGTTGAGTTTCTCGTGGGCGGCGAGCCTCCCAGCCGGGCCAGCTATTGTGCTGACCGCCAGCCTGGTTTTTCTTTTTTCACTAATTTTTGGCACGCGTAGCAGGCTGGCCTATCGCCTGCGGGCGCTTTTTAACTGAGGGGATGGTATGAAAATGAAGAAGGTGATTCTGGCGCTGGCGCTGGGGTTAATCGCGCAGGGCGCAATGGCGAAAACGCTCAATGTGGTCACCAGTTTTTCGGTGCTGGGCGATATCACGCAGCAGGTTGGGGGCGATGCGGTGAAGGTGACGACGCTGGTGGGGCCGGACGGCGATCCGCATACTTTTGAGCCGTCGCCAAAAGAGAGCGCGTTGCTGAGCAAAGCGGATGTGGTGGTGGTGAACGGACTGGGGCTGGAAGGGTGGATTGACCGATTAGTCAAAGCGTCCGGGTTTAAAGGGCAACTGGTCGTTGCCTCGCGGGGCGTCGCCACGCAAACGCTGGAAGAGGATGGACAAACGGTGACGGACCCACACGCCTGGAATAACGTGGCGAACGGCGTCATTTATGCGCAGAACATTACCGAGGGCCTTGCTAAAGCGGACCCGCAGGACGCCAGCGTAATTAAAGCTAACGGTGCGAAATATGTGGATGAGCTCAGGGCGCTCGATAGCTGGGTGAAGCAGCGTTTCAGCCCTATTCCGCGCGAGAAGCGTAAGGTGCTGACCAGCCACGATGCGTTCGGCTATTTTGCCAAAGCGTATCAGGTGGATTTCCTTTCGCCGCAGGGGCTGTCATCAGAAAGCGAAGCGAACGCGGCGGAGGTCGGCGCATTGATTAAACAAATCAAAGCCGATGGGGTACACACCTGGTTTATGGAAAATCAGCTCGACCCGCGACTGGTCAAACAGATTGCGTCCGCAACCGGTGCGCAGGCAGGCGGCGAGCTTTATCCGGAAGCGTTATCGAAACCGGGCGGCGTAGCGGACAGCTATGTGAAGATGGTGCGGCATAACGTGGAGACTATTGTTGCCAGTATGCAGTAATATCGGTCGGCCCGTGAGGGCCGACATATATTTCACTGTGTCTTGCTGGCTTTTAATGATTTCACTGTTTTACCCAAATGCAGGCCATAAATCAGACACCCCAGACCAAGCAACGCTTCAACCGCCATAAACAATAAATCAAACGGACCTGTACTGACACGTAACACCACATTCAGTAATGTAAACAGGCCGCAAATAATCGTAATTAAGCGCAATTGTTCAGTTTGCTTGAGTTTTTTTTCAGCTGCAGTTCGTGGTTTCGCCATATCCCTATCCTTTCCATTTTTCCGTGGTGGGTCCCGGTAAAATTATCTCACCACGTTTTTCAGGCTGCTATCCGAAAAGCACCAGGGTTATGCTTGAGATCCATTTTCTGAACCCCCCTCGTAAAATCGACACCTCGCCCCCATCTGTGTTGGGAAAGTGCTATCTTGTCCGACAGATATCTACCTGACAGGAGTGGTGATGACTGACAGCGAATTATTTCAACTGAGCGAAAAGGTCGGGCAGGCGCTGAAAGCGCAGGGCGCAACGGTTACCGCGGCAGAATCCTGCACCGGCGGCTGGATTGCCAAAACCCTGACCGATGTCGCGGGAAGCTCCGCGTGGTTTGAGCGCGGCTTTGTCACCTATAGCAATGAAGCCAAATCACAAATGATTGGCGTCAGCGCGGTGACGCTGGAACAGCACGGCGCGGTGAGCGAACCGGTAGTGGTCGAAATGGCCGTGGGCGCATTGCGGGCTGCGCGCGCCTCTTATGCGGTATCGGTCAGCGGCATTGCCGGGCCGGATGGTGGCAGCGATGAGAAGCCCGTCGGCACCGTCTGGTTTGGCGTGGCAAGTGCGACCGGGCAGGGCGTCACTCAGCGTGAATGCTTTGCGGGCGACCGGGAATCGGTACGCCGACAGGCCACGGCATTTGCCTTGCAGCTGCTCTGGCAACAATTTCTACAAAACACTTGATACTGTATGACTATACAGTATAATTGCTTCAACAGAACAGAATTCATTCCCCGGGCTTGCTCGGCATGACAGGAGTAAAAATGGCTATCGACGAAAACAAACAGAAAGCGTTGGCGGCAGCACTGGGCCAAATTGAGAAGCAATTCGGCAAAGGCTCCATCATGCGCCTGGGTGAAGACCGTTCCATGGACGTGGAAACCATCTCCACCGGTTCGCTTTCACTGGATATCGCGCTGGGTGCAGGCGGTCTGCCGATGGGGCGTATCGTCGAAATCTACGGGCCTGAATCTTCCGGTAAAACGACGCTGACCCTGCAGGTTATTGCTGCGGCACAGCGTGAAGGCAAAACCTGTGCCTTTATCGATGCAGAGCACGCGCTGGACCCTGTCTATGCACGTAAGTTAGGCGTTGATATCGACAACCTGCTGTGCTCCCAGCCAGACACCGGTGAACAAGCACTGGAAATCTGTGACGCGCTGGCGCGCTCTGGTGCGGTTGACGTGCTGGTTGTCGACTCCGTTGCGGCACTGACGCCGAAAGCGGAAATCGAAGGCGAAATCGGTGACTCTCACATGGGCCTCGCGGCACGTATGATGAGTCAGGCGATGCGTAAGCTGGCCGGTAACCTGAAACAGTCCAACACCCTGCTTATCTTCATCAACCAGATCCGTATGAAAATTGGTGTGATGTTCGGTAACCCGGAAACCACGACCGGCGGTAACGCGCTGAAATTCTACGCGTCCGTTCGTCTGGACATCCGTCGTATCGGCGCGGTGAAAGAGGGCGATAACGTCATCGGTAGCGAAACCCGCGTGAAAGTGGTGAAAAACAAAATCGCCGCACCGTTCAAACAGGCAGAATTCCAGATCCTCTACGGTGAAGGCATTAACTTCCTGGGCGAGCTGGTAGACCTGGGCGTGAAAGAGAAGCTGATCGAAAAAGCGGGCGCCTGGTACAGCTACAACGGTGACAAAATTGGTCAGGGTAAAGCGAATGCTATCTCCTGGCTGAAAGAGAACCCGGCGGCGGCGAAAGAAATCGAGAAGAAAGTGCGCGAGCTGCTGCTCAGCAATCAGGATTCTTCGCCGGATTTCGTGGTCGATGAAAACGACACCCACGCGAAAGAAACCAACGAAGATTTCTGATAACCTCTCATCAGAAAACAGAAGGGCTGCCAATGCAGCCCTTTTTTGCATTTAAACGACCGGGAGGGTTATGAACGAGAACGCACCACGCCGCTCCGCCTACGCGCGTTTGTTGGATCGTGCCATTCGTATTCTGGCGATGCGTGACCATAGCGAACAGGAGCTGCGTCGCAAACTGACGGCCCCGGTGATGACCAAAAACGGCCCCGAGCCCATCGATGCGCCGGAAGAAGAGGTCGAGAAAGTGATCGCCTGGTGTCACGAGAATCGCTATCTCGATGACCTGCGGTTTGTGCAGCAGTTTATCGCCAGCCGCAGCCGCAAAGGCTACGGCCCGGCGCGTATTCGTCAGGAACTCGGGCAGAAAGGCATTGCGCGTAATGACATCGAGCAGGCGATGCGCGAGTGTGATATCGACTGGTGCAAGCTGGCGCGTGACCAGGCGGAGCGGAAATATGGTGAACCGTTACCGACCACATTTGCCGAAAAAGTGAAAATCCAGCGCTTTTTGCTTTACCGCGGCTATTTGATGGAAGATATCCAGGAAATATGGCGAAATTTTGCCGATTGACCGCACGGGGGATTTTACTTCCCTTTAAAGAAAACTTATCTTATTCCCACTTTTTCCGTCTGGTAGCAAGTTGAACGATAAATGACCTGCTACGACGGCGACCATTCGTTAGCTTGATTTCAGGATAATTATGAGCAAGAGCACCGCTGAGATCCGTCAGGCGTTTCTCGACTTTTTCCATAGCAAGGGACATCAGGTAGTTGCCAGCAGCTCCCTGGTGCCGAATAACGACCCGACCCTGCTGTTTACCAACGCCGGGATGAACCAGTTCAAGGATGTTTTCCTTGGTCTCGACAAACGTAATTATTCTCGCGCAACTACTGCGCAGCGTTGCGTTCGTGCGGGTGGTAAACATAACGATCTGGAAAACGTCGGTTACACCGCGCGTCACCACACTTTCTTCGAAATGCTGGGTAACTTCAGCTTCGGCGACTACTTCAAACACGACGCTATTCAGTACGCGTGGGAATTGCTGACCGGTGAAAACTGGTTCGCCCTGCCGAAAGAGCGTCTGTGGGTGACCGTTTACGAAACCGATGATGAAGCTTACGAAATCTGGGAAAAAGAAGTCGGAATCCCGCGTGAGCGCATCATCCGCATCGGCGACAATAAAGGCGCGCCGTATGCTTCCGATAACTTCTGGCAGATGGGCGATACCGGCCCATGCGGCCCGTGCACCGAGATCTTCTACGATCACGGCGACCACATCTGGGGCGGCCCTCCGGGAACGCCTGAAGAAGACGGCGACCGTTACATTGAGATCTGGAACATCGTCTTCATGCAGTTCAACCGTCAGGCTGACGGTACCATGGAGCCGCTGCCAAAACCGTCTGTCGACACCGGTATGGGCCTGGAACGTATCACTGCGGTACTGCAACACGTCAACTCTAACTATGAAATTGACCTGTTCCGTAAGCTGATTGATTCCGTGGCTAAAGTCACCGGCGCGACTGACCTGACGAACAAGTCACTGCGCGTGATTGCGGACCACATTCGTTCCTGCGCGTTCCTGATTGCTGATGGCGTTACGCCGTCGAATGAAAACCGTGGCTACGTGCTGCGTCGCATCATTCGTCGCGCCATTCGTCACGGCAACATGCTGGGCGCGAAAGACACCTTCTTCTATAAACTGGTTGGCCCGCTGATCGAAGTGATGGGTTCTGCCGGTGAAGAACTGAAACGCCAGCAGGCGCAGGTTGAACAGGTTCTGAAAACTGAAGAAGAGCAGTTTGCCCGTACGCTGGAACGCGGCCTGGCGCTGCTGGACGAAGAGTTGTCTAAGCTGACTGGCGACACGCTGGATGGTGAAACCGCTTTCCGTCTGTATGACACCTACGGCTTCCCGGTTGACCTGACGGCGGACGTTTGCCGTGAACGCGGCCTGAAAGTTGATGAAGCAGGTTTTGAAGCCGCGATGGAAGAACAGCGCCGTCGTGCGCGTGAATCCAGCGGTTTCGGCGCAGACTACAACGCGATGATTCGCGTTGATGGCGCGTCAGAATTCAAAGGCTACGACCATCTGGAACTGAACGGCAAAGTGACTGCACTGTTTATCGACGGTAAAGCGGTTGATAGCGTGGCGGCCGGTCAGGAAGCGGTGGTCATTCTGGACCAGACTCCGTTCTATGCGGAATCGGGCGGTCAGGTTGGCGATAAAGGCGAGCTGAAAGGCGCGGGCTTTAGCTTCAGCGTGAACGATACGCAGAAATATGGTCAGGCGATTGGTCATCTCGGCAAACTGACGGCGGGTTCCCTGAAAGTGGGCGACGCGGTGCAGGCCGATGTTGACGAAGCGCGTCGTGCGCGTATTCGTCTGAACCACTCCGCTACGCACCTGATGCACGCGGCGCTGCGCCAGATTCTCGGCACGCACGTTGCGCAGAAAGGTTCTCTGGTAAATGACAAAGTCCTGCGTTTCGATTTCTCGCATTTCGAAGCGATGAAACCGGAAGAGATTCGCGCGGTCGAAGATCTGGTCAATGCCCAGATCCGTCGTAACCTGCCTGTTGAGACCAACGTAATGGATCTCGACGCGGCAAAAGCGAAGGGCGCAATGGCGCTGTTCGGCGAAAAATATGATGACCGCGTACGTGTGCTGAGCATGGGCGATTTCTCTACCGAACTGTGCGGCGGTACTCACGCTTCACGCACCGGTGACATCGGCCTGTTCCGTATTGTGTCTGAATCCGGTACGGCTGCGGGTGTTCGCCGTATCGAAGCGGTAACCGGTGAAGGCGCGATTGCCAGCTTGCATGCAGAAAGCGATCGTTTGGGCGATATCGCCCAGTTGCTGAAAGGCGATAGCCATAATCTGACGGAGAAAGTGCGCACCGTGCTGGAACGTACCCGTCAGTTGGAAAAAGAGCTGCAGCAGCTGAAAGAGCAGGCGGCAGCGCAGGAGAGTGCAAACCTTTCCAGCAAAGCAGAAAACATCAACGGCGTTAAGCTGCTGGTGAGCGAGCTTTCCGGCGTTGAGCCGAAAATGCTGCGTACGATGGTTGACGATCTGAAGAACCAGCTTGGTTCCGCCATTATTGTGCTGGCGACCGTGGCTGACGATAAGGTTTCTCTGATTGCGGGCGTGTCTAAGGATGTCACTGACCGCGTAAAAGCAGGGGAGCTCATCGGCATGGTGGCTCAACAGGTTGGCGGTAAAGGCGGTGGTCGCCCGGACATGGCGCAAGCCGGTGGTACCGATGCGACGGCACTTCCAGCAGCATTGTCCAGTGTGAAAGATTGGGTAAGCGCTAAGCTGTAACAAAAATAAATCCTGTGTGGGCGTCTTAACGTTAATTGTTAAGACGCCTTGCATATGGAGTACTGATAACGATAAAGTCAGGTTGAAGTCATGTATATCGGCTAAACTTACGTTTAACAGAATGTGATGCCGTGACAGTTGCACCAGGTGTTTGTCACAGCGTACGTTTGGCGTTATGCACGAAGCGTTCAGGTCAAATCAAGGAAGCCTGATGATGAGTGTGTATATGATGGATATGCCGGGATACAGAGAGACCCGACTCTTTTAATCTTTCAAGGAGCAAAGAATGCTGATTCTGACTCGTCGAGTTGGTGAGACCCTCATGATTGGAGATGAGGTCACTGTGACAGTTTTAGGGGTGAAGGGTAACCAGGTGCGTATCGGCGTTAACGCTCCGAAAGAAGTATCCGTTCACCGTGAAGAGATCTACCAGCGTATCCAGGCTGAAAAATCCCAGCAGTCCAGTTACTAAGTTCTCGCGTCTCACCTCCCGGTGAGACGCATCCTTCCCAGATTTCCCGTTTTACCTCTTCGTTTTCTTCTCGCTTTCTTCTCTTTTTCGTCCCGTCGTGATTTTGTCGCGTCTGTTGTGCCGCATTCTTTCTGTTTTGTTTTACCGTGAGTTAGCGATTTTACTGTTGAGAAAACAGGCTTTTTGCCGTTTTTAACGCCTAATTGTGCGCGAAGTGTGCAAACGATAAAAGGTCTCGAAAAATTGTTTGACTTATAAAGCCCAGAAAGTAATATGTGCGCCACGCAGCGACGAAGAGCTTTTAACGAGTTCTCCGAAGCACTCGTAAGAGGCGTGTGGTGAGGTGGCCGAGAGGCTGAAGGCGCTCCCCTGCTAAGGGAGTATGCGGTCAAAAGCTGCATCCGGGGTTCGAATCCCCGCCTCACCGCCATTTTGCATCCGTAGCTCAGCTGGATAGAGTACTCGGCTACGAACCGAGCGGTCGGAGGTTCGAATCCTCCCGGATGCACCATCTTACTTAACATTGCATTAGTGATGTTAAATCAGGGTAGTATCAGAGTAGTAAAGTAAGTTTCCCGATGCATCCGTAGCTCAGCTGGATAGAGTACTCGGCTACGAACCGAGCGGTCGGAGGTTCGAATCCTCCCGGATGCACCATCTTACTTGATATCATTTTCGTGATATCAACATCGGCAGTAAAGCAAGTTTCCCGATGCATCCGTAGCTCAGCTGGATAGAGTACTCGGCTACGAACCGAGCGGTCGGAGGTTCGAATCCTCCCGGATGCACCATCTCTTGTTTTCAACGAATAGCATTTCCCGATGCATCCGTAGCTCAGCTGGATAGAGTACTCGGCTACGAACCGAGCGGTCGGAGGTTCGAATCCTCCCGGATGCACCATCTCTTGTTTCCCCTCGATTTTCTTACAAAATCCTATTTTCTTTTAAACTCTTCTTCTCTGCATATTTCCAGCGTGTCTGTCAGCGACAAAAACCGCCTTTTACGTTAAAGTAACATCTCACTTTATCTTGTCTGTGAGAACGTGATGTACGAACGCTACGCGGGATTAATCTTTGATATGGATGGCACCATCCTGGATACCGAACCTACGCACCGTAAAGCGTGGCACGAGGTGCTGGGGCGTTATGGTATGCGTTTCGACGAGCAGGCGATGGTCGCCCTTAACGGTTCTCCAACCTGGCGTATCGCGCAAGCCATCATTGAACTTCATCAGGCCGATCTCGACCCTCATCTTCTGGCACAGGAAAAAACAGCCGCCGTTAAAGCGATGCTGCTGGACTCTGTGACGCCGTTACCGCTTATTGATGTGGTGAAAGCCTGGCACGGACGTCGCCCGATGGCGGTCGGTACAGGCAGCGAGAGCGCTATTGCTGAAGCATTGCTGGCGCATCTGGGCCTGCGACACTACTTTTCTGCGGTGGTCGCTGCCGATCACGTCAAGAATCACAAACCCGCGCCCGATGCCTTCTTGCTTTGCGCACAACGCTTAGGCGTGGCGCCGGAAAAATGCGTCGTGTTTGAAGATGCGGATTTTGGCCTGCAGGCGGCAAGAAGCGCCGGTATGGACGCTGTTGACGTTCGTCTGCTGTGAGTGACGGGCTGGCGCTGGCGTCGTTATTCGCCAGCAGCTTTCTGAGCGCCACGCTGCTGCCGGGCAACTCCGAAGCGGTACTTGTGGCGCTTCTCGTCTCTGGCCTCAGTCACCCCTGGCTTTTAGTATTAATAGCAACAATGGGTAATAGCCTTGGTGGGGCAACAAACGTTATCCTTGGACGGTTGTTTCCCGTGCGTAAGCAATCGCGCTGGCAGGAAAAAGCGACATCCTGGTTAAAACGTTACGGCGCAGCCACACTGTTACTGAGCTGGATGCCCGTTATCGGTGATTTACTGTGTCTGCTGGCGGGATGGATGCGCATCTCCTGGGGACCGGTGCTCTTTTTTTTATGCCTTGGAAAAGCGTTACGCTACATCGCTGTAGCGGCGGCGACGCTCCAGGGTATGACGTGGTGGCACTAATTGGATTGCTTGTGACCTTTAATCGTCAACCATTACAATTATGCTTAATAAAATGATATCGACAGGCGGGAGGTCAATTTGATCCCGGATGTATCACAGGCGCTGACCTGGCTGGAAAAACACCCTGAAGCACTGAAAGGGATAAATCGTGGTCTTGAGCGTGAGACGCTACGCGTTAACGCCGATGGCTCACTGGCAACGACCGGACACCCGGAATCGCTGGGCTCGACGCTGACCCATAAATGGATCACCACCGATTTCGCCGAAGCGCTGCTGGAATTTATCACTCCGGTTGATGGCGACGTCAACCATATGCTCACTTTCCTGCGTGACGTTCACCGTTATACGGCGCGTCATCTTGGCGATGAACGGATGTGGCCGCTGAGTATGCCGTGCTATATCGCGCCGGGCCAGGATATCGAACTGGCGCAGTACGGCACCTCAAACGTCGGTCGTCTGAAAACGCTGTATCGTGAAGGGCTGAAGAACCGCTATGGCGCGCTGATGCAAACCATCTCTGGCGTGCATTACAACTTCTCTCTGCCGATGGCATTCTGGCAGGCGAAATGCGGCGTGACGGATGCGGAGAGCGGTAAAGAGGCGATCTCTGCCGGTTACTTCCGCGCGATCCGCAACTATTACCGTTTTGGCTGGGTGATCCCGTATCTGTTTGGTGCGTCTCCGGCGATTTGTTCTTCCTTCCTGCAAGGGAAAGAGAGCGCGCTGCCGTTTGAAAAAACTGAATGCGGCATGTATTACTTGCCTTACGCGACGTCTCTGCGCCTGAGCGACCTGGGCTATACCAATAAATCGCAAAGCAATCTCGGAATTACGTTTAACGAATTGCACGAATACGTGGCAGGATTAAAGCGGGCAATCAAAACGCCATCGGAAGAATATGCGCGTATTGGTGTTGAGAAAGACGGTAAGCGTCTGCAGATCAACAGCAATATTTTGCAAATTGAGAACGAGCTTTACGCGCCGATTCGCCCAAAACGCGTCACCCGCAGCGGTGAGAATCCGTCCGATGCGCTGCTGCGCGGCGGTATTGAGTATATCGAAGTGCGCTCGCTGGATATCAACCCGTTCTCGCCAATTGGCGTGGACGAGCAGCAGATTCGTTTCCTTGACCTGTTTATGGTCTGGTGCGTGCTGGCCGATGCGCCAGAAATGAGCAGCCAGGAGCTGCAATGTACGCGTACCAACTGGAATCGCGTGATTCTGGAAGGGCGTAAACCGGGTCTGACGCTGGGCATCGGTTGCGAAACCGCACAGTTCCCGCTGCCGAAAGTGGGTAAAGATCTGTTCCGCGATCTGAAACGCGTGGCGCAGACCATGGACGGTATTGATGGCGGGAATGCCTACCAGAAAGTGTGCGATGAACTGGTCGCCTGCTTTGATAATCCGGAATTAACTTTCTCAGCCCGCATTCTGCGTTCTATGCTTGATGAAGGGATTGGCGGAACCGGTAAGGCGCTGGCGGAGCAGTATCGAAATATGCTGCGTGAAGAGCCGCTGGAGATCCTCACAGAAGAGGAGTTTGCTGCGGAACGTGATGCATCCGTTGAACGTCAGCGTAAGCTTGAAGCATCGGATACGGAATCATTTGAAGCGTTGCTGGCAAAACACGCCTGACAGAAAAGAAAAAGGCCACATCACTGTGGCCAAATATACATCTCTGAATTCAGGGATGATGATAACAAATGCGCGTCTTTCATATACTCAGACTCGCACTGGAATGAAGAGTTCAGTTTTTTTTAAAAAAAATCACTTTATCCCCAAAAATCCTGACCGGAATGGCTTAAATTTTTTATTTTTCAATCCGTTACGATGAAAAAATAAAATGCCGAGGATGAGGGATACACCGGAGGTTACGAAATGCCGTTGTTAGATAGCTTCACTGTCGATCACACCCGTATGGAAGCCCCAGCCGTCCGTGTAGCCAAAACGATGAACACGCCGCATGGTGACGCGATTACCGTTTTTGACCTGCGCTTCTGTGTGCCGAATAAAGAAGTGATGCCGGAAAAGGGCATTCACACGCTGGAACACCTGTTTGCCGGGTTCATGCGTAATCACCTGAACGGTAACGGTGTTGAGATCATCGACATCTCCCCGATGGGCTGCCGCACTGGTTTCTATATGAGCCTGATTGGTACGCCGGATGAACAGCGCGTGGCGGATGCGTGGAAAGCGGCAATGGCAGACGTCCTGAAGGTTCAGGATCAGAATCAGATCCCGGAACTGAACGTTTACCAGTGCGGTACGTATCAGATGCACTCCCTGGCAGAAGCGCAGGACATCGCGCGCCACATTCTCGACCGCGACGTGCGTGTGAACAGCAACGATGAGCTGGCGCTGCCGAAAGAGAAGTTACAGGAATTGCACATTTAGTTTGGTTGTGCCGGTTAATCCGGCCAACATGATCTTACGGACAACGTAGGCCCGGTAAGCGAAGCGCCACCGGGCAACAAAAAAGGGCCATCGGCCCTTTTTTTATATCGACATATTAGTGCGCGCCACCGCCGCCGCCTCCGGCACCGAATGGCGGTCTGGCAAACCACACCAGACTCAGCAGAATAATAAATATCCCCGCCGACACCCAGAATATCTCGTTCGCCGAGATAATCAGCCCCTGGTTGGTTATCTGCTGCGCCAGCCATCCCGAAGCCTGCTGTTGCGACATGCCCATCCCCTCAAGCTGGTTGTACATCGCCTGAGAATCCGGGTTATACGGCGTCACATACTCCGTTAACTGCGCATGGTGCAACGATTCCCGGTTGGTCCATAACGTTGTGGTGATAGACGTCCCGATAGAGCCCGCCAGCGTACGCGTAAAGTTCGACAGACTCGACGCCGCGGCCAGACGCTCAGGCGGCAAACCGGAGAGCGTAATGGTCGTCAGCGGCATAAAGAAGCACGCCACCGCGAAACCCTGGATAAACTGCGGCCAGGCCGACGCGCCGAAATCCATCCCCGGCTCGAAGGTGTATGCGCGCCAGTAGAAGCAGACCGCATACATAATAAAGCTGAAGGTGACCAGACGACGCATGTCGAGCTTATGCGCAAAGCGACCGATAATCGGCGACAGAATCACCGGTATCACGCCCACCGGCGCAGAAGCCAGCCCTGCCCACGTCGCGGTATAGCCGTACACTTCCTGCAATAGCTGCGGCAACAGAACGATTGCGCCGAAGTAGAGCATATAGGCCAGGCTGATACATAAACAGCCGATGGTAAAGTTTCGCGACTTAAAGAGCGAGAGGTCGACTATCGGGTTATCGTCAGTCAGTTCCCAGACGATCAGGAAGCTTAGCGACACCACCGCCACAATGGTCAGCACGATGATCTCGGTGGAGTTGAACCAGTCGAGTTCTTTCCCCTGGTCGAGCATCACCTGCAGGCTACCGATACCCAAAACCAACAGCGCCAGACCAATACCGTCGATACGACGCTGTTCGGTACGCGTTTCGCGCCCACGCAGCGCCTGAATACTCATCAGCACCACCACGATACCAATCGGCACGTTGATGAAGAAGATCCAGCCCCAGTGATAGTTATCGCTGATATACCCGCCAAGGATAGGCCCACAAATCGGCGCAACGATAACGGTCATCGACCACAGCGCCAGCGCGATAGAGCGTTTCGCAGGCGGATAGTTACTGAGCAACAAGCTTTGCGACAGCGGGATAAGCGGCCCGGCAACAATCCCCTGAATTACGCGGAAGAAGATCAGCATGCCCAGGCTGTTGGAGACGCCGCAGGCCCACGACGCGATAGCAAAGGCTACGGTGGACCACAGGAACAGTTTCACCTCACCGACGCGCTTCGCCAGCCACCCGGTAATCGGAATGGAGATGGCGTTTGCCACGCCGAATGAGGTGATAACCCAGGTGCCCTGGCTCAATGATGAGCCAAGGTTACCGGCGATCGTTGGGATCGCCACGTTTGCGATGGTGGAGTCCAGCACCTGCATGAAAGTCGCAAGCGACAACGCAATGGTCATGATGACCAGTTGCGCGCCTTCCAGCGGTTTTTGCTGTTGCATTACACTCACCCCGGGATCAGTTGGCGTTGGCCTGCACGATGTCGTTAATCAGCTTGTTGACCGGATCGAGACTGATTTCACGCGCGTTACTTTCGTAAGCCGGGCTGGTGCGTACCTGGCTTGCCAGGATCTGACCGTCGCGGTTAGAGGTATTCACTTTCACCAGCGTGGAGAGGCCAATACGCAGCGGATGTTCCGCCAGCTGTTTTTCGTCCAGCTCAACACGAACCGGCAGACGCTGAACCACTTTGATCCAGTTCCCGGTGGCGTTCTGCGCAGGTAGCAGCGAGAAGGCGCTACCGGTCCCCATATCGAGGCCGACCACTTTGCCGTGATATTCCACGTCGTCGCCGTAAATATCAGAGATAACGGTGACCGGCTGGCCAATACGCATGTGCGCCAGCTGCGTCTCTTTGAAGTTCGCATCAACCCACAAATTGTTCGCCGGAACAACCGCCATCAACGCGGTGGTTGGGCTGATTTGCGCACCAGGCTGTACGGCACGACGCGACACGTAACCGGTCATCGGGCTGACAATTTTGGTACGTTGCAGGGCGAGCCATGCGTTACGCACTTCTGTCGCCGCTTGCTTGACGGTCGGCTGGTCTTCCAGCTTCGTCCCCAGAATAATCGCCTGGTTGGCGTTATATTGCTGGATAGCGACGTCGAGTTCCGCCTGTGCACTGGCAACCGCATCACGCGCGTGTTGCAGCTCTTCGCGGCCAATCAGGTTGGCACTGCCTAGCGGTATACGGCGGTTTAAGTCCGTTTGCGCCTGCGCCAGTGCGGTTTTTTTCACGTCGATGCTCGCCTGCAATTGCTTGCTGTTGATCATCGTTTGACGCATTTGACGTACGGTAGACGCCAGCGCGGTTTGCGCTTTTTCGAAGGCCTGCTGCGCATCGGTCTGATCGAGCGTCACCAGTACATCGCCTTTTTGTACGAAATCGGTGTTATCGGCCCAGACTTTCGTCACGCTGCCGGACACCTGCGCCATAATTTGTACCTGGTTCCCTGCCACGTATGCGTCATCGGTTTCTTCAAAATGACGCAGTACTAAAAACCAGTAAATCCCATATGCCACAGCAATAATGACAAAGAGCAAGGTCAACAGCATCAGGGCGCGCTTACGCGTACCTTTCTTGTTGGCCGGTTGCTGCGGGGTTTGACTCTCCGCATTTGCGCTCATGTTATTCTCCACGATCTTATTATTTCACATCGGCTGAGCCGACCTGTTTATCAGAAAGGCCAGCAGGGATTAATCTGCTGGCCTGTCAGTTTTCTGTTATCAATCAGGATAATTGAGCGATATCCGGACTTAGCGCAGTGCCTCAAGGACAACGCCATCTTCATCCATCTGATCCAGACGGGTGAGGAGCTTCCGGGTGATATGCTCAAGCTGGTCTTTTTCAGCAGCGCTTAAAGAAGACCAGAGTTGGTGTAAGCAATGATGTTGCGGAGGCAGAACCTCACGCAGGAATTGATGACCTTTATCGGTGAGCTGCAGGTGCAGGCAACGACGATCGTTGTCGCTTTCACGACGCTCGATCCAGCCGCGTTTTTCCAGCTCATCGGCGATACGGGTTGCATTGGTACGAGACGAGCCCAGCGCGCAGCTCAGCTCAGAAGGCTGAATGCTGTGATTTTCCTGAGACTCCAGCGTAATTAACGCCATAAACAATGTCTCGTTAATCCCCTGAGCTTTCAGCATCTTATTGCGGTTGTCCAGCAGCTTGCCCTGCATGTGCATGCAAAGACGAGTCAGAAGAATCTCCTGAAACGGAAAATCCTCGTGGCGGCTGGCGCGAAATTTTAGCATTTGTTCAATGGGCGTAAACGAACTATCCATTTGGGCATAACCTCATTAATTTCAGCCGATATAGTAACGACGGTGACAAATAAAGTAAATGAATTATTGATTCGAATTTATATGACGAATCTATCAAAGTGAAGGCCGGGCCGTTCCGCAGCCCGGTGCAAGCAGTGCAGGGAATTACTCCTGCGGCTGGTGCCGGTAGCCGCGCCACCACACCAACAGATTGAGCAGCGTAATGCATGCGCCAACCAGACAAACCCCGTTCCAGCCTGCGTGTTGCCAGGCGGAAGCGGAAATCAGCGACCCGGCCGCGCCGCCGATGAAATAGCAGGTCATGTAACCTGCGGTCAGACGGTTACGCGCATCGGGATGCACGCGATAAATCACCGTCTGGTTAGTGATATGGACGCCCTGAATCATCAGATCGAGCACCAGAATACCGACGATCAGCGCCGCCACGGAGACCTGCCCGTACCAGATAGCAAGCCAGGAGAGCAGCAGCGCCAGCAAGCTTACCGTGGTGGTCAGATGCGCTTTGCCTTTATCAGCCAGCGTCCCCACCGGACGCGCGCCTAACGCGCCGGCCGCACCCACCAGGCCGAACAGACCAATGGTGCCTTCGGAGAAGTGATAGGGCGCGCCTGCGAGCAGGAAAGCCATGGATGTCCAGAGAATGCTGAAGCTGGCGAAGGTCAGGCAGCCCAGCAGCGCGCGGGTGCGCAGAAGTTTGTTATGGGCAAACAGATGGTAAATTGAGCCCAGAATTCGCGGGTAGCTCAGGTGATTTTCCTGCCTGAGCTTCGGTAAACCCCGCCACAGCGCGAGCGCCAGAACCGCCATTAATACGCTGGCCACCCAGAACACGGTGCGCCAGCCGCCCAGGCTTGCCAGCAGCCCGGCAACGGTGCGCGCCAGTAAGATCCCAAGCAGCAGGCCGCTCATCACCGTGCCGACCACTTTGCCGCGCTTTTCCGGCGCAGCGAGCGTGGCCGCCATTGGCACTAACAGCTGCGCCACCACCGAAAAGAGGCCGGTCAGAGCGGTACCCAGAATCATCATTCCCAACGATGTACTGCTGGCGGTAATCAGCATCCCGCCAGCGGCAAGCAGCGTCATCACCACAATCAGCCGTCGACGTTCAAACATGTCGCCCAGCGGCACCAGGAACAGCAGCCCGGCTGCATAGCCAAGCTGGGCCGCCGTGACGATAAAGCCCGCCTGGCTCGCACTCAGGGAAAATGCGCGCGCAATGGCTTCGAGCAGCGGCTGTGCATAATAGTTGCTGGCAACGGCAAGCCCGGTGGCGACAGACATCAGGACAATCAGCGCGGGACTCAGCCCGTGTGAGGTTTTGGTCATTGGGGTAAATTATTTTCGTGGTGATTATTATTGATGTTACCAATAATAACGGAAGCAGAGGGAATTAAGTGAAATGAATAGTGGCGAGACGTGCGGTTTCTGTGGGGAAGCCCCTCACCCTAACCCTCTCCCAGAGGGAGAGGGGACTGAGTGTGCATATCTGCACGTCCTGCACCGGTTTTCTCCCTCTCCCTGTGGGAGAGGGCAGGGGTTAGGGTGTTATTTCTGCGCCGCCAGCGCTTCTTTCACCCAGCCATCAAACTGCGCCTGGTGCGCTTTGATCCAGCCATCAACGTGACCCTGAATATCCCCTTCCGATGCTTTACCTTCATGCATCATCGAGTTCTGGGCGTTAATGTCAGCAACCGGCAGTTTCATAATAGAGAACAGCTTCGCCGCCGCCGGGTTTTTCTCGGCCCAGACTTTGTTGGCAACAATGTGCATGGTGCTGACCGGGAAGCCATAGTTCGCGCCGTTCGGCAGTTTGGTGTCGATGTCTTTCTGCACGCCTGGCAGGGAAGAGAACGGCACCTGCAGCCACACAACATCTTTACCCTGCTTCATCACGTCACTTACCCAGTACGGCGTCCAGGTGTAATAAAGCACCGGTTTGCCTTCTTTGTAGCGGGTGATGGTATCGGCCATCATCGCCGCATAGTTACCCTGGTTGTGGGTGACGGTTTTGGTCAGGTCGTAGGCGTCCAGTTGGTGGTTAATCGCCGCTTCACAGCCCCAGCCAGGGTTACAGCCGGTTAAATCTGCTTTGCCGTCACCATTGCTGTCGAACAGTTTGGCGATTTTCGGATCTTTAAGCTGCTCAATATTGGTGATGTGATACTGGTCGGCGGTTTTCTTGTCGATCAGATAACCCTGAGCCGCACCGTTCACGAAGACACCTTCACGGTAGAATTTCTTATCGCCACCGGCGGCGGCATACATATCGTCATGCAGCGGCTGCCAGTTGACGGCGGTGAAGGTGGAATCGCCGGAGGCCAGTGAGGTGTAAGCAACGTTGTAGTCAACTTCATCGGGCTTATTGACGGTATAACCCAGTTTTTCCAGCGCGCGGCTGACCAGCAGGGTCTGGAAGGTTTCTTCCGTGATGGTGCTCTGAATCGGCTGTACGGTAACGCCTTTGCCCGGTAAATCCGCCGCAAAGGTGCTGGTGGAAACAAGGGTGGCGAAGGCTGTGGCTAACATTACGCTATGTCGCATCGTTGTTCCTTTTTTATGATGAGTAAGGTTTGAGAGCCCGGCGCGCGATGCGCCGGGTGAAAACAGGATTACTTGCTGAAAGGACGGGTCAGCAGACCCAGAGGACCGGTGGTGTACCAGCGACGGTTGCCACGGCTGCGGGAATCGCGGCCGACGGCTTGCGTCAGGCGGTCGAGGATAATCGCCAGAATAACGATCCCGACGCCACCCACGGTAGCAAGGCCCATATCAAGACGGCCAATACCGCGCAGAACCATCTGCCCCAGGCCGCCCACGGCGATCATCGAGGCGATAACCACCATAGAGAGCGCCAGCATCAGCGTCTGGTTCACACCCGCCATAATGGTCGGCATCGCCAGCGGAAGCTGGACTTTAAACAGCATCTGACGCGGGCTGGCACCGAATGAGCGCGAGGCTTCAATCAGATCCGCCGGCACCTGGTTAATCCCCAGAATAGTCAGACGCACAATCGGCGGCAGGGCGAAGATAATCGTCACCACCACGCCCGGTACGTTACCGATACCGAACAGCATCACGATAGGCACCAGGTAAACGAACGCTGGCGTGGTCTGCATCGCATCCAGCAGCGGACGAATGATTTTCGACGCTCGCGGGCTGCGTGCCAGCCATATCCCCAACGGTAGCCCGATGATGATACAGAACAGCAACGCGGTCAGAACCAGCGCGAGGGTGATCATCGCCTGCGACCAGGCGCCAATTGCGCCAATGGCAATCAGCGACACCAGCGTGGCGACACCCATGCTGAGGCTCGACATCTGCCAGGCAATCAGGGCGAAAACGAGAATCGCAACCGGTGCCGGCATCCCCAGCAGCAACTGCTGGAAGGCACTGAGAATGTAATCGATAGGAACACGAATGCCCTGGAACAGCGGACGGAAGTGCAGCACGACCCAGTCGATCCCGTGCGTCACCCAGCTATCCAGCGGGATCAGCGTCTTATGGAACGGATCCATAATATTGAAATGCTCTGGCTGCGGCGCGGGTGCGCTGGTCAGCCAGTCTGCGCCGCCACCGCCGTCGACAGGCGCGCTGCCCCAGGCGTCGGCGGATTGTGCGGCGTTATCGGCCGCCGGTGCGGTATCCCACGGATTGGATTGATCAGCCATTGTTTGTCACCTCGCGATCTAAAGCCTGAAGAAGCATGCGTTTAGAAATTACGCCAACGTACTGCTGTTCTTCCCCGACAACCGGGACCGCGCACGGTGCCTGGCCGACGTGAGAGAGCAATTCGCTGAGCGGTGTTTCTGCGTCAACCACTAATGGCGGATCCAACAAGGCGCTTTCAATTCCCTGGCCTGCGCTCAGGGCAGCTTTCAGCGTATCAATGGAGACAATCCCAACAAACTTATTCCCGCGTTCGATGACATAACCATATTCACGGTCATCATCCTGCAATAATTTCAGGGCCGATCGCGGGCCGAATCCTGGCGTTTTTCGGATAATTCCTGCCGGGCTTCGACGGGCGATATCTTTCGCGCTAAATACCTGGCTGATATCGACGCCACGGAAGAAGGTACGCACATAATCATTGGCCGGATTATTGAGAATTTCATCCGGTGTGCCAACCTGTACCACTTCACCATTTTGCATAATGGCAATGCGATCGCCAATTCGCATGGCTTCGTCGAGATCGTGAGAAATAAAGACGATGGTGCGCTGATGTTTGGCCTGTAATTTTACCAGTTCATCCTGCATTTCCGTTCGAATTAATGGGTCGAGCGCCGAGAAGGCTTCATCCATTAATAAGATATCGGGGTTGATAGCCAGTGCACGGGCTAAACCAACACGCTGACGCATACCGCCAGAGAGTTCGTCCGGATAAGAGTGGGCATAATTTTCCAGCCCGACCTGGCGCAGCGCGTCCAGGGCTTTCTCCTGACGCTCGGCGGTTGGAATGCCCGCCAGCTCCATGCCGAAAGCGGCGTTGTCGACCACGGTCATATGGGGCATCAGGGCGAACGACTGAAAGACCATCGCGATTTTCTTTCTGCGCACCTCGCGAAGCTCGGCGTCAGAGATTTTGGCGATGTCTACGCCGTCAATCAGCACCTGCCCGCGGGTTGGTTCAATCAGGCGATTGAGAAGGCGTACCATGGTTGATTTGCCGGAACCGGATAATCCCATGATGACAAATATCTCGCCTTCTTCAATGGCCAGACTGGCGTCTTTAACGCCAAGCGATAATCCTGTTTTCTCCAGAATGTGTTCTTTGCTGAGGCCTTTCTCAATATATTTGAATGCGCGCTGTGGATGCTCACCAAATACTTTATAAAGATTCTTCACTTCTAATTTAATTGCCATGCAATAATAGAATTCCCGTTATTTATTTATATCGATATGATTCCTGATGGAAATAATTACACGGGTATACCCTAACATACTGAGATTCTGTGACAACCCTTGGGAGGATTCTGCTTGCCGAAATGGGAAGGGCGAATTGCCGGGGCTTCCCGTGATATAAGGGCTGAGAGCAATTAGAATTTTTCTGATATTTTTACGTTCTTCCACCGTAAATTTCACCTGAAAGCGATAAATTCAGGTGAAATGAAGAGGAAAATAACAGTGTAGTAGCCCTGAAAATATTTGTGTGATTAATTGCGTTATTCTAAAAATAATCCGGCAAAAAATGAGGGATATTTTTGCCGGAAAACGTGATTAAAAATTCCAATCGTCGTCGGTGGTTTCGACGGCTTTTCCCATCACATAGGAGGAACCTGAACCGGAGAAAAAGTCGTGATTTTCATCAGCGTTAGGGGAGAGTGCGGCGAGGATAGCCGGGTTGACCTCGGCCATTTCTGCCGGGAACAGCGCCTCGTAACCCAGATTCATCAGCGCCTTATTGGCGTTGTAGCAGAGAAACGCTTTTACCTCATCAACCCAACCGCTGTCGGCATAAAGCGCTTCGGTGTAGGCCAGTTCATTGTCATAGAGGTCCATTAGCAAATCGAAGGCAAAATCTTTCAGCGCTTCACGCTCTGCTTCGCTCACTTTCTCCAGCCCTTTCTGATACTTATAGCCGATGTAGTAACCGTGTACGGCTTCATCGCGAATAATCAGGCGGATAAGATCGGCGGTATTGGTGAGCTTGCCCCGGCTCGACCAGTACATCGGCAACCAAAAGCCGGAATAGAAGAGGAATGATTCAAGAAATACGCTGGCGATTTTTTTCTTCAGCGGCTCATTGGCCTGATAACGCGCCAGCATCAGGTGTGCTTTTTTCTGCAACGACCCGTTTTCTTCGCTCCACGTGTAGGCGGCATCGACATCTTTCGTCTGGCATAACGTCGAGAAAATCGAGCTGTAGGAGCGGGCGTGGACCGCTTCCATAAAGCTGATATTCGACATCACCGCTTCTTCGTGTGGCGTGAGCGAATCAGGCATCAGCGACGGGGCACCCACCGTATTCTGAATGGTGTCCAGCAGCGTCAGGCCGGTGAACACGCGGATGGTCAGCTGCTGCTGGGCGGGCGTCAGGCTCTGCCAGGCGGGGATATCATTGGAGAGCGGCACTTTTTCCGGCAGCCAGAAGTTGCTGGTCAGGCGGTTCCACACCTCCAGATCTTTATCGTCCTGAATCTTGTTCCAGTTGACGGCGCTGACGTGCGATAAACGATTCATCCTTTTCTCCTTACAGCGCGCAGGACACGCAGCCTTCAATTTCAGTGCCTTCCAGCGCAAGCTGGCGCAGGCGAATGTAGTAGAGGGTTTTGATGCCTTTCTTCCAGGCGTAAATTTGCGCTTTATTGATATCGCGCGTGGTGGCGGTATCAGGAAAGAACAGCGTTAATGACAGCCCCTGATCGACATGCCGCGTCGCTTCTGCGTAGGTGTCGATAATCGCCTGCGGGCCAATCTCGTAGGCGTCCTGATAGAACGCCAGATTGTCGTTATTCATAAACGGCGCAGGGTAGTAAACACGCCCGGTTTTTCCCTCTTTGCGAATCTCCACCTTCGAGACTATCGGGTGAATACTTGAGGTGGCGTGGTTGATATAGGAAATCGACCCCGTCGGCGGTACCGCCTGTAAATTCTGGTTATAAATGCCGTAACACATTACCGCTTCGCGCAGTTGCCGCCAGTTTTCGTGGCTCGGTAAGGTAATGCCTGAGCGCTGGAAGAGGGCGCGAACACGGTCGTATTTTGGTTGCCAGTCACCTTCCAGATATTGCGTAAAGTACTCGCCGCTGGCATAGCGTGATTGCTCAAACCCGGCGAAGCGTTGCCCGCGCTCGCGCGCCAGCAGCATTGACGTATGCAGGGCATGCCAGGTGACGGTGTAGAAGTAGAGGTTGGTAAATTCCAGCGCTTCCGGGCTACCGTAGGCGATGCCTTCCCGCGCCAGATAACCGTGCAGATTCATCTGCCCAAGGCCGATGGCGTGTGAGGCGGCGTTACCTGCTTCAATCGATGGCACCGAACGGATATGACTCATATCGGATACCGCCGTCAGCCCGCGTATTGCGGTGGCGATGGTCAGGCCAAAGTTGGGCGAATCCATGGTGTGCGCGATGTTCAGCGAGCCGAGATTACAGGAGATATCATGCCCGGTGGCGGCATAATCGAGGTTCTCATCGTAGGTTGAAGCGCTGTTAACCTGCAAAATCTCCGAGCACAGGTTGCTCATGTTGATGCGCCCGGCAATCGGGTTCGCGCGGTTCACCGTATCTTCGTACATGATGTACGGATAACCGGATTCAAACTGGATCTCGGCCAGCGTCTGGAAGAAATCACGCGCATTAATATATTTTTTGCGCACGCGGGTGTCCGCTTCCAGCTCGGCATACATTTCGCTGATGGCGATATCGCCAAATGGTTTGCCGTACAGACGTTCGACATCATAGGGCGAGAAGAGCGCCATCTCGGCGTTTTCTTTCGCTAACTGGAACGTGATATCGGGGATCACCACGCCAAGCGAGAGCGTTTTAATGCGAATTTTTTCGTCGGCATTTTCCCGTTTGGTATCAAGGAATCGCAGAATGTCCGGGTGATGCGCGTGTAAATAAACGGCCCCCGCGCCCTGACGCGCACCGAGCTGGTTGGCATAGGAAAAGGCATCTTCCAGCATTTTCATCACCGGAATGACACCGGATGACTGATTTTCAATGCGCTTAATCGGTGCACCGGATTCACGCAGATTCGACAGTAAAAAGGCCACGCCGCCGCCGCGTTTAGAAAGCTGGAGCGCCGAGTTCACCGCGCGGCCAATCGACTCCATATTGTCTTCGATACGCAGCAGGAAGCAGGAAACCAGCTCTCCGCGCTGCTGTTTACCACAGTTGAGGAAGGTCGGCGTCGCGGGCTGAAAACGACCGGAAAGCATCTCATCGGTAAGCTGGCAGGCCAGCGCTTCGTCGCCCTGGGCAAGTGTTAACGCCACCATACAAACGCGGTCGGCGAAGTGTTCCAGATAGCGTTTGCCGTCGAAGGTCTTCAGCGCGTAGCTGGTGTAAAACTTCCATGCGCCGAGGAAGGTCTGGAAACGAAAACCGCTGGCGTGCGCGTGTTTAATCAGCGCAGTGACAAACGCGCGTGGATAACGTTTAAGCACGGCATCATCGTAGTAGCCCTCCGCGACCAGCCAGCGCAGACGCTCCTCTGCATCATTAAACGTGACGCTGTTCGGCTGAACATGAGCGGTCATAAAGGCATCTACGGCCTCGCTGTCCTTTTCAAACTGAATCTGCCCGTTCCGGTCATACAGATTCAGCATCGCATTAAGCGCATGATAGTCAGGCACGGCCTGGGTTACCCGTTCTGCGGTTGTCGTTGCCAAAATTCGCTCACTCCTTTTCGCACTGTATCAATATCGTGTTGCGTGCCCATCAGCTCAAAGCGGTAGAGCCAGGGAACGTGGCATTTTTCAGCGATCACCGCGCCCGCGCGGCCATAAGCGTCGCCAAAGTTTCGGTTTCCCGCCGCAATCACGCCACGGATTAACGCCCGGTTCTGCGGGTCATTTAAGAAGCGGATCACCTGACGCGGAACTGCGCCTGCCGTACCGCCGCCGCCATAGCTGGGAACGACCAGAATGTACGGCTCCTCGACCTGGATTCGCTCCCGCTCATTCAGCGGAATACGTATCGCAGGCAGCCCGAGACGCACCATAAAGCGGTGCGTGTTCTCAGAGCTGCTGGAGAAGTAGACGAGGCGGCTCATGCGTGAGCGGCAATGGCATCAGGTCGCAGGCGATTGATCATATCCGGGCGGAAGCCGGACCAGCGGGTTTCCCCCGCGATCACCACCGGAAGCTGGCGAAAGCCCTGTTCACGCAGGGTATCGGCCATCTCAGGATGTTGGTCGAGATTGACCATCTCGAAATCAAAGCCACGACTCTCCATTGCCCGTTTGGTGGCGTGGCACTGGATGCAGTTATTACGAGTGTAAATAGTAATGCGCATGATTCGTATTTCCATTTAAAATGACAATAGGGCGCAGTTAAGAGCGTCGGTCCGGGAGTGGTTACCTGAAAGGAATACTAGATGTAGTTTTTGAAAACTTCAACCATACAATATATAGATGTTTGAACAAAAAAAGCCCCCGGCGCGTAATGCGACGGGGGCCGGGGAACTTTGCCTAAAAATTACATGCGCATAGCGATAGCCAGACGGTTAAAGGCATTCATCAAGCTGATGGCGAAGGTCAGATCGCTGATTTGCTCGGCGTTGAAGTGCGCCAGCAATGGTTGATAGACGCTATCTTCCGCATGGTGCTCGGCGATGTGCGTCACGTCTTCTGCCCAGGCCAGCGCAGCGGCTTCCGCTTCAGTGAAGTGATTACTCACTCTCCAGCCAGCCAGGGCGTCAAGCTTGCTCTGATCCACACCCGCTTTGCGCAGCGCTTTACTGTGCATCTCCAGACAGAAGGCGCAGCCGTTAATCTGTGAAACGCGCAGGTAGACGAGCTCCAGCAGGGTGCGGTCCAGCGAACTTTTTTCCAGAGCCAGGCTTGCCTGAACCATACCTTTGTACACGTCCGGGCTTAATTCATTATAGGGTTGGCGCAGCAGGGTCATATTGTTTCTCCTCGTTATCGATATGCGTAAAAGTAGCACTATAATGGTCTGCATCAGATAGCCATATTATGAGTAAAAAAGCAGACCATGATGCAAAGTGATGGCCCACGCTATCGGCAGATTGCCAGGCAGCTGAAAACCGCGATTGAGGAAGGCAAGCTCACGGCCGGCAGGCGACTGCCGTCCAGCCGGGTATATGCCCAGGAGCTGGGCGTGTCGCGCGTGACGGTGGAAAATGCATACGGTGAATTGGTGGCGCAGGGCTGGCTTGAACGGCGCGGCCAGGCCGGGACGTTTGTCAGTGAACATCTCACGCTCAAACCGGCGGTGGCAGAGCCAACCTGGTTTTGCGGCGAGGAACCGCATCCGCAACCTTTTCAGCTTGGGCTGCCTGCGCTGGATCTCTTCCCGCGTGCATTGTGGGCAAAAGTGATGGGACGGCGGTTGCGTACTCAGACGCGTTTTGACCTGGCGCTGGGCGATGTGTGTGGCGAGATGGCGCTACGTCAGGCGATTGTCGAGTATCTGCGGTTGTCGCGCAGCATTGAGTGCCAGCCGGAACAGGTTTTTATTACGTCGGGCTATGCGGCGTCGATGAGCCTGATTCTGCGAGCGCTGGATGGTCAGGGTATGTGGGTGGAAGATCCCGGTTTTCCGTTAATCCGCCCGGTGATTGCGCAGGAGCGGGTAAACCTGTTGCCGGTTCCGGTAGATGGAGAAGGGATGAATGTGGAGTGGGCGCTTGCTAACGTGCCAGACGCCCGTTTTGCGCTGCTCACCCCGGCACATCAAAGCCCGCTTGGCGTGGCGCTCTCTCTGCCGCGTCGCCGACAACTGCTGGACTGGGCAACGCGTCAGCAGGCGTGGATCATTGAAGATGATTACGACAGTGAGTTTCGTTATCAGGGTAAACCGCTACCGCCGCTTAAAAGCCTGGATGCGCCGCAACGCGTCATTTACGCCGGTACCTTCAGCAAAGCGATGTTTCCGGCGCTGCGCACCGCCTGGCTGGTGGTGCCTGTGCCGCTGGTGGCGCAGTTTCGCCGCCACGTACAAAAAATTGCCTGCCCGGTGCCGCTGCTGTGGCAGCAAACGTTGGGTGATTTTATCCATGAAGGCCACTTCTGGCGGCATCTGAAGAAGATGCGCGTGCATTACGCCGAGCGGCGGCGCTGGCTGGAGGAGGCCTTACAGGCGCACGGTTTTGACGTGGTGGCGCAGCAAGGGGGCATTCAACTGGTGGTCAATATTTCCGGTGACGATAGGTTACAGGCGCGGCGCGCGCGTGATGCCGGGCTGGCCGTGCAGGCGGTGAATGACTGGCGGATTCGCGGAAGCGGTGCGCCAGGGCTCATCATGAGCTTTACCAATATTACGTCGCAGGCGATGGCAAGGGAGCAGGTGTTAGCGTTAAAGCAGGCCTTAAATTAAAAACCCCGGCGTAAAAGCCGGGGTGCAGACGCGTAGCCGTTCAGAAACTGATCTCAATTTTCCTGATACGGCGCATTTATTATCTTCACTGTTTCACTTCAATTATCGACGCAAACTTAATAATGCGCCAACAAATATCCCAACGGCGGCAACCGCGCCTAAGCTCTGCCAGGGTTTATCACGCACATAGGTGCTGGCGCAGTTCAGATAATCGCAGGCGGCCTGCTGCGAACGGCTGCGGCCATGCAGTCTGGCGCGGGACTCTTTCAACAGCGCCTGTGCTTTACGACGTGCGGCGTCAGCTTCGCCTTTTGCATCGCTACCCCAGCTTTTCAGTACATCCTCAAGACTGTCGGCTAACTGATTGACTTGATCCTGAATATCCTGCGTCTCATCAACTACGTCATTGCGGCCAAATCGATTAGGCATGTGCTTCTCCTTTTTAAGTGGGGACGAAATTAAGTGTAGGCAAAATTTTTATCCTTTGGGGCGAATCACAGCGAATCGACGCGTTTGTGGATTTTTCTGAAGGCGGGGTTAATGCTGATTACTGTAAGGTGGCGGTGCAGTAAAAGATGACGAGGAAAAAATAATGTATTTACGACCTGATGAGGTGGCGCGCGTTCTTGAAAAAGTGGGCTTCACTGTGGATGTGGTAACCCAAAAAGCCTATGGCTATCGCCGTGGGGAGAATTATGTTTATGTGAATCGTGAAGCGCGGATGGGACGCACGGCGTTGATTATCCATCCGGCGTTAAAAGAGCGAAGCAATTCGTTGGCCGAACCCGCTTCTGATATGAAAACCTGCGATCACTATCAGCAATTCCCCCTCTATTTAGGCGGAAATGAACAGCAACACTATGGAATTCCTCATGGCTTCAGTTCGCGCATTGCGCTGGAGCGTTACCTGAACGGTTTATTTGGCGAATTTCACTAAGCGAGCGACTGGCATTGGCCAGTCGCTGTGCATTATGCCTTTGCCTGACTGTACTGGCTGACACGAAAAAGACGGCGGCAGAAATCGAGAAAATAGCCGTACACCGCACCCATCACCATTGAAACCACGATATTCGAGCTTACGGCGGCGGCAATCTGATGCCAGTCTGCGCCGATAGTCAGCAGGATAATCACATATACCGGCGACTGAAACGTAACATACGCCAGCGTATCAGCGAGGTTTTTCACCCAGCCTGCCGGGCTAATGCGACGTGCCTGGCGCATAATGGCATCGCGATAAATACCATACGGCCATGCAATAATAATGTTTACCGGCACCGCTAACAGACGAGAAGAAAGCGACTGCTCAAAGGTCATTCCGGAGAGAAAAATTTCAATCATCATGTTCACGACGGAACAGTAGACCACCATGGCGAAAGTGTCTGCTGCTGCGTGACGCAGGCGTGACTGCGCAGAGAACATCGGTATGCTCCTCGAAAAGTAACGAAAACCGTCATTAAAGGGGTGTCTAAAGGCGTTTTGGGTTGCCTTTGTTGATATGTATAGATTATCTGGCTGGGTTAAAACTAACAACTAGTGAAATATTTTTATTTAGACGCTTTTTGTCAATAAAATACTCTGTTAGCGGATGATTTTAACTGTTGGCATTATTTTTAGTTATGTATCATTTTTATTATTTAAAAATCAATAGTTTATGCTTATGCGCGCACCGTGTTGCAGATAACTGAGATGCGCTACTGAGGCCAGCAAGCGTGGGATACGGTTTATAAGTGTGATCTTTGTCATTTTTGGTGTTTTTTATGCCAGTTAACGGAGTTTTGCAGCAGTTAGTTCTGATGTCATTAATTTGTAATTATGCACTTAACGTGGGTGATTATTCATTTTGTTGTTTTGTTAACAAGACGTTGCGATATGCGGCAAATGCGCATCGCTTCCGGGAATATTAATTTAGTATTTGCTGGCTATATTTAAATATAATTTCGAAACAGAGTGAGGATATATTCAGTAATATTTCGGCGGTGGCAATATATTCTTAAATACAATATAATTAGCAGCTGTAGTAATGTATTTTTTTTTTTGAATAAGGAATTTTATAGCCCTATGTCTGTTATGTTACAAAAATTGAATAACATCCGTTCTTTGCGTGCAATGGCGCGAGATTTCTCCATTGACGTTCTTGAAGAAATGCTGGAAAAAGTCAGGATCGTCACTGAAGAAAAGAGAAATGAAGAGCAGTTAGCGATGCAGCAACGCGCTGAGCAGCAAGAAAAAATTAATACCTGGCTGGAGTTAATGCAGGCTGATGGTATTTCGCCGGAAGAGCTGGCGGATATGAAAGCGGCGATTGCTGGCGCGCCGAAAAAACGCGCATCGCGTCCGGCAAAATATCGTTTTACCGATTTCAACGGTGAAGTAAAAACCTGGACCGGCCAGGGCCGTACGCCAAAACCTATCGCGCAGGGGCTGGCTAACGGTAAATCACTGGATGATTTTCTGATCTAGTGGCCGGGAAAAGCGGTGAGAACCATCTCACCGCACAATTTTTAGCAAACGCCAAAATCACCTTCTTCGGTATATGGCGTAACGTCTTCCAGCTTCAGGGTATATTTCTCTCCCTGCTCATTGCTTGCCTGTACCGCTACAATATGATCGTTGTGCGTTTCCAGAACTTTGAGTTTTGGCCCACCCATTTTCGGTTGTACAAAATCACCAACTGAATACATCGCGATACTCCTGCTCTATTTGTTAACGTTACCTAAGATTAAGCTGGTGTAACGAAATAGTAAATGCAGAGTGTCGTTATCCTTAACGACGATTCCACGGCATGACGGCCAACAGTCTGGCCATGCCACAAAATCCGCTGATACCCGCGAAGGTGAGGCCAGCACCGACAAAGGCGCTCAGCAGGAAGAATGCCTCTGAAACCGTGTAACCCAACACGCAGCCCAGAAGAATTAATCCACCGGCCGCAATTTGCACCTGCCGCATAAGCGGTAATGGCTGCTTTTTATCTTCGATTGTTTCCAGCCCGGCGGCTTTCCATGCCTGAATGCCACCTTCCAGCACCATTACCTTAGCAGGCGCAGCGGCGGCAACCAGGCGGGTGAGATTGTTGCGGGTGCGGTTTCCGGACTGGCAATGGAAAATAACGACGTCATCGGCGTTCACAGGCAGCGTCGAACCCTGCTCAATGGCGCTTAACGGGAACGGTTGAGCCTGGGCAATATGTTCGCGGGCAAATTCATCCGCATCGCGGATATCAACCAGCTTTGCGCCTTCATGAAGTTGCGTCAGCGCCTGCTGGGGGGAAATCATCTCTGTTGTCATTATCCTGGTACCTTATGCAGGGTTGTTCCTATCTTAATGTATATACAGGTAAATAACGAGTATGAGAACTGTGCACTATTCGGCATTCATGATTAATAAAAAGAGTAAAATAATCATGATTTGAATTTGAACTCTTAGTAAGATCATGGTTTATCCACGTTATAGCTATGGTTAATATTTTTAATAGGAATGTTCTTACTTAATGTAAATATTGAAAGCTTGTGGATGAATATTATTCACTCTAAAGATCAATTTTATGTTAATTGTCAGTGCTTATTGACAGTTGTGTTAATTTTAATGATTCATAGTGTAATTCATAAGTCATTCTCTGATAGCCGCAATTAAACATATCATTCGTATTTAACGATTAACCTGGAAATGTTTAAATTCCGCAACGCATAGACCACATAATTTGTTGTTGCAATTCGTGCTACTGCCGATATCATTTATTCGCAGACCTAATATGTTCATCGGGTCTGACACTCAATAAAGTCGATATTGTTCGGTTGATAAAACTGAGATAAAGACTGTGCACAATATCCTACCGATGGAACGACGATTAACTTCAACACGGAAGAACTGGCGGTACCGTTTGGCATTTTATTGCCTCGCGTATACCGCATTGGATAGCCGTCAAAGAAGAGAGAAATAAAATGAAATCGCAGTTCCGTATTATGGCCGTCGTTATCGCGGCTCTGGCATCAGGCACCACGCTTTCCGCTATTGCCAACGACATGACCACCACCGTGCCCGCTGCGGATGGTGCTCAGGGTGCTGGCGGCCAGGTGAAATTTACCGGGGAAATTACTGACGCCGCGTGCGATATCGATACCAATAGTACCAATCAGGTGGTCGATTTGGGCAAGTGGGCAAGCAGCTACTTTAAAGCAACCGGTACGGAAACCACCAAAACACCTTTCCATATCAATGTGAAAGATTGCCCGTCTTCAGTGAGCAAAGTTGCTGTGTTGTTTGACGGTACGCATGATGCCAATGAAGCCGATCTG
This sequence comes from Pseudocitrobacter sp. 2023LY-00077, assembly GCF_055796175.1. Taxonomy (NCBI): domain Bacteria; kingdom Pseudomonadati; phylum Pseudomonadota; class Gammaproteobacteria; order Enterobacterales; family Enterobacteriaceae; genus Pseudocitrobacter; species Pseudocitrobacter sp. 2023LY-00077. The sequence continues at coordinate 58,533 of NZ_JBSPEI010000002.1, read as the reverse complement.
CTGGCGATTGACGGTGATGCCACTGGCGTCGGCATTAAGCTGATTGAAGCGGATGAAACCACGCAGGTTAAACTGGGTACGATTTCCAAAGAGTACCCGATTGATGCGGGCAGTGACGGTGAGGCGGGTACCGCCGATCTGTTGTTCTACGCTGACTATCGCGCCACCGCTGATAAAGTCACGGCAGGTAACGCTGACGGTGTGACCAACTTCGAAATGGTTTACAACTAAGTCGAATCTGAGCAGGGGATTTCTCCTGCTCATTAATCCTTTTCTCGTTTCCCCTGACAAATGATTGCTATTTATGAAACGTATTATCGCAGGCGTTGCTCTTTCATTCTTATTGGTTACTGCTGCTAAGGCGGGCGTGGTCGTGGGGGGAACCCGCGTAATATATGAGGAAGGGAAGCGTGAGGCTTCTATTTCGGTGACTAATGCTGATACCCATACACCGTATCTGGTGCAATCCTGGGCTGAGAATTTTAACGAAAATGACAAACGCCCGGTGCCCTTTATTGTTACGCCGCCGCTGTTCCGCCTTGATCCTGAAAAAAGAAATATGCTGCGCATCAGCTTTACCGGTATGGAGTTGCCGCATGATCGGGAGTCCGTATTCTGGTTGAATGTGAAGACTATTTCACCTTCCCAAAAAGGGGATGTGAATAAATTACAGGTAAATATTAAATCTAAATTTAAGATTTTTTATCGCCCTGACAATTTGGCGGGCGACCCGGGTAAAGCATGGCAGCAGCTGCAATTTCACGCGACGGGTAATCAGTTAGTGGTAAATAACCCAACGCCCTATTTTGTCTCATTATTTTCTGTTTCCGTTGCGGGAAAAGAGGTTGATGAGCCAGGAATGGTTGCGCCAATGTCCTCGTTAACGTGGCCGATTAGCGGTTCGGGGACGGTGAAATGGCGTGCAATTAATGATTTCGGCGGCATCACTGACGTTGCGCAGCAGTAATGCGCCAGTTCCCACGCAGCCATTCGCATAAGCCGACGGGCGCGGTACTGCTGCTGGCAACGGTGCCAACCGCACTGTTTCTGCTGTGTCATCACCGTCTGGCGCTGGCCGACGACTATTTCGACCCGGCTGCGCTGGAGGTGACCGATCCGCAGCAGAAAACCGCCGATCTCCACTATTTTGAAAAGAATGGCGGCCAGCAACCCGGTACGTACCCGGTGGCTATCTGGGTGAACAACCAGCAGGTCGGGCAGGGGAATGTGACTTTTGTCGAGGACAATGGCACTCTGCAACCCCTGCTGACGGCGGCGCAATTGGCGGAATTTGGCGTCAACGTCAGCGCTTTTTCTGCTTTTAATCAGCTGCATGATGGCGAGACATTTGCTCAGATTAGCCGCTATATTCCTGATGCCAGCAGTACTTTCGATTTTAGCGAACAGCGGCTGAATCTCAGTATCCCGCAGGCGGCCATGAACCTGCAAAGCCGTGGCTACGTTGACCCGGCACGCTGGGATGATGGCGTACCGGCCGCCTTTGTAAATTACAATCTGACCGGTGCGCAATCGCGATATCGCGACGGCGAGCATAACTCAAACTATTTAAGCTTACGCAGCGGCATGAACCTTGGCGCGTGGCGGCTGCGCAACGTTTCGTCGATGCAGTACGACAAAACCAGCCACTGGCGCTCACAAAGCACCTATTTGCAGCGGGACGTGAAGTCTTTAAAAAGTCTGCTGCGCGTGGGGGATACCTATACCTCCGGCGACGTTTTCGATAGCGTGCAGTTTCGTGGGGCGCAGCTCTCCTCTGATGACGAAATGCTGCCGGACAGCATGCGCGGCTTTGCGCCGGTGATCCGCGGGATGGCCCACAGCAACGCCAAAGTCACCGTCTCGCAGCATGGTTATGTGATTTATGAAACCTATGTCGCGCCAGGGGCGTTTGCCCTGAAAGATCTCTATCCGACTGCGCAAAGCGGCGATCTTGAGGTCACGGTAAAAGAGAGCGACGGTTCCGAGCGTAAGTTTACCCAGCCCTATTCCGCGATCCCCTTTATGCTGCGCGAGGGGCGGCTGAAATACAGCGTCAGCGCAGGCCACTATCATTCAGGCCTGGACGGTAATCGTTCCCCGCAGTTTATTCAGTCGACGCTGTTTTACGGGTTACCGGCGAGTTTTACGCTCTACGGCGGCAGCCAACTGGCGCAGGATTATCAATCCTGGGCGGGCGGTGTGGGGCACGGGTTTGGCTATTTTGGCTCGCTGGGGGCGGATGTCGCGTGGGCCAATACGCGCACGCCTTCCGGTAAGCGCTATTCAGGTCACTCTGTTCGCGTGCAGTACCAGAAAGATGTGAATCTGACCGGTACAACTTTTAACCTTGCCAGCTATCGCTACTCATCCAGCGGGTTTTATGATTTCAGCGAAGCCAATGCGCTGGAGAGTGAAAACGGTCTGGTGGACAACAAGCGTAGTCGTGAAGAGATTTCGATTTCGCAGCCCCTTGGCGGCAGCACCAGCCTGACAGCATCCGCCTATTCGCAGCGATACTGGCGCACCGGGCGTCACGATGAGACGGTGCATTTCGGGTTTTATAACACCTGGCAGGGCGTGTCGTGGGGCGTGGGTTACTACTACACCAAATCTTCCGCGCAGAATAAATCTGACCGTTCATTGTCATTTAACGTCACCATCCCGCTCGGCCAGTGGTTACCAAACAGCTCGGTGAGCTATAACACCACCTCAGATAACAACGGTTATACCTCGCAGCAGGTTTCGTTGTATGGCTCGGTGCCGGAAAATAAAAATCTCTACTACACCGTCCAGCAGGGCTACGGCAATAACGGCCAGGGCGCGAACAGCAGCGTTGCGCTTGATTACCGTGGGGGGTACGGCAGCACTCAGCTTGGTTATCGCCACGATAAGCAGAGTAACCAGCTGACCTGGGGCGCATCGGGCTCGATTGTTGCCCATCCTCACGGGATCACGCTTGGGCAGAGTACGGGTGATAGCTTTGCGATTGTTCGCGCGCCGGGAGCCTCGGACGTGGCCATCCAGAATGGGACGAACGTGCATACGGACTGGCGCGGCTATGCGGTGGTGCCGACCTTAACGGCGTATCGCAAAAACTACATTACCCTCGATACCGAGTCGCTAAAAGATGATACCGACGTCGATCTTCAGGGCCAGACGGTGATCCCCGGCGGTGGTGCAGTAGTGATGGCAAATTATCAAACGCACATCGGTAACCGCGTTCTGTTTACCCTCCATGATAGCCACGGGCCACTGCCTTTCGGTGCCAGCGCGCAGGTACGCAAAACCAGCGATGACGACGCGACGCCTGCCAGCGGTATTGTCGCCGAACAGGGGCAAGTGTATCTGAGCGGCGTGCCCGAAGAGGGCACGCTGGAGGCGCAATGGGAAACCGATAACATCTCGCACCACTGCACGCTGCATTTCCATATTTCCAGTAACCCACAGCAAAATCCGGTGAAAACAGTCACTGGCCTTTGCTTATAAGAGAGAGCGATATGCGACATCGTGACGGCGCGCTGTTTTTCTTTTTCCTGCTGATTGCGGGTTTTTATAGCCACGCTTCGCATGCGGAAACCTGCATGGCAAGCGTCGGGCAGATGACGCTGAATACGCAGAACCTGACCTATTTACCGACACTGCCCGTGAACACGCAGATGTCCAATCAAATGGCGGATAACGGCAATGGGATCCACTTTTCCTGTGATTTACAGGCACCGCTGGCGAACTGGAAACGTATTGTTTATCAACAAAAAGAGACTACCGGTTCCGGGACAGTGATCAACGGGCATCACGTGTTTGCCTCAAAGCTGGATGGCGTGAGCTACTCGGCAGGATTTCAGTGCAACGGTGGGCCGATTCGCTATATCGGCGACAGCACGGCTCCGGCAGGCGGTGAGTCGGTGACGGTATGCGACAGCGATGAACTGCCGGACCTGCTCAGTGAACGTGAACCCATCGTCAAAATGTATATCACTTTCTATAAAACCGGTGAGGTGACGATGAGCGGCGGCAACCACACCAACGTGGAATCGCAGCCGCATTTTGGGGAACTCTATATTGAGGATCGCACCGATGGCGCGACCAGCGTGAAAAGCAGCCCGGTATCGATTGACCTGGCAGCGCTTAACGTTGATATCGGCGCCAGCGGCAGCTGTCAGGTCAGCACCTCCAGCATTCAGGTGAACCTGGGGTCCGTCAATCGCGCCGAATTTAAGGGCAAAGGGCTGACGGCAGGCTCCGCCCGTTCGTTTGATATTCCGGTTTATTGCACGGCGCCGAGCGACGTCAGAGTGGGCTTTTTCGGTATTCTTGCCGCCAGCGATTCCCCGGATACCCTGGCGCTGACGAAAAGCGGCGATGCGGCAACGGGCGTTGGTGTTAAGCTAACTTATGGCAACAATGATGCCTCTGCGCCTTCAGCGGGCACCTCGGTAAAAATTAATGAAGCGTCTAACCTGCCCATTCTGAAGCATGTGACGGCGGCAAGTGCGGGTAATGCGGAGAACGTGAATTTTTCGGCGCAGTATGTTCAGACGGAAGGCAGCGTAACGGCAGGGGAAGCGAACAGTATTGTGACGTTTGCGCTGGTGTATAACTGAGTTGTTAGCCAGCCCTGTGCCGGATAAGCGAAGCGCATCCGGCATGGGCACCAAAGCAAAAAGGCCGCTTCGCGGCCTTTTTATCACTCTGAGAAATTACTCAGTCACTTTATTTTTCAGCGACTCAGCACCTTCTTTGGTTTTATTCCAACCTTTCTCGGTACCTTCTTTGGTGGCGTTCCAGCCTTTTTCAGTACCTTCTTTGGTTTTATTCCAGGCTTTCTGCGAGCCTTCGCTCACTTTGCTCCCGGTGCTTTCTGCTTTACCTTCAGCAGCATGTTTAGATTTCAGCTTCAGCTCTTCGCCTTCATGCTGCGACTGATGCAGCTTTTCTTTGGCGGTATTCGCATTCTCATGCGCCGCGGCAACGGTATCGTCGGTTGCGTGGGTGGTTGCGGCAAAAACAGGAGAAGCCAGCAGCAGGGCAGATAATGCGATCATTGTTTTTTTCATAATATCCTCATCTATCGTTATGGCTGTATGAGCTGTATTCAGCATGGCAGAGCGAACCGGGAGATGCATTAGGAAAAAACTGTATTTGGATCAGGATGTTCTGCATTGAGTGATTTTAGCAGTGAAAGATCGCTGCTAAATCATTGTACAGATACCTTTCATCTGGCTGTGTTTTTCCGTCGTTATTGAGGGGGATACGACGCAAGCCAGTCGGCCAGTTCATCAATGAAAATACGCGTGATGGCAGGCATCCCTTTGCGCGCCGGATAGAGCGCCATAAGATCTCTTGGCGGTGTGCTCCAGTCAGGAAACAATGGCTGAAGGCTGCCTGCTTCAAGCTCTTTCTGGCAGGCGAAGGCGGGCATCAGTGCCACGCCATTCCCGCCCAGAACCGCTTTCAGTAATACGCGCAAATTGTTGCTTTGCAGGCGAGGCTTAGGTTCAAATTCGAACGCCTCCTGCCCGCAAACCAGATGCCAGCGTGGGATGCTGTTTCCGCTGAGACGAACTAACGCCGGTATCTGAGCGAGATCACGTACCGTTTCCGGCTTGGCGTTCTGCGCAAGCCACGCCGGGCTGGTCACCAGAATATCGCGTTGTGTTTGCAATTTTCGCGCATGAAACGTGGAATCGTTAAGCGCGGTGGTGGTAACCACTATAGAAATATCAATACCTTCAGAAATCATATCCACGGGGCGATTGACGGCCAGCAACTGCACGTTTGCCAGTGGCCAGCGCAGAATAAAATCGCTGACAAACTCCCCAAGCCAGCTTTCTGCAATAAACACCGGTGCGCTGATTCTGAGCAAACCTTGTGGCTGCACCTGCTCCGCCATGACCGTTGCCTGAGCCTGTTTCCCCTGGTTCACCAGCGTTCGGCACTCTGCGGCAAATTGTTCCCCGGCTGGCGTGAGCGACAGCCGCCGGGTCGTGCGTTGAATCAACCGCACGCCAAGACGCTCCTCCAGCGCAGACATCCGGCGGCTAAGCATTGACTTAGAAATTCCGGCCCGTACAGCGGCCTGGGTATAGCTGCCTTCCTCGGCGATAAGTGAGAAGTAATAAAAATCATTCCAGTCGATCATGATTGTTCTTCTTATACAACAGTGATGTTCATTATTGTCTATTTAATCATCATTAATGCAACGGTTAACATTAACGTATTCCCGTTAATGAGATAAAAATGATGAAAGTTCTGCATATCGACAGTAGCCCGATGTTGAGCGCCTCAAGCTCGCGCAAACTGAGCCAGGCCCTTACCGACGCGATTTGTCTGCGTTATCCGGACGCGAGTGTAACCCATCGCGATCTCGGGCGGACGCCGCCGCCTCACCTGCGTGAAGAGACGTTTCTGGCGCTGACCGGAATCCTCGACGCGCCAGACGATCGGACGCGTAAAGAAGTCAGCGATATTTATGACGCGATTCGTGAGCTGAATGAATGTGATGTGCTGGTGATTGGCGCGCCGATGATCAATCACAGCGTTTCATCGGCACTGAAAACCTGGATCGATCAGGTTTGCCAGGCGCGAATGACGTTCCGTTTTACGCCAGAAGGGGCACAGGGTTTGGTGAAGGACAAGCCGACGTTTATTGTCTCGACGCGCGGTGGTGTGTATTCCTCTGAGGAGCATCGGGCGATGGATCATCAGGAAAGTTATTTGATCTCTACTTTAAAATTGATGGGTATCGAGGACGTACATGTTCTTCCTGCCGAGGGCGTCGATAAAACCCATCCCGGACGTGAGCAGGCGGAAAACAGCGCGCTGGCGCAGATCCCGGATTTGCTGAGTTATGTATTTAACAAATCAATAAAATAATCTCTTTTGTCGACTGCCTGATTGAGCTGGCTGGGCGCCTGGACGGAATAATATTCCAGGCCCCAACGCCAGACGCTATTTTTCAGGGGCGATCGTTTCTCTGGGCAGGCGCGTATCGTGACAGTTTTGATAGCGTGTAGGCCAAATCACCGAAGGATGCAGATTAAGCGCGTTAGCAATGAGCCACTCGCCTTTTGGCCATGGTCGATTCAGCGTATTGGCTAGCGTAGAGGACGCCAGCCCGGCTTCGCGGGATACGCGCGCCAGAGTGGTACCGCGCTTGCGCAGTGCGGCGATGATGTCGGCGGGGTGCCAGTTTTTTGGGGGCATATATTCATCCTTGATACTTTGAAAATATGAATTATCCCGTTTTGGGATAAAAGAGTAAATCGCTGATATTCGATTTTGGGATAAAAATCGAGAAAGAAAAATGTCATCCATTTATTCTCAAGAATATCAGTTTGTTATAAGCGCGTTGCGCAATGCACGCCTTGAGCAAGGATTAACACAGACGACTCTCGCAAAAGCTTTAGGCAAGCCTCAGTCTTTTATTGCGAAGGTTGAGAATGGAGAGCGCAGGCTGGACGTGGTTGAGTTCATCCATTTAGCAAAATTGCTTTCGATTGATCCGGCTACTGTTATCAAAAAAGTTATGGCTCTGAGTAATTAATACGTGATGATCAATAAAATTTGTTATGGCTTGCTAGCCGCATCATTCATTGCCAGCTTCTGGTTTTTGCATCCCGTTTGGGCGTGGTTTTTGATGGTCAATGTTTTGACCTTTTTCATCTATGGCGCGGATAAATTTGCTGCACGACGAAGCTGGCAGCGCGTACCGGAAAAGACATTGCTGGCCTTTGGCCTTGTGGGTGGATGGCCTGGCGGGTTAGCCGCTCAGCAGTTGTTCAGGCATAAAACGCAGAAACAGCCGTTTAAACGGTGGTTTTTAGGGAGCGTGGTGGTGAATGTAGCGGTGCTGGTGGGCGTGGTTTATGGGATGGGGTATTGGTGGGGGTAGGGCGGGTTTGTGCCAGGAGCGGATGTAATTTACAGATCCACTGTCCTATTGCTGCGGAAAAAACCAGCAAAGCGGCCCACGCTGAATTTCCACTTTCTGGAATTATACCCAAAAAAAGAATGAGAAAGTCTGGCTGGGTGACCGTAAAATGATCCTTTTGCCCTGGATGATGTAGTGACTGGTGGCGGGAGGGTACATATGGTGTGTTCTGCGACAAACCACCCACGGTGAGGCGGCTCTTCCTGAAAAAATAGAAACCGGAAACGAGGTCTCTCATAAACGGTAGCAAATTGTTGGCAAACATTAAATCAACACTTCTTAGAGCAAGATAGTCGGGTACAATGTTTGAAAGCAAAACGGGGTAGGATTATGAAAAATACACGTATCATCAGCGCACTAAAAATCGAAGGTCTTTTTGGACAGCATGATGTCAACATTACTTTCAATGATCTGACTGTAATTGTGGGGAAAAATGGACTAGGCAAATCAACAATCCTCAAAATTTTGCAGGGATTTACTACAGGGAAACACGAGTTAAATTACAGTGAAATCTGCGAGAGCATTGAGGTTTTTTACGAAGATGGGAATATCATTTCTTTTGGAAAGATAAGTGATGAAATGGGAATAGCCTCAGCTAGTAAAGGACTCTATCATCATCTTATGTATGATAAAGACGGGATTGATTCAATTTTCGAAGAAGTTAAAGGATTAAATTCACAGTTAAGCGAAAAAGAAAAAGAAAACTTTGCTAAAAAATTAATAGAAAACGCATTAAATTCAGAGTCATTTGTTAATATGCTTAAAAATGGCTATAGTGAAATCTTGCAGAAGAACAAGAAGCAGATGTTTTCAAATAAATGGCATACTGAAGAGTTAATAAAAACAGTTAATGTGAGATACTTGTCAACGGTTAATATTTCTGCAAACTCGAGTTCAAGGAAGGATCTTGGTAATGGTGTTGAACTTAACCTTATAGATCTTGCTATACATGAAGAAATAAGGTCGTTGATAAAAAATGGAAATGAAAAATTACTTAACACACTCTTAAATAATATTAATGCGCTTTTTAGCGACTCGGGTAAAATTGCAGTATTTAATAATCATGATTTATATTTCAGAACTGTGTTAGGTAAACAAATAACGATTCGACAGCTTTCTTCCGGAGAACGCCAACTTATCTATATATTGGCGACAGTTGCTAATACCGTAGGAAAGAAAACACTTTTACTCATGGATGAACCTGAGGTTTCCCTTCACCTCGACTGGCAAGAGAAAATTCTTAATGCCATTAAAAATGTTAACAATAAAATACAGATTATTGCTGTAACTCATAGCCCAGGCATCATAATGAATGGCCACATGGACGCTTACATAGAGATGAAAGATGTGATGAAGAGTGTTTCTCATGGCTGATTTCACGGATATTTTAAGAACTGGTTCTTTTTTAAGAGGGTATACTGGAATCCAGTCAGGACAGCCTATGGGAGTTATCTATATAGAAGATGCTTCAGATCGCCTATTTTGGGAGAGAATTGTTAATGGAGTATGCCCCGGAAGATATTCGGTTAAACCCTTTTCAGGAGCTGGATCTGAGGGAAAACGAAAGCTTGAAAAAGAATATCAACATCTTCATAAAGATCGATTAGTTGGTGTAGATAGCGATTATGATTATTTGTGTCCAGAACGCAATGAGTATTCAGATGTGCTAAACAACAGTCCTTTTGTGCTACATACCTTTTTTTATTCAAGGGAGAGTTACCTACATACCTCTGAAGCTATTGAGGATTTGACAGGATGCATTCATTTTCATGATAATATCGAAAGCAATATCATCCCTGCTTTAAATAGATACTCCAGTATTATCTATGAAGCTATGTTGGTATTTTCATGGCTTCATAATCGTGATCAGCAACAATTTGACGAAAGAGCTTTCAACGAAAGCATTCAACTACCATCAGGAGTGAATATACTTAACTCTGATCTCAGTCTCAATGAGACTGCTTTTGAGGGATTAAGTGAGTCAGTTGGCCAATACATTAGTCACCACACGCAATACATAGATGATGACGAAAGCTTTGAGAGTCATCGTGGAAAACTCAGTGAGCGAGGAATTAATGCAGAAAATGCGATGCTTTTTATAAATGGACATGATTTGCTCGATAGGGTTTTTCTACCCATTTATGAATTATTTATAAGAAATAGTCAGAGAAATGATATTGCTTGGGTTTCAGAGAACTACCCTGCTGCTCAGATAAGGGATCGTCAGCATCAGGTCCGTAATCATTATAAAGATAGATGTAAGTCAGCTACTTTGATCCATCATTGCGAATCTTTCCACGTATCAATATTCTGGCAACGTATAGCGGACAAATTGCTTCAAGCGAGTACCACCGATTAGATTTTTATCCTTTCTTGCACAACTTTAGCAGCAGTGCTGCCGAAGTTGTGTCAGTCGTTAATCAGGCTTCCTGAAATTAAATTGGCCTTGCTTACGATTCGTGGGAACATGTTTTTATCAGCTATATTAAAAATTGGTAATACCGGCTTATCATCAATAACGTCCGTTACTGTTGCTGAATAATAAGTATTAGATCTGATCTGACAGTTACCTGACATGCTCCCTGTTGCTAAACACGCCACGATTTAAGTAATGCTTTTATCAAATTACGAACTTCCGCTCCTCGCTCAAAGCAGCCCTATCATCTTCCCAACAGCTCGCCCCCAATTAGCAACAGACTTCGCAAACATATGCTACCTTATAGCCGAACCGTTCTCCCCAACCTTCAGCCCAAGAAAATCAGCCCCACAGCCCTTACGGAGAGCCCGAACATAAACGTCACCATCACCCCCGCACACCCTGAGCACTTTGCCACTCTCCGCGCCATCGAGCTGGCCGCCTTTGAAACGCTGCGTCACGCAGGTGCGATGACCGGCCCCGCCAGCGCCAGCAGCATTGAAGAACTTAGTGATTTCAGCCGTAACGGACTACTGCTTGCGGCCTGTACGTCAGACTCGGTTCCCGTCGGATTCATCGCGGGGCAAATCGCTGACGAATGGCTACATATCGCAGAAATGGATGTTCATCCGAATTGGCAGCGCCGCGGGATCGGCAAACAACTCATGCATGCAATTCTCCGTAATGGACAGCAACGCGGCCTGACGGGTGCCACGTTAACCACCGACAAAATGGCAGCATTTAATGCCAGATTTTACGCCACGTTAGGTTTTGAGATTGTGGAGGCAGAAGCGCGGCCGCCGCATTTGGGGGCAATAAGCGAGGATGAAATAGCAAAGGGTTTCGACCCAGCACGCCGGGTAGCGATGAAACTTAACTTTTAGGTTGCTGATTAATAAAGATATCTATAAAAAACCCAACAAAAAAGCCCGCAAGACTTACGCCTTGCGGGCTTTCGACTTCTGCGGTCGACTCTGGAATCGCCGCTAAAGATTTTGGTGGAGCTGGCGGGAGTTGAACCCGCGTCCGAAATTCCTACATCCTCGGCACTACATGCTTAGTCAGTCTTTACATTCGCACGCCAGCTGCGGACAGACACGCCACTAACGAACTAGCCTGATTAGTTTTAACGCTTCAACCCCAGGCAGGGCTTCCACGCGATCTCTTTTGGGTTTGACCTCTCTTTGATCCCCGTCTTAAGAGCGGAAGCTAGGGAGAGAGGGCTCAGAGCAGGTTATTAAGCTGCTAAAGCGTAGTTTTCGTCGTTTGCGACTATTTTTTTGCGGCTTTTTACGAGGCAAACCGCCCCTCGGCATGCACCTTGGGTTTCGCAAATCCCGTCGAATCCAGAATCAGCCCCAATAGTGTTGTAGCAAGTATAACAGAGTTGCTATGCGCTCTGCCACCCCCCTGCATAAATACTCTCTGCCTGCATTTTGGGCAAAAATCCATTGCCAACAGGCAGATAGTCGTTCATTTATCGCTCACGCAGCGCCTCTTTCGCCCGGTTAAACGGTTTGATCAGGTAGTCGACGATGGTTTTTTCGCCGGTTTTGATGTCCACGGTGGCGATCATCCCCGGCACGATGGAGAAATGGTGCCCGACTTTGTTCACCAGATAATCCTGGTGGGTGCGGATGAATACGCGGTAGTAGAAAACTTCCGGCTTGGCTTTGTCCTGGATGGTGTCCGGGGAGATGGTCTCCACTTCGCCTTCCAGCCCGCCGTAGATGGCGTAATCATAGGCGGTGATTTTCACCAGCGCGCGCTGGCCGGGGTGGATAAAGGCGATGTCGCGCGGCGAGAGGCGCGCTTCAATCAACAGGCGGTCATCGACCGGGACAATCTCCATCAGGTCGCCGTTGGGCGGGATGACGCCGTTCAGGGTCGTGACCTGGATGTTTTTTACGATGCCGCGCACCGGCGAGCGGATGGTCAGACGGGTGACGGAGTCTTCGCGGCCTTTGATGATGGCCAGCAGCATATCGACTTCGGCGTTCGCTTTGGAGAGTGCTTCTCGGGCCTGCACATAATACTGCGAGCGCAAATCGGTGAGTTTCAGGCTCAGGTCGCTGCGCTGGCGCTGCAGTCGCAGCACTTCCACGTGGCTTGCCGCGCCGCTTTTTTCCAGCCGCTGGGTGATGGCCAGCTCTTTGTTAACCGAGACCATCGCGTCTTTAATCTCTGCTTCGGAGTCCGCCAGTTGCGCTCGGCGCGAGCGGTAGAGCCGGGTTTCACTGGCGAGCAGATCGGGCCAGGCTTTCAGTGAGTCGGGGAAGACGAGACGCTGGTCGTTTACCTCGGCGTAAAGGCGAACGCTGGAGGCCAACGATGCGCGATAGCGTGCGGAGCTTTCACCCACGTTGGACTCTGAACGTGTCGGGTCCATGCGGGCGACGATTTGCCCGGCCTGCACTTTGTCGCCTTCACGCACGGAAAGCTCTGCCAGAATGCCGCCGTCGAGCGACTGTAAAACCTGCTCGCGCGAGCTGGGCACCACTTTCCCGGTGCCGGTCGAGACTTCATCGAGCGTGCCAAACCATGCCCAGATGCCGAGCAGCACGAATAACACGGTGCTGATAATAATAATGCGGCTGGCCCCGGAGAACTCCCGTTCGCGGCTGATGTCCGGGTCATCCATCACCACATCATGCTGATTGGTTTTCATTTTTCCACTCCCGTCCGGTTGCCGGTGTGCCAATACGGTTGCCGCCCAGCGCCTGCGTTTTTGGTGCATCCATCACCACTTGCCCATCTTTCAGCACCACCACGCGCTCCACCAGTTCGAGCACCGGGACGCGGTGAGTGGCGACAATCAGCGTGCGGTTGCCCAGCCACTGGTTCAGCCGTTGGATGAATTCGCGTTCGGTGTGGTCGTCGAGGGAGGCGGTGGGTTCATCGAGCAGGACGATGTTGGGCGAGCGCAGCAGCATACGCGCCAGCAGAATCGATTGCCGCTGGCCGCCGGACAGGCCTGCGCCGCCTTCCATAATCGGGTGGTCGAGACCTTTCGCCAGCAGACGCACAAAGCCTGCCGCGCCGCACACTTCAAGGGTGGCAAAGATGTCGTCATCGCTGGCGCGCGGCGCGCCAAGCATCAGGTTCTCGCGCAGGGTGCCGAAGAACAGGCGCGCGTTCTGGCTGAGCATGCCGACGTTGCGGCGCAAATCGGCCATATCAATCTGCGCGATGCTCAGGGAGTCGAGCCGCGCTTCGCCGCTAATCAGTTCCACGCCGCCCGCCATTGCCTGAAGCAGGGTTGATTTCCCCGCGCCGTTGCGACCGAGCAGGGCGATGCGTTCGCCCTGTTGAATCTCAAGGCGGCCAATTTTGAGCGGCACGTTCTGGTCGTCGTTGTGATAACGAAACTGTGCGTTTTCAAAAAGATAGTGGCCGTGGAAAATATCGCGATGCACCACGCTGTCGTCGCGCTGGGTTTCAGTGGGTAGCTGCATAATGCTGTCGAGGCCCGATTTGGCGGCTTTCACCTGCTGCCAGCGCGCCAGCACGCCGCACAGGTTCGCCATCGGGGCGATCATGCGTGAAGCCAGCATCGACGCGGCAACCACCGCACCGGTGGTCATTTCGCCCTCGATAACCATCGGCGCGCCGAACAAGATCACCGCGCTATAAACCAGACTTTGCACGGTGATCCCCCAGCTGATCAACCCCTGGGAGATCTGGCGGGTGCGCAGGCCCGACTCGGCGGTAATGCGAATATAGCTGTTCCACTGTTGCAGGAAGCGGTTCTCCGCCTGCATCAGTTTGATATCTTCCAGCCCCTGAACGCTCTCGACCAGCACCGCGTTGCGCAGCGTCGATTCATGCGCGGCCTGGTTGGCGAGCACCGCCAGCTTTTTCTGCAACAGAATACCGGGCAGCACCATCATCACGGCGGCGACAGGCGCGATCCACGCCAGCTGCGGCGAGATGATCGCCAGTACGATCACGAACAGGAAAAAGAAGGGGAGATCGACGATCGTCGAGATCGTCGAGGAGGTGATCATCTCGCGGATCTGTTCCAGCTCGCGCAGCTGCGAAATAAAGCTGCCGGTCGAACGGGGGATCGCGCTGTTGCGCAGGCGCAGCGCGTGGCTGAACACGCGGTCAGAGACGCGCATGTCGGCGCGTTTACCGAGCACGTCCATGATGTGTCCGCGCGCCACGCGCAGCAGAAAGCCGAAAATCACCGACAGCAGCACGCCGAATGCCAGCACGTAAAGCGTCGGGTAAGACTGCGCAGGGATCACCCGGTCATAGACCTGCATCGAGAACACAATGCCGCCGAGCGACAGCACGTTCACCAGAAAGGCGGCGAACATCACCGGGCCGTAGGGACGGATGTCCTGCAAGACCAGCGATTTCAGCCAGTCGGGGCTGAAGCGGGAAATATAGTTGTCGACCCGGCTATCGCGCATCGCGGAAAGCGGACGCAGGGCGGCGAGATAGTCGATTTTGCCGAGCAGTTCGTCCATCGACAGGCGGTTGATGTGCGAGGTGTCATCGACAAAGCGCACCTCGACGGTGCTGTCGCCATCGAAACGTTCGACGATCACCAGCTCGCCGTTATTCAGCGCGGCGACGACCGGAAGACGCCAGCTGTTAAGGGTTTGCGTGTTGGCTTCCAGCAGGCGAAACGACAGCCCGCCCTGACGAGAGAGCTGGGTCAGCGCGGGCAGCAGGCTTTTATCGTGAAACCACGGGGCATTGGCCTGAATGGTGCCCGGCGAGCAGGCGATGCGGTAGTGGTTGGCGATATGGCTTATCGCCAGCGCCCAGCGTTGCAGCGTCTGTTCGGTTAAAAAGGTGTCGGCGGTATCGGCATTGTTCATGGCTGGATCTCCACTGACTGAATGCTGCGATTTTCCAGGCGGAACGCGTTGCGCAGGCGTCCGGTGTTGTAGAGACAATTCAGCTCAAGCTGATGCAGCTGGTTAAGCGTTTGCAGCTCGGAAAAGCGCGCCTGATACACCTCTTGCTCGGCGTTCAGTACGTCCAGCAGCGGGCGCGAGCCCAGCTCCAGATACTGCTGTTGATAGAGTTCGCGGGTGCGCGCACTGTACGCTTGCTGGCGGCGCTGCACTTGCAGAGAGTTCACCAGGCTCATCACCTGACTTTGTGACTCCAGCAGTTTTTGCCGCACTTCCAGACGCACGCGCTGGATGGTCGATTGCGCCGCGCTCAGCGCATAGTTGGCGGCATTGCGTCGGGCGGTCATTGCGCCGCCCTGGTAGATAGGCATTTCCACTTTCACCCATGCCGAATATTGCGTGCGGTCCAGCACTTCATGGCTGGGATATTTGTCGTTCAGATAGTGCTGAACCTGCGGTTCCAGTGAGATGGTCGGCGTCATTTGCGCGTTGGCGTAATCGACATTGGCCTGCGCGACGTTCGACTGCGCCCACGCCGCCAGCACCGACGGCACCAGGCGGTCGTCCGGTTGCGCGATATTGCAGCTTTGCGCCAGTTTGTCGGGGAAGTCGTTGCTGATGCCGTTGAGGGTATTCCAGCCGAGCCAGCTCATCAGTGTGGCCTCGGCGCTGTCGCGCGTCGCCTGATACTGAATCAGCTGCGAGCGCGCGGACTCAATACGCGCGTCCGTTTGCACCGCGTCAGACTGCGATGCCGCGCCTTCATCGCTGCGCTGGCGAATCAGCCCGCCGATGTGGTTCAGCGCGGTGAGCTGCTCTTCGGCGACGTCCACCATTTGTTGCCAGGTCTGCACCTGCACCATGGCGACGGCGGTGCTGTAGCCCACGTTATCAATACTGACCAGCACGTTCGCCTGCTCCTGCGCGACGCCCGCGCTTTCGGCGCGCACCTGGCTTGCCACTTTGCCAAAGTCATAGAGCATCTGGGAAAGCGACACCACCAGCGACGGGCTGAAGCCGTGGTCGACATAGTTATTGGCGTAGCCGTTGTTCATGCCTGCGCTGATCTGCGGATAGTATTTTGATTTAGCGACATCGACCTGCTCATTCTGCGCGAGCAGTTTGCCCACGGCTTCCTGAATGGACGGATGCCAGCTCACCGCGCGATCGACGGCGTTGTTCAGTGTTAAGGTTCCCGGCGCGGCAGGGTCGAGCGGCAGATCCACTTTGCCGGATAACGACGGTAGCTCCTGCTGTTCCTGCAATGTCTGCGAAGAGATAAACCGTGGCGTCTCTTCGGCGTGAAGGGCGGCTGAGCAGAGACAGCTCGCCAGCCCCCATGCGATAGGTGTTAACTTTCCCATTGTCGATCCCTTTTAAAATAGCGCAGGTGTATTTGTTATTACCCCGGGCGTCTTCGCGCCCGGGGTTTTGTTAACTATCAGGTCACAATGTGGTTCTGTTCGATCAGCTCATTCAGCGTAGTTTGCACGTTCTCCAGGGTGATTAAGGTGGCTGAACTGTGGGCGGTACCGGTGCCATCACGGTCAATGGAGATAACCGTGTTATTACCGCTGGTGGTCACGCTCAGGTAGTTACCGAGCGACGATTCCTGACCATTCCAGCCGACCAGCAGGTCGCCGATATCAATTTTATCGCCCTGAGCGAGCGAGAAGTTGTCCCAGCGATCGGCCCCGTTGCCTCCTCTGTTATCGGCATTATTCAGCAGGTCATAAATTAAAGTGTCTCCGTAGGCCGAGCCGTGGATCACATCTGACTGCGACGTACTGGTGAACTGCGGGTTCATGTTGATGGTTAATGTCGCGCTGTCCGAGTGGCCTTTTTGATCGTTCAGGGTGTAGGTGAAGGTCTCCTTGGTGGTGATGTCGCCCGGATGCAGCCCCGCTTTCAGGGTGTAGGTGTACGAACCGTCGATGGCGATGCGCAGTGAGCCGTAGGTTCCCTGAACTGTCGCCGCACCGTTGCTGTCGAGCGTTGGGTTGAGCGTCTGCGTGCTGTTGTTCCCGCTGACCGTCAGCACGGTTTGTGCGGAAGCAATCTGATCGACGGCGCCTGCGGAGTCGTGGCCGTTGTAGATGTTGCCGGTCACCGTGTGCGCGTTGTTGTTGATCAGGAAGTTATCCAGATCGTACGAGGTTGCGTTCACCACGGGGGTAACGCTTACGTTGCCCAGTTGGGTACTGGTCAAATTGGTGGTGATGGCGAGGGTATAGGTACCGGCATCCAGCTCAAACCCGCTGAGGGTCAGCGTTTTAGAACCATTCAGCAGGCCAAACGTGCCGGAAGGCAGCGTAGTTCCGGTATAAACAGTTTGCCCGTTTTCCAGAATCGACCACGCCACACTCAACCCGCCAACCCCGGCTAACCCGGATGCGGAGGTATTAAAGGTTACGGAGATCGCTTTCAGCGCCATGCCCTCTGCCACATCAAAGGTGCCGCTGCCCGTCGCGCTTCTGCTACCTTGCGCGATGGTGGCTGAACCGACGGTCGTGTCCGAGTAGTTTGCCGTTACCTGGTTAGTCGCCAACGCCATTGTACTGCTGGTGTCATTCACCGCATCGACCGGTTTCGCCGTTGGCTGTACGTTGAGCGAGGCTTTGCTGGTGTCGCCGTTGGCCGCCGTGACCGTATAAACAAAGCTGTCCGGCGTTTTGATGCTGTCGGCACCAAGGCCGGATTTCAGGGTGTAGGTGTAATGCCCCTGTGCATCGATGGTTAGCGTACCGTACAGGCCGTTAATGGTCGTGGTGCCATTGGCCGCCACCGCCACGCCGTTCACTTCGGTAACATGACCGTTTGCCGCACCGGCATCGTTATCCAGCACATCGCCCGTGGTGCTGGCGCCCGCGCTTTTCACGCTGTAGGTGTGGTCGGCGTTGACGCTCAGCGTAAAGCCGGTTGCCACGGTCAGGCCGGAAACCGCATTCAGCGTGAACAGATATTTACCATCTGGCAGGGTGATGACCAGATCCTGCGCCGTGGAGCCGCCCAGCAGAGCCGCCTGGAGCCAGCTCGGAACATGGCGATACTGCTCATAATTACCGGTTTCCGCGTTGTAGCGATAGACATACAGGTCAAAGACTGCGCCAACCGCTACGCCGCCGACGCTGGCGCCCAGGGAGAGCGTACGTGTGGTACCCGCATCGACGTTATAGAGAATCGGGTTCTGCATGTTGTTCAGCAGGCCGACGTCAATCACATTCCCCAGATTCAGCCCCACGAGCGTAAAGCCGGTGGTGGAACTCGGGCCGTTGTTGACTGCGGCAACCGAGGTGTCAAATTGCAGGCTGGCGCTGTCATCGGCGGCGGTAACCGAACTGGTCGGTACGGTTGAACCGAGGGTGATAACCAGATTCGCCGAAGAAGATTGCGGGTTCTGACCGGCAGTTGTAATGGTATAGGTAAAGCTTTCCGAGCGACCAATCACACTGGAACTGGTTGATGTCAGCGTATAGGTGTAGCTACCGTCCTGGTTAATATGCAGTGTGCCGTACTTGCCCGCGATATCCGCGCCACCAGTCCCAACAACGGTTGTCGTACCATTGGCGTTGGTGATGGACGTGACGTTTGTCCCCGAAGGCGCAACATCGCTACCGTTCGTCGGATCGGCATCGGTAATAACGTTCCCATTTTCTATTGCACCCGCAGCGACAGTGCCTGCGCTGGTTTTGACAAGAGAAACATCAAGACTTGTGTAAGAGCCAACGGCCAACAGGCTGGTGTTATAGCTCAGTACGCGATACTCGCCGCCCGTGAGGTTGTCGAGATTCAGGCGCACGCCTGAAGCGCCGATAGTTAACAGGTTAGCGAATTGCGGCAGCGAGGTATCGATGACCGTGACCCACGCCTGAAGGTTGGTATCATATTTCTGTACGGCGATCTCAAGGGTGTTTAGCAACGAGAGCACTGCCCCTGTTGCCGCCGCTTCAATGACGGCAACACCGCTACCACCAGCATCGATGGTAAACGTCACTTGCGCAGTATCATCACCCAGCACAGAAGCCACATTGCCCAGCGCACCGACCAGCAGGAAGCCGTAGTCACTATGCTCTTCTGTGGTAACCGTTGCAGATGTTTCCAGCTCAAGGTTCACTACGTTGTCGCTTGCCGCAATGGGCAGCGTTGGTGCGTTAGTTGTCCCCGGCAATGAAACGTTTCCGGCCGCATCGGTGGCAATCACTGTCACCTGCTCACCGCTAACCAGACGCGTCGGTAGCCCGACAGACCAGTTACCCTGGGCGTCTGTCGTTACCGTGACAGGGTTGGCCTGACCTGGTACCGTCACACTGATCGTAATGTTGGCTTCCGTTGTGCCACTAATGGTGTAGCCATCACTGCTGATCGTGGCAGTCGGCGCGTCCGGCGCGATAGTGTCTACCGTAATGTTAATGGCGGTGGATGGGCTACTGGTACCGTTGGTATTTGTGGCGGTGGCGGTAATAACATGCAGACCTTCGGTTAAAACTGTCGTCGGTGTATAGCTCCACGCCCCGGTGTCATCCGCCACAACGGTCGCCAGCAGCACGCCGTTGTTATAGATGTTGACCGTTGAACGTGCCTGAGCAGTACCGCTGATGTCCGGCTGGTTATCGTTTGTGCTCTGGTTGTTTCCAACATTGCCTAAAACAGGACCCACATTATCCACAATCGTGGTAATAACCGGTGAGCCCGGCAAGCCGGTGAATGGGGCGTTGAAATCTGCTGCTATGCCCTGGTTCCCGGCTACGTCGGTTGCTCTGGCTTGTAGCGCTTCTCCGTTAGCCTGACTTGGGGAAAGGTTAGCCGTAAAGTTGCCCAGCCCATCAGCAACACCGGTGCCCAGCACGGTCCCCGTTGAACTGTAAATGGTCACGGTACTACCTGCTTCGGCGCGGCCTGTCACCACGTTGCCCGTGGCGTTGACGGTTAAATCCGTTGGTGCGGCGGGGGGCGTAAGGTCCACGGTCACCGTCGTCACCGTGGAGGACGAACTGGTATTGCCCGCCGCATCCACGGCTTTTGCGGTAAGCGTATGCGTACCTTCAGTGAGCGTCGGTGTATAGGTCCAGTTACCGCCGCCATCCGCCTGTACGCTGCCAATTTCTACGCCATTGTCATAAATACGCACGGTGGCGTTCGCTTCAGCTGTACCGTTCAGCGTTGGGGTGGTGTCATCGGTAGGCTGACCGGCTGCAAGCGTGCCCGTCACAGTTCCTGCGTTATCGGTCACTGTGGTGATAAACGGTGCGTTTGGTGCAGTTGTATCGATAACCACATTCCAGGCGCCTGATGCCGGGCCAGTGTTACCGGCAGGATCGGTTGCTGTCGCCGTCAGATTATGCGAACCGGTAGTGAGATCCTGCGTTGGGGTAAAGCTCCAGGTTCCCCCGCTGCCTACGGTCGTGGTTCCAATCAGTACATTGTTGTCATAGACGTTAATAGTTGCGCCAATTTCTCCCGTCCCGCTGAGCGTTGGACGGGTGTCATCGGTTACCTGGCCGTTCGCAATTGGCCCTTTAATGGTCCCAATATCATCCGCCGCACCAGTGATAATTGGCGCAACGGGCGGGGTAAGATCGACGGTCAGCACGAAACTGCCTGATGGTAAGCTGGTGTTCCCGGCACTGTCCGTTGCCGTTGCGGTAAAGTTATGCGTACCCGCACCAAGTGCGCCCTCGGGCGTGAAGGTCCAGGTATTGTTATCGCCAACAATGGCAGTTCCTATCACAGTGCCATTATCGCGAATGGTGATGGTGGCACCTGCTTCACCTGTACCGCTCAGCGTTGGCGTAGTGTCATCTGTCGTTTGGTTTGACAGCAATGTTCCCTGCACCGTGCCGACGTTGTCACTGGCCTGGATGATCGTCGGTACGCCTGGGGCGGTGGTATCAATAATCAACGTAAACGATGTCGATGTGCTGCCTGTATTACCCGCCCTGTCAGTCGCAATGGCCGTAAACACGTGGCTGCCGGTTCCCAATGCGCTGCCTGGCGTGAAGTTCCAGTTGCCGTTGACATCCGCGGTGGCGGTACCGATTTGCACACCGTTATCAAGAATGCGAATAGAGGCAAAGGCTTCGCTGGTGCCATTTAGCGTAGGGGTCGTATCGTCGGTGGTTTTTCCGTTCGTCAGCGTATCGGTAATGCTGCCGACGTTGTCGCTGGCGTTGACGATGGCTGGCGCATCAGGCGCGACGGTGTCGACGACAAAGTTCAATGCCGGAGATGGCGGGCTAACATTACCCGCGCTATCAGTGGCCGTGACGGTCAGTTGATGTTCGCCTGGTGGCAATGCGGTGCTCGGTGTGAAGTTCCAGCTACCGCCAGCATCTGCCTTAACGGTGCCAATGACAGTACCGTTATCCAGAATTTGCACGGTGGCATTAGGTTCAGCGGTACCGCTCAGGGCCGGACGTGTTTCATTGGTTTGCTGGCCCTCAGTTATCGCACCCGTATTCGGCGGTGTATTATCCGTCGCCGTGATTGCCGATGGCGTGTTAGGAGCCACCGTATCAACCACAATCGTAAATGCCGGTGTTGTTGCACTGACGTTACCAGCCTCATCGGTGGTATTTATGGTGAATGCATGCGATGCATTGCTCAGTGGCGTGGCGGGTGTCCATGTCCAGTTGCCTGTTTCCGGCACGGTAATGGTCGCCACCAGATTACCGTTGTCGTAAATCTTCAGCGTTGAGTTGGCTTCGGCGGTTCCGCTGAGCGTTGGGGTTGCATCGTTGGTCGTCTGATTATTCAGCAGATCGCCAGTGACCGGCCCCTGGTTGTCGTTAACACTGTTGAGTATCGGGCGCGACGGTGCCGTGGTATCGACACTGAATTCAAACGGCTCGCTTGCCGGGCTGGTGTTCCCTGCGCTGTTGGTGGTCGTCAGCGTCAGACTATGGCTTCCTTCGCCCAGAGGTGTGGTCGGAGTAAAGCTCCAGTTACCATCGCTGGTGGTGACGCGACCAATTTCGACATTGTTGTCATAGATAATGACCGTTGAGCCTGGCGAGGTCGTGCCGCTAAGCGTTGGCTGAGTGTCATCGGTTTTACTACCTTCGTCTATTTGCCCAACGAGGGTACCCACGTTGTCTTCCACGCCCGTAAGTGTTGGGGCGGTTGGCGTGGCGTTATCGATGGTTACGGTCCAGGTGTTGGATGCATCCGCTCTGTTACCTGCAGCATCGATAGCCACAACGTTGAAGTTATAGATACCGTTGGCCAGCGGCGTGGTTGGTGTAAATGTCCAGTTACCCTGAGCATTCACCGTCGCAAAGCCGAGTGACGTGGTTCCATTGAAGATTTCCACACGGGCGCTGTCGGCAGCGGTGCCGCGCAGAGTGGGCTGTGTGTCGTCGGTGCCGCCATTATTGATAATGGGCCCGGTGACTACGCCGACATCATCCGTCACGCTGACAATGATGGCGGAGTCAGGGGCAATGGTATCCACAGTAATGGTAATTTCAGTGGATTCAGCGCTGGTTTCGCCGTTGATTTCCGCGATGGCTGAAATGGTGTGTTCGCCTTCGCCTAGTGCTTCTTGTGGGGTGTAGGTCCAGCGGCCATCGACCACTGTGATACCTTCAGAACGCACCCCGTCAATCAATACATAAACGGTAGCGCCATCAGCGGCCGTACCACTGATGACCGGTTGCGTATCATCGGTGCTGTCTCCGTCGTTTAGTGGGCCGGTATTCGGACCCGTTTCGTCCAGAATTTCTATAATCACCGGGACGGCTGGCTCAGTCGGAGGCGCGACGGTGACATCTGCCCCAACGCTGATATTCCCCGCGCGATCCTGCGCATAAACAGACAGTATCGAGTCTGCGGCCTGCACTTCATTAAGCTCAACGGTGAAGTAACCCAGGCCATTGGTGATGCCACGACCCACTTCATCACCGTTGGCATCGCGGATGATAATCGTGCTGTTAGCCTCTGCCTGTCCGGTAACGATGAGACCATCATCAGCCACCGCCAGATTGACCGGTGCAACAGGGGCTTGTGTATCAACGTGCAGGGTTAAGCCATCCGAAAGCGGACCCGCGTTACCAAGGTCGTCCAGCGCCTGGAAGGTCAGTACGTTATCCCCATCGGACAACGGCGAGTTAGTACCGGGGGTAAAACTCCAGCCACCTTCGTCATTGACGTTGGCTCGACCAATTTCTACCCCGTTGGCAAAGATGATGACGGTGCCATTCGCCTCGGCAGTGCCAGAGAACGTGGGGCGAGAGTCATCAGTATAGGAACCGTCTATCAGGTCAGTCGTGATCGAGCCAACATCGTCAACAATGGTAACGATAGCTGGTGCGTCCGGGCCAGTGGTATCCACGGTGAGGGTAAAGGGCTGTGTCGGTTGGCTAGTGTTGCCCGCCGGATCGGTTGCCGTAACGGTCAGGGTATGAGTGCCATCCGTCAGGGCTGGAGAAGGTGTAAAGCTCCAGCCGCCCTGCGGGTTCGCGGTGGTTGTGCCAATCGCTTTACCATCAACCAGTATCGTCACAATACTACCGCCCACGGCTGTGCCGTTCAGCGTTGGCGTGTTGTCGTCAGTGCGGTCGCCGCTTTGCAGCGCGCCCTGATCGTCGCCGACATTATCCTGAACGCTGAAAGCGGGTGGTATCGCAGGCGGTGTGGTATCCACGGTAATGACAAAGTTATCCGATGGCACACTGACGTTACCTGCCGGATCGGTCGCCGTAATGCGAAGCGTATAGGTCTGTTCCCCCAGAGGCGCAGTCGGCGTCAAACTCCATTTTCCATCTTCCCCGACGACGGCGGTACCTAACACGGTGGTGCCGTTATAGAGCGTGATGGTATCGCCTTCGATGCCTGTACCGTTGAAGGTGGGTTGGGTATCGTTGGTTACGCTTCCTGAGGCCAGCGCGCCGGTATATTCCGGCACGTCATCAACGACCGAGCCAATCACCGGTTTGATAGGTGCATCATTATCCACGGTGATGGTGAAGGAAGGCGATTCCGCGCTGACGTTACCCGCAGCATCGGTAGCGGTTACGGTGAAGATATTTTCACCATCATTCAGATCGCTATTCGGTGTGAATGACCATTTACCGTCTACGACGGTTGTTGTACCCAGTACGATTCCATTGCTGTACACCGTGATAGTCGCCCCATTTTCTCCGGTTCCGCTAAGGGTTGGACGGGTATCGTCGGTGACCTGGTTGTTGGTGAGATTGCCTTTGATTGCGCCCACATCATCATTGACGGTAGCGATCAGCGGTGCCTCGGGCGCAAGGGTATCGACGGTAAGCGTGAAGGTAGTTTCAGACCCAATATTGCCGGCGGCGTCCACCGTGACGAAGGTGAAGTCGTGCTTACCTTCATCCAGCGCCGCGTTAGGAGTGAGTGTCCAGTTTCCGTTGGCATCGACGTTGGCTGTGCCAAGCAGCGTATCTCCTTCATAAACGTTAACCTGCGCGTTGGCTTCCGCTTTCCCTGAAAACGTTGGGCGAGTGTCGTCGGTAGTGTCACCATCATTCAGAACCCCGACTTCCGGGCCCACATCATCGCGGACTTCCAGAATGATTGGCTCATCTGGTGTACTGGTATCAACGGTAAACGTGAAGGGTGTAGTGTTGGTTGTCGTGTTTCCTGCTGCATCCGCCGCGCTCAGCGTCAGGCTGTGTGGGCCGTCGCTCAATGGTGCGCTGAGCGTGAGCGACCAGGTACCTGAACTCCCGACAACGACTGTTCCCAGCAATTTACCGCCATCAAACACGGAGAGGGTTGATCCCACTTCGCCTGCACCGTTGATAACCGGCAAATTATCATTGGTGGTTTGCCCGTTGCTCACCGCGCCCGTATTCGGTTCCTGGTCGTCCGTCAGGCTTGTGATCGTTGGCCGGGTTGGGGCGGTAGTATCGACAATAATGGTGAAGGGCGCAGATGTGTCACTGGTGTTGCCAGCCTCATCTTTCGCCGTAATAGTAAAACTATGGCTGCCGCTGCCGAGATTCGAACCCGGCGTAAAGCTCCAGACGCCCTGCGCATCGGCGGTTGTCGTACCAATAATGACGTTATTGTCGTAGAGCGTGATAATAGCGTTGGCTTCTGACGTGCCGTTCAGAGTAGGGCGTGGATCATTAGTGCTTTGTCCGTTCTCTAAATTCCCTGTCAATGCCGGTACATCATCCACGACTGAACCGATCACCGGGAGTTC
Source organism: Pseudocitrobacter sp. 2023LY-00077 (assembly GCF_055796175.1). Lineage (NCBI taxonomy): Bacteria > Pseudomonadati > Pseudomonadota > Gammaproteobacteria > Enterobacterales > Enterobacteriaceae > Pseudocitrobacter > Pseudocitrobacter sp. 2023LY-00077. The sequence continues at coordinate 33,139 of NZ_JBSPEI010000002.1, read as the reverse complement.
TGGGGCGGTGATGTCCGGTGCGTTGACGTTGGCGTCGTCGCTTGGGTTACCCGCTTTATCCGTCGCAATCGCGGTCAGCGTTTCGCCATTGGTTTGTGGGGTTGTCAGCGTTACGCTGAAGTTTCCGCTGCTGTCGGTTTCGGCGTTGCCCAGTGGGTTACCATTAGCGTCGGTAATGGTCACTGTGCTGCCCGGTTCGGCCTGACCTGTAACGATTGTACCGTTATCTGACACCTGTAAATTTTCTGGCGCATCGGGGGCGATAAGGTCTGGCGCCTGAACGCCATTAGGCGGGCTTGTGTTACCAGCCTTATCGGTGGCGGTGACTGAAAGCACCTGATTATCATCTTGTACTGGATTGAGAGTAACGGTGAATTGACCCGTGGCGTTAGCAGTAGCGGTTCCCAGAACAGTGCCGTTAGCATCTTTAACGGTTACCGTACTGTTCGCTTCCGCAGTACCTGTTACGCTGCCGCCATCTGGCGATACGGCTAAGCCGCTCGGTGCGGCTGGCGCGGTAAGATCCAGGGTAAAACTTTGCGTTGAGGTTACCGGGCTAACGTTGCCCGCACTGTCGGTTGCGGTCACGCTCAGAGTATAGGTGCCTTCTGCCAGCGGTGTGCCGGGCGTGACACTCCAGTTACCCTGCGCATTGACGGTTGCAGTACCCAATTCTACGCGGCTTCCATTGAGCATGGCCCAAAGCGTCACGGTGCTGCCAGGCTCCGCTTTGCCCGTAATCGTCGGGGTTGCGTCGTTGGTCGCGCCTCCGTTGGCGACCGTTACGTTTGTACCGTCTGAATTATCGATAACCGCCGTAAAGGTTGGTGCCACGGGCGCTTTGGCATCGACGGTAAAAGTGAAGCTAGCGGAGGGCGAGCTGATATTGCCTGCTGCATCGGTGGCGGTAACACGAATGCTATAGCTTCCATCGGTTAGCGGAGTCGATGGTGTGAACGTCCATGCCCCTGACTCATCAACTTTTGCGGTGCCAATGACGTTACTGTTGTTGTACAGGGTGATAGTACTACCTGGTTCGCCTGCGCCGCTAAAGGTTGGCGTGGTATCGTTGGTCGATTTGCCATTCTCGATTGCGCCGACGATACCGGGTTGATTATCAATTACGGCCTGAATCGACGGGGCTTCAGGGGCCGCTGTATCAATATTTAATGTGAAATCAGCCGATGCATCGCTCACCTTGCCTGCGATGTTGGTTGCCGTAGCAGTGAAGCTGTGTGGACCATCATTTAAGGTATTAGCTACCGTAAAACTCCAGTTGCCTTTGCCGTCTGCCTGTACCGTCCCCAGCCTGGTCTGGCCTTCATAAACGGTAATTGTCGCCCAGGCATCGCTGTGACCATTTAGCGTTGGGCGGGTGTCATTGGTTTGCCCATTATTGGCGACATTGCCCGTATCGGGTGCAATGTCGTCCGTGGCGGAAATGATGGTTGGTTGGCTGGAAATATCAAAATTCGGCGCAGTGACGTTCCCTGGGGCGCTGGAATTGTTTGCCGCATCGGTGGCGATGGCCGTTAATTTTTCACCGTGAGTCAACGCAGGGGTGAGCGTAATGGCGAAATTACCATTGCTGTCCGTGACCCCGCTTGCAATGGTGTTGCCCGCGCTATCCTTAATCGTAATTTTGCTACCCGGCTCAGCTTCACCGGTTAACTGCGTACCCGCAGCGTTAATGTTGAGTTCCTCCGGTGTTTCGGGAGGCGTTTTATCTACGGAGAGCACTTTGCTCTCCGGGCTGATATTCCCAGCGCTGTCCGATGCCGTCGCAGTGAGCGGTGCACCGGTAATTTGGGCTGGGTTGAGTGTGATGTTAAACGAGCCGCTGGCGTCCGCCGTGCCTTTGCCGATTTCTTTTCCGCCAGCATCACGAATAATCACTTCACTACCCGGCTCCGCTTTACCGCTCAGATGCGTTCCATCCGCTGAAGGCGTTAAGCCTGAGGGGGCTGTGGGAGGGGTGGTATCCACGGCAAATTTGAAGCCAGGAATCGAATTGTCCGGCGTTTGTGCGCCAGTCGCCACGATTGAATGATTACCCTCTTTAAGCGGCGTTGCTGGCGTATAGCTCCAGTTGCCGTCGCTGCCAACCTGAACGGAGCCTATTTTTACGCCGTTATCGAAAATATTGATGGTGGTTCCGGCCGTACCGCGTCCGCTAAAGGTCGGGCGTGAATCATCGGTGCTCTGCCCGGAAGTGAGCGCCCCGGTGATAGAACCGACGTCATCGACCACGCTGCGCAGCAGGTTAACGGGTTCTTCAATCACATTGGGGGCGGTGATATTCGAAGGCGAACTTTGGTTCCCTGCTGCGTCGGTCGCGGTTACCGAGAGACGTTCGCCATCGGTTTGCGGCGAGGTCAGGGTTATCGTGAAGTTGCCGTTACCATCGGCTTTCCCGGTGCCCAGCACATTGCCTTCGCTGTCGGTGATTTTTACCGTGCTTCCGGCTTCTGCTTTCCCGGTAAGCGTTGTGCCTTCGGCGTTAATATTCAGGTCGCTCGGCGCGCCCGGCGCGGTAGTATCGTGCGCGGTGACGCTGGTGGTGGGGCTGGTATTTCCGGCAGGATCTTTCGCTTCCGCTGTCAGATGTTCGCCGTTGGTCTGCGGTTTGTTCAGGTCAACGGTGAATTTCCCATCGCTGCCGGCGGTGCCGGTGCCAATAACGTTGCCATTGGGGTCGCGGATGGTGACGGTGCTACCGGGCTCGGCATTCCCGGTGACGGTCTTACCATCGTTTGAAACAGCAACGTCGGTTGGCGCATTGGGCGGGGTAGTATCTGGCGCGGTGATTGGCGTAGATGGCCCGGTATTATTCGATGGATCTTTCGCCTCAACGGTCAGGTGTTCACCGTTAGACTGCGGCTTGTCCAGACCCACTGTAAACTTGCCGTCATCGCCGGTTTTTCCGGTACCGATGATGTTGCCGTTGGGATCGCGAATGATAATGGTGCTACCCGGTTCAGCGTCGCCGGTGACCGTTTTGCCGTCAGGGGAAATGGCGAGATTGGTTGGCGCATCGGGCGGCGTGGTATCTGCGGGAGGTTCCGGGTTGCCCGGGTTCGTTTCTCCACCATTGTTGTCATCGTTGTGATGACTTCCGCTACCGTTGCTGTTGGAGGCGGCGATACCAATCCCGGCAGCTGCGGCGGCTCCGCCCAGAATCCACGCCCAGGCAGCTCCGCCGCTTTCGTTGCTGCCCTCTCCGGCAACCAGCAGTTCATCAATGCTGCTGATTTGCTGGAAGTGGAATGCGCCATCCGTGTCCTGTACCCACCAGAGCGCTCCGTTCGCATCTTCCAGTACAAGCTGGCTCTGCCCTAAATCTGAGGTGACGTAAAAGTTTTTCACCGTCACGGTTTCACCGTCTTTCAGGGTGATAACCAAATCCTGATTGGAACGCTGCATCGAGGCAATATCGGCGCGATCGACCTTAATTTTAACAATCGATGGGGCAGTCAATGTCACACTGTCGGTTTCAGCCGTGGTGGCGACGGTAGTCATTTTTGAAATAATCGATACAGAACGCATGGTGTCACTCCATTCGAGGTGAACAGGTTGATCGCAATGGCGATATTCGGTTATTCAGCAGCTCAGGACTTTCACGCCGGCATATTTGTTGTGATATTCAGCTCGCCATAAATTCAGGCAAAAGCGGTAGCGCCCACTATCGAAATAGTGATTAGGAATATTCTTAAAATATTGACTGGCGAATAGTTAAATAATTTCTATCTGAAATTTAATTCCTTGCTCTAAATGGTCTTTTAAACGTTGAAGTACTGTTGTTGATATAGCCAGATATAAGATAAATCGCAAACGAGCGATAAACCGCAAGCTTGCTAACTATCAGTTAAACCAGCATTTTATGAAGGGTTAATAGCGCTTTTATTCGTGTGGTTTTTAGCATGAAAAGCAGATGTACCATTTTTTAACACCATGAATTTGTATGTTTTTATATTTTCTCAGTCGCAGAGTGACTGTTAATGATTTTAGGTAAGTCACCGGAAGCTGGTGCAAAAAAAACGACAAAAAGCGGGTTTTAGGAAATGTCTGAATTCATATTCCAGGACTTTTTCATTATTAATTTGATGAAAATCATGAATAGAAAATATGATATATCCGTGATCGAACGCGTAATTGATGCATGAGTGGAATTATTTTTTATTCACAGGAAGAGGGTTTGACGATAAAAAATATATTATGAAATTAAGTTATGAGTTAATCAGAACTGAGAAGTTGCGGTGAAGAATATATTCTTTGGGATGGGGAATTAACTGTTGTGATTCAGGAAGGTAACATTGGCAGGAAAAGTTTTGATGAACACCCGCACCTTTTCAGGATACGGGTGCATAACGTTTTTAGCGCCCGGCGTTTTTCATAATGCGCGCTTTATCCAGCTTCCACTCGCGATCTTTCACATCGTTACGCTTATCGTGTTGCTGCTTACCTTTTGCCACGCCGATTTTGACTTTGCACCAGGCATTCTTCCAGTACAGCGACAGAGCAACGACCGTATAGCCGTCGCGGTTGATCTGGCCGATAAGGGTATCCAGCTCACGCTGATTCAGTAACAGTTTACGGGTACGCGTTGGATCGCAAACGTAGTGGGATGACGCGACCGTCAGCGGCGTGAAGTTTGCGCCAAAGAGGTAGGCTTCGCCATCTTTCAGGATCACGTAGCTATCGCCAATGTTGGCTTTACCGGCTCGCAGGGATTTTACTTCCCAGCCCTGCAGCGCGAGGCCCGCTTCGTACTCTTCTTCGATAAAGTAATCGTGGCGGGCGCGTTTGTTCAGCGCAATGGTGGCCGATCCAGGTTTGTGTGCTTTTTTCTTAGTCATAATATCCTGAAGTCATCGCAGTTCGTACACATCTGCCTCAAGCTCCCGCGAGGCGCAATGCGCTATCTTAGCACGAGTTGCCGCGGAACGTTTTTTTTAACCGTAGATAAATGATACTATTTAGCCCGTGTTCGAACATGGAAATTGCTATGCCTCAGATTAGCCGTACTGCGCTGGTGCCCTATAGCGCGGAGCAAATGTATACCCTCGTCAACGACGTTAATGCTTATCCTGATTTCTTACCTGGCTGCACCGGAAGTCGCGTGCTGGAGTCGGGCCCGACGCAAATGACGGCGGCGGTGGACGTGTCGAAGGCCGGTATCAGCAAGACGTTCACGACGCGGAATATCCTCACCAGCAACCAGAGCATTTTGATGCAGCTGGTGGATGGGCCATTTAAGAAACTTATTGGTGGCTGGAAGTTTATTCCGCTCAGTCAGGATGCCTGTAAAATCGAGTTCCATCTTGATTTCGAATTTACCAATAAGCTGATTGAGATGGCCTTTGGGCGCATCTTCAAAGAGCTGGCGCTGAACATGGTTCAGGCATTCACGATGCGCGCCAGAGAGGTTTACAGTGCCGGGTAAGATTATGGTTGAAGTGGCCTACGCGCTGCCGCAAAAACAGTATTTGCAACGTGTGACGCTGGAAGAGGGCGCCACCGTCGAGCAGGCGATTCTGGCGAGCGGCATTCTGACGCTGCGTGACGATATCGATCTTGCGAAGAATAAAGTGGGTATCTATAGCCGCCCTGTGAAGTTGCAGGACGTGGTGCAGGATAGCGACCGGGTTGAGATTTATCGCCCACTGATTGCCGACCCGAAAGAACTGCGTCGCCAGCGAGCGGAGAAGTCAGCCGGGAAAGACTGATGCCACTCTTCAGCCGCCAGAAACAAAAAAAGCGCTCACTGAGCGCTTTTTTATTGCCTGAACTTACTCGCCGGTCAGCGCAGGTTTGTTATCGATGTTGGTCAGCACACCGCTGCTGTTGAAGGTGAGCGTCAGCGTCTGCTGCGTCACTTTTTCATGACCCGGCTGCTGGCGGAACACGTAGAACCAGGTATTGGTGCCGAACGGATCGGACATCATCGGGGTACCTAATGCATAGGCGACCTGTTGTTGGGTCATGCCGATGCGGATTTTTGAAATATCGTTAGGTGCCAGATAGTTTCCCTGATTGATGTCAGGACGGTAAACCACTCGCTCCAGAGTGGAACAGCCTGCGGTCAACATCAGAAGAACCGCTGCGGCAGCAGTCAGCGTTTTACAGCGCATAGTGATTTCATTCCTTTTCGGGCCCGAGCAGTACGCGGCTCATATGTAATATGCCGATGATAATAGACCTGACGTCAGTTTAAAACCTTTTGCTGCCAGGTCACACGGCGTTTTTATTGTGAACTCAGACTCCTGGGATGCGAAAAAGTTTACGCTGCCAGCAACTCTTTCGCGTTTGCCAGCGTGTTTCGCGTGACTTCGCTGCCGCCAAGCAGGCGTGCCAGCTCCTGCAAACGTGCACGTTTATCCAGCGGTTGCATGTGCGTTTCGGTCATTTCGCCGTCGGTTTCTTTGCTGACAAAGAAGTGGTGATGGCCACAACCGGCCACCTGCGGCAGGTGAGTCACACACATGACCTGCGTTGATTCGCCAAGCTGGCGCAGCAAGCGCCCGACAACGGCGGCGGTCGGGCCGCTGATCCCCACATCCACTTCATCGAAGATGAGCGCCGGGGTTTCCATTTTACGCGCGGTGATCACCTGAATAGCCAGTGCGATACGCGACAGCTCACCGCCGGAGGCCACTTTAGCAATAGGCTGGAGCGGCTGGCCTGGGTTGGTGGTGACGCGAAATTCAATGCGGTCCGCGCCGTCTGCCGTGAGGTGCTGTTCTTCAAAGCTGACGTCGATGGTAAAGATGCCGTGCGGCATAGAGAGCGCATGCATGCTGTCGGTAATAAGCCCCGCCAGTTCCTGTGCGCTGTTGAGGCGCAAAGTATGAAGCTGACGCGCGGTTTCCAGCGCCAGTTCGTGGTGGCGTGATACCGCGTGTTTCAGGGTTTCCAGCGAGTCGCTTTGATCGTCGAGTAGCTGCTGTTCATCAAGCAGCGACTGGTAGAAGTCGGGCAGCGCTTCTGGCGAAATATGGTGTTTACGCGCCAGCGCGATTTGCCGCGACAGGCGTTGCTCCAGTTCATAGAGGCGATTCGGGTCGAGATCGAGACGGTCACAGTAGTGACGCAGCTCATCGCTGGCTTCGCTTAGCTGGATGGAGGCTTCTTCCAGCATATCGAGCACGCTTGCGAGTTTGTTGTCCATGCCGACCAGCTCCGTGGTGAGCTGTTTTGCGGTGTAGAGCTGGCTTAGCAGGTTGGCATCTTCACCGTCAGCCAGCAGCGCCAGTGCATGCTGGCTGGTGGAGAGCAGTTGCCCGCTGTTCGCCAGACGCTTGTACTCTTCGTCGATTTGCTCGTATTCACCCGGCTGCGGGTTGAATTCGATAAGCTCTTTAAGCTGATATTGCAGCAGCTCGGCGCGCGCGGCGCGTTCCTGGCTTTGCTGCTGATGCTGCGCTAAATCGCGGCAGCTTTGATGCCACAGATGGTAATGGTCGGCCATCTGGCGGGTGAGGGCGGATTCGCCCGTATAGCCGTCGAGCAGAGTTTTCTGATGTTCGGGTTTGACCAGAAGCTGGTGCGCGTGCTGGCCATGGATTTGAATCAGCAACTGGCCCAGTTCGCGAAGCTGCGACAGCGGCACGGCGGTGCCATTGATAAAGCCGCGTGAACGCCCGTCGCTGCTGATAACGCGGCGTAGCAGGCATTCGCGGCCATCTTCAAGCTGGTTTTCTTCAAGCCAGCGCAGCGCGGCGGGCGTGTCTTTCAGGGCAAAGCGAGCGCAGAGATCGGCACGGCTGGCACCTGCGCGCACCATGTCGCCTTCCGCGCGGCCACCCAGGCACAGACCGAGGGCATCAATAGCAATAGATTTACCGGCCCCGGTTTCACCGGTGATGGCCGTCATACCGCCGTTAAAGTCGATTTCAAGTTCACGAACGATTGCGAAGTTGCTGATGGTCAGTTGTGCCAACATAGCTGCTTTCCTGTATGAAAAACCATAACTGTGTTTTCATACAGTATAAACTGGTTTTTTATACAGTAAAGTGCTGTTGGCAAATTTAGAACAATTTTTTTGACCAGCCCAGCTTGGTGCTTAATGTGTTGAAATAGCTGTAATCTTTCGGATGAATGAGATTCAGGTGATAATCGCTGCGACGAATTAATACATCTTCCCCTTCCTGAATCGGCAGGGCAATCTGGCTGTCACAGCTGATCTCCAGGTCATTGCGGCGATGCGAGAAACGCAGTCGGATGGTGCTGCTGCTGTTAATCACCAGCGGACGCGCCGAGAGCGTGTGCGGAAACATGGGCACCAGGGTGATGGCATCCAGCGATGGCGTCAGAATTGGACCGCCTGCCGAAAGGGAGTAGGCGGTAGAACCGGTTGGCGTCGAGATAATCAGGCCATCGGAGCGCTGCGAGAAGGCGAAGGTTTCATCAATATACACCTCGAACTCAATCATATGCGCCACTTTACCCGGATGCAGAACCACCTCATTAATGGCGGTGCTGATGCGCTTCTGGCAATCCTGCTGACAGACCTGCGCCTCCAGCAGGAAACGCTTCTCGGTGATGTAATTGCCTTCCAGCACGTCGGCTAATTGTTGATGGGCGTTGTCCGGGTCGAGGTCGGTCAGGAAACCGAGGTTGCCACGGTTAATACCGATGACTTTAATATCGTAGCGTGCAAGGGTGCGCGCCGCGCCCAGCATATTGCCATCGCCGCCCACCACCACCGCGAGACAGGCCTTCTGGCCAATTTCTGCCAGCGTGCCGGTTTGCACGTTCTCCAGTTTCAGCTCTTTAGCAATCTGGCGTTCAACAATCACTTCGTAGCCTTTGGTGCTCAGCCAGCGATAGAGCATTTCATGTGTGGTCAGCGCGGTCGGATGGCGAGGGTGCCCTACGATACCGATACACTTGAAATGATTGTTCATTTTCTGAAGGTCCTTGTGCCGAAGATTGATGACAATGTGAGAGCTTCCCTTGAAACGCGGAATCTTATCCCCATAATAAGCCAAGTTAGCGAGATGATTGCGAAAAAAAACGCGGAGAAATTCATGAGCAGTAAAGAACAGAAAACGCCTGAGGGGCAAGCCCCGGAAGAAATTATCACGGAACAGCATGATGACGTTGAAGCTGTAGAGTCTGACGCGTCTGCTGAGCAGGTGGATCCGCGCGATGAAAAAATTGCGAATCTGGAAGCTCAGTTAGCTGAATCCCAGACGCGTGAGCGTGACGGTGTGTTGCGTATCAAAGCGGAAATGGAAAACCTGCGTCGCCGTACTGAACTCGACGTCGAAAAGGCGCACAAATTTGCGCTGGAAAAATTCGTCAACGAACTGCTGCCGGTGCTGGATAGCCTCGACCGCGCGCTGGAAGTGGCGAACAAAGACAACACCGATATGGCGGCGATGATCGAAGGTATCGAACTGACCCGTAAATCCATGCTTGATGTGGTGGGTAAATTCGGCGTTCAGGTTGTTGACGCGATCGACGTGCCGATGGACCCGAACGTACACCAGGCGATTGCGATGGTGGAGTCTGATGACGTCGCAGCAGGTAACGTACTGATGGTGATGCAGAAAGGCTACACGCTGAATGGCCGCACCATTCGCGCCGCGATGGTTTCCGTTGCGAAAGCGAAAGCGTAACCGCACAGTCGCCCTGTTCCAGAAGCCCTCCTCGTGAGGGCTTTTTGTTTTAGATGGCTTAGGCCTGATATTTGTCCGTCGTTGCTGGCGTTTTATACTGCCTCTTCACAGGCTCACATGAAGAGGGACATTTATGCTGGAGTCGGATGTAAAGACCCGAGCGCTTCCCCCCGATGAGGTGGGGGTTTTGGTACGTCAGGATAAAACACGCGACGATGTTCTTCGTCATTTCTTGCAACTCACCACATCACTTTTCCATATGCCAGCGGGTTACATTTCTGTGCTGGATGACAAGACGCGCAATGTGATCGTATCGCATCAGATTTCGATGGCACCGAAGCCACGACAGTTCACGTTTTGCCAGTATGTGGTCGATACCCAAAAGCCGGTCATTGTGCCCGATACGTTGCAGGATGCACGTTTTTGTGAGCACCCGATGGTGGTGGGCGACCCTGGGTTGCGCTTTTACGCGGGTATGCCGCTGACCTTTAAAAACGGCTGCACAATGGGCACCTATTGCGTGGTTGATACGGTTCCACGTGATTTAACCTGCGACGAGCTGGCCTCGCTGACCTTCATTGCAGAACTGGTTTCCAGCTTTATTGAGTCATGGCTGGATGTGGCGTTGACCGATCTCAATAGTGGTCTGCCAAATATGCATCAGTTGATCAATGACTTGCAGGATGAATCGTTTGCGGAAGAGTGCCCCGGCAACTCGCTGATGGTGATTGAGTGTATTGGCGTGACGCAATCTGACGATATCGCCCGGGTGATGGGCACCAGTCGGCTGAACACGCTGGTGAGAGATATTAGCCAGGCGCTGCTGCGGGTGTTGCAACTTTCGCGATGCGAAAAGCTGTATATGCTGAGCGCAGGGCGCTTTGCGCTCTATTCAAAACCCCTGACACCGCCTGACCGCCAGCGCCGTGAGCAGCAGCTAATGGCCCTGCAGGCGCATCTTTCTGATGCCGTCACCATTGATTTGAAGATCTACGTCGGCGAAACGGCGATTACATTGCCTATCTGCTCCGGACATGAAATTCTGCGTCAGGCTGAGAGCGCGCTGTATGAAGCCCGGCATAACCGGCTGCGCTGGGGGATTTACAATCAGGACGATGATTGCCGTCGTAACGAAGATTTTTATCTGCTCAACGACCTGACCGAAGCCATTCGTAAAGATCGCGGGCTCTATCTGGTCTGGCAACCGAAGGTATCGCTGCCAGCAGGGCAGCCGGTGGCGCTTGAAGCACTGATTCGCTGGAATCATCCGGAGCGCGGAATCATCCCACCCGGAAGCTTTTTGCCGCTGATTGAGAATACCAGCTTGATGGTTGAGCTCACCGATTGGGTGATAGATCACGCTATTATGCAGTTGGCGGAGTGGAGGCCGAAAGGGATTGCCTTACCCGCGTCGATTAACATTAGTGTGTTAGATCTCAAGCGGGATAACTTCACGCTGCGGCTGCACGATAAAATGGCGCTGGCCGGGCTGGATAACGGCATGCTGGGCGTGGAATGTCTGGAGACGGAGAAACTGTTGGCGAGCTCCCAGGTACTGGAAGAGCTACGCTTGTTGCGCCAGAACGGTTTTTCGGTCTCGCTGGATGATTTTGGCGCGGGTTACAGCAACCTGAATTATCTGCTGCGTATTCCGCTTGATACGATCAAGCTGGATAAATCACTGATTGACGATCTGCTCAAAGAGCCTTCGCGACGCGTCATTGTGCGTAACGTTATTCGCATGCTGAAAGAGCTGGGTTATCGGGTGCTGGCGGAAGGGGTGGAGGATGAATCCACCGCGCGGATTATCAGTGACTATGCGTGCGATGAAGCGCAGGGCTATTTCTTTGCGCGACCTAAAACGGCAGCACAGCTGGAAGCGTGGCTGGAGAAGTGGATATAACAACGGCCCCGAGGGGCCGTTTGGGGATGCTCAGGACTGCACGCTTTCGCGTAACGGTTTCACCGGTACCACTTTGACCTGCTTAATCATGTTGTCCTGTACATCAAGAATATCGATATCGTACAGGCCAATACGCACGCGGGTGCCTGCCGCCGGGATCTCTTCCAGCGCTTCGAGGATCATGCCGTTAATGGTGCGCGCTTCGTCTTCCGGCATATGCCAGTTGAATGCTTTGTTGAGTTCACGGACGTTGGCGCTGCCTTCAATGATGACCGAGCCGTCATTCTGCGGTGTGACTTCTTCCGCCAGAGTCGGTGACATCGACGTTGTGAAGTCGCCGACAATCTCTTCGAGAATATCTTCGACCGTCACCAGCCCCTGAATATCGCCATATTCATCGACCACCAGGCCGACTTTCTTTTTATTACGCTGGAATTTTACCAGTTGAACGCTGAGCGGCGTGCCTTCCGGCACATAGTAAATTTCATCGGCTGCGCGCAGCATCACCTCTTTGGTGAACTCCTTTTTCTCCTGCATTAAGCGCCAGGCTTCACGTACGCGCAGCATGCTGATGGCATCGTCCAGCGAGTCGCGGTACAGCACGATGCGCCCGTGCGGAGAGTGGGTGAGCTGACGAACAATCGACTTCCAGTCATCGTTGATGTCGATACCGACGATTTCATTGCGCGGCACCATAATGTCATCGACGCTCACTTTTTCGAGATCCAGCACCGACAGCAGCATGTCCTGATTGCGGCGTGAGATTTGCGAGCGCGATTCATTCACCAGCGTGCGCAGTTCATCTTTGCTCAAAGAACTGCTCATCACGATGTCAGTTTTTATCCCCATCATGCGCATCAGCAGGCGGGTGATCATATTAAGCAGCCACACCAGCGGCATCATCAGAATTTGTAATGGGGCGAGCAGGAAACTGCTGGGGTAGGCCACTTTTTCCGGGTAGAGCGCGGCGATGGTTTTCGGCAAGACCTCGGCAAACACCAGCACCACGAACGTCAGGATACCGGTGGCAATCGCCACGCCCGCATCGCCGTATAGACGCATCCCGACGATAGTGCCCAGCGCGGAGGCCAGAATGTTGACCAGGTTATTGCCAATCAGCACCAGGCTAATTAAGCGATCTGGCTTACGCAGCAGTTTTTCCACGCGCTTCGCCTGGCGATTGCCTTGTTTGGCAAGATGACGCAGACGATAGCGGTTGAGCGTCATCATGCCTGTCTCCGAACCGGAGAAATAGGCGGAGATGACCACCATAATGATCAGTGTGACGATCAGTGTGGTGGTGGAGATATGTTCCAAAAGGTGTTCCTTAGTTGTGTCTAGCCGACAAGCTGTTGAATGACCCGGCTACCGAAATACGCCATGGTCAGAATGCCCGCGCCCGCGACGTTAAACCACACGACGCGGCGTCCACGCCATCCTTCATGATAGTGACCCCACAGCAGCACGATGTAGACAAACCAGGCCACGATAGAGAGCACGGCTTTGTCGATGTTCTCCATGCTGAAGAGGTTATGCATGTAAAACAGGCCGGTGCACAGGGTAAGTGTAAGCAACACCACGCCCACCTGCGTGATATGGAACATTTTACGTTCAATGCTCATCAGCGGTGGCATTTCGTGGCTGAAGGCTAGCTTTTTGTTTTTCAGCTGGTAGTCAATCCACGCAAGTTGAAGTGCGTAGAGCGCGGCGATAATCAGCGTCGCATAGGCGAACAGCGACAGGCCGATATGCACCATCATCCCCGGCGTGGCTTCCAGATGCGTGATGAATTCATTTGGGACAAACGTTGCAAAGGCCAGATTAATTAACGCAAAGGCGTAAACAATCGGCAACAGTAGCCAGCCGCGATTGCGTGAGGCGACAATCGTCATCACCGTACAAATCATCAGACTGACCAGAGAACCGACGTTGAGCAGGCTCAGGTTTTGACCATTCTCGCCGCCGGGCAGAATGCGGGCTTCCAGCGCGAAAGCGTGGCAGATCAGCGCGATAACGGCAGAAAGAATAGCCATACGCCGCCAGCCGCTGTTTTTTTGCAGCAAACCGGGGATGATCAGCGCCAGGCTGATGGAGTAGGCGACAAGCGCGAGCAGGGCAAAAACGGGCATAGAGTGTGTCGGCAATCGTCAATAAGAGTGTAAGAAGGGCAGTATATACGCAAAATCATTCAAGTTGTATCAAGGCGCGGGGCGTTGGGCAAAACATCGGGCGCTTTGAGGTAAACCGCGGCATCACAACTCGGGCGCTGTCGTGTTATACTCCGGCAAATTTCTAATTTTGTGTCGCACAGCGACCAACCGTTTCCACCTTAGGCGAGAGACAATGTTTGATAATTTAACCGATCGTTTGTCACAGACGCTGCGTAATATCAGCGGCCGTGGCCGCCTCACCGAAGACAACGTTAAAGAGACGCTGCGCGAAGTGCGCATGGCGCTGCTGGAAGCCGACGTCGCGTTGCCGGTGGTGCGTGAGTTTATCAACCGCGTAAAAGAGAAAGCGGTTGGTCATGAAGTGAACAAAAGCCTGACTCCGGGTCAGGAGTTCGTCAAAATCGTCCGTAACGAGCTGGTTTCGGCGATGGGCGAAGAGAACCAGACGCTGAACCTGGCCGCACAGCCGCCAGCCGTGGTGCTGATGGCGGGCTTGCAGGGTGCGGGTAAAACGACCAGTGTCGCCAAGCTGGGTAAATTCCTGCGCGAAAAGCACAAGAAGAAAGTGTTGGTGGTGTCTGCCGACGTTTATCGCCCTGCGGCGATTAAACAGCTTGAAACCCTGGCCGAACAGGTTGAAGTCGATTTCTTCCCGTCTGACGTAGGCCAGAAACCTATCGACATCGTTAACGGCGCACTGAAAGAAGCGAAGCTGAAATTCTACGACGTACTGCTGGTGGATACCGCCGGTCGTTTGCACGTAGACGAAGCGATGATGGACGAAATTAAACAGGTGCATGCCGCGATTAATCCGGTTGAAACCCTGTTTGTTGTTGACGCCATGACCGGCCAGGATGCGGCGAATACTGCGAAAGCCTTCAACGAAGCGCTGCCGCTGACCGGCGTGGTGCTGACCAAAGTCGACGGTGACGCCCGTGGCGGTGCGGCGCTCTCTATTCGTCACATCACCGGTAAACCGATTAAATTCCTCGGCGTTGGCGAAAAAACCGAAGCGCTGGAGCCGTTCCACCCGGATCGTATCGCTTCCCGTATCCTCGGCATGGGCGATGTGCTGTCGCTTATCGAAGATATCGAAAGCAAGGTTGACCGTGCGCAGGCTGAGAAACTGGCCTCCAAGCTGAAAAAAGGCGACGGCTTCGACCTGACCGATTTCCTGGAGCAGCTGCGCCAGATGAAAAATATGGGCGGCATGGCCAGCCTGATGGGCAAACTGCCGGGCATGGGCCAAATTCCTGACAACGTAAAAGCACAGATGGATGACAAAGTGCTGGTGCGTATGGAAGCCATCATCAACTCCATGACCCTGAAAGAGCGCGCGAAGCCGGAAATCATTAAAGGTTCCCGCAAACGCCGTATTGCTGCCGGTTGCGGCATGCAGGTTCAGGACGTCAACCGCCTTCTGAAACAGTTCGACGACATGCAGCGCATGATGAAGAAAATGAAGAAAGGCGGCATGGCGAAGATGATGCGCGGCATGAAAGGCATGATGCCCCCAGGTTTCCCAGGCCGATAATTGCTTTAAAGATTGCAATTTATACGAAAATGAGTAAAATTTTCGGGCTTTTAATATGACACCGGGCCCCTTCCCTCGATGGGGCCCGGTTGTTCTATTCACACAAGAGGATGTTATGGTAACTATTCGTTTAGCTCGTCACGGCGCTAAAAAGCGTCCGTTCTACCAGGTTGTTGTTACTGACAGCCGTAATGCACGTAACGGTCGCTTCATCGAGCGCGTTGGTTTCTTCAACCCGCTGGCTAGCGAAAAAGAAGAAGGCACTCGCCTGGATCTGGATCGCATCGCACACTGGGTTGGCCAGGGCGCAACTATCTCTGATCGCGTATCTGCGCTGATCAAAGAAGCTAAAAAAGCAGCTTAATCTGTCACGGTGGTCATGATGAGCAAGCAACTCACCGCACAGGCACCTGTTGATCCCATCATATTGGGCAAAATGGGTTCTTCCTACGGTATCCGTGGTTGGCTCAGAGTGTTTTCCTCCACCGAAGACGCCGAAAGCATTTTTGACTATCAGCCCTGGTTAATCCAGAAGGCGGGTCAGTGGCAGGTTGTTGAGCTGGAAAGCTGGCGCCACCACAATCAGGACATCATCATTAAGCTGAAAGGCGTTGATGATCGTGATACTGCGAATCTGCTGACTAATTGCGAAATTATCGTAGATTCATCGCAGTTGCCAAAACTGGAAGAGGGTGATTACTACTGGAAAGACCTGATGGGCTGCCAGGTAGTCACAACCGAAGGTTACGATCTCGGTAAAGTCATCGATATGATGGAAACCGGTTCGAATGACGTTCTCGTCATTAAGGCAAACCTGAAAGATGCATTTGGTATCAAGGAGCGGTTGGTTCCGTTCCTCGATGGGCAGGTTATCAAGAAAGTCGATCTCGCTACTCGTTCAATCGAAGTAGATTGGGATCCTGGTTTTTAAACCACCGGATAAACGGTAAAAGACGGCGCTATGTGGATTGGCATAATTAGCCTGTTTCCTGAAATGTTCCGCGCAATTACCGATTACGGGGTAACTGGCCGGGCAGTAAAAAATGGCCTGCTGAACATCCAGAGCTGGAGTCCTCGTGACTTCACGCATGACCGGCACCGTACCGTGGACGATCGTCCTTACGGCGGCGGACCGGGGATGTTAATGATGGTGCAACCCTTACGGGATGCCATCAACGCAGCAAAAGCCGCGGCAGGTGAAGGCGCAAAGGTGATTTATCTGTCACCTCAGGGACGCAAGCTTGATCAAGCAGGCGTCAGCGAACTGGCAACGAATCAGAAACTGATTCTGGTGTGTGGTCGCTACGAAGGTATTGATGAGCGCGTGATTCAGACCGAAATTGATGAAGAATGGTCAATCGGTGATTACGTTCTCAGCGGTGGTGAGTTACCGGCAATGACGCTGATTGACTCCGTTTCCCGGTTTATTCCGGGTGTACTGGGTCACGAAGCATCGGCAACGGAAGATTCCTTTGCTGACGGGTTGCTGGATTGCCCCCACTATACGCGTCCTGAAGTGTTAGAAGGAATGGAAGTACCGCCAGTATTGCTGTCGGGGAACCATGCCGAGATACGTCGCTGGCGTTTGAAACAGTCGCTGGGCCGCTCCTGGCTTAGAAGACCTGAACTTCTGGAAAACCTGGCTCTGACTGAAGAGCAAGCAAGGTTGCTGGCGGAGTTCCAAAAGGAGCACGCACAACAGCAACATAAACATGATGGGCAAGCGTAATACGCGCCCGATATATCAGTTTACCCAGGATAAGAGATTAAATTATGAGCAACATTATTAAGCAACTTGAACAAGAACAGATGAAGCAGGACGTACCTTCCTTCCGTCCGGGTGATACCGTGGAAGTGAAAGTATGGGTTGTTGAAGGTTCCAAAAAACGTCTGCAGGCATTCGAGGGCGTGGTTATCGCTATTCGTAACCGCGGTCTGCACTCTGCATTCACTGTTCGCAAAATTTCCAACGGCGAAGGCGTTGAGCGTGTCTTCCAGACTCACTCTCCGGTTGTTGACAGCATTGCTGTTAAACGTCGTGGTGCTGTGCGTAAAGCTAAACTGTACTACCTGCGTGAACGTACTGGTAAGTCTGCTCGTATCAAAGAGCGTCTTAACTAAGATTCGCGTAAGCGACATCCTGTTAGAAAAGGGCTGGCCGAAAGGCTGGCCCTTTTTTTTCGCGCTGGGCACTTCGTGTTAACTGTTTTGAGATAATTCATTTACAATATCCGCTCCTTATCGGAGGGTATTGTGAGCAGCAATCGGTTTCATGGTATAGCGCTAAAACGGCACGCGGCCTGGTTCGCGCTGTTTGCTATTGCGCTGATTATCGTGGCACCGCTCGTCTCCGTGTCGCTGCAAAAAGATCCGATGAGCGCGATGCCCGGTATGCATCATGTAATGAGTATGGATGCAGAGCATCACTCCTCTTCGCAGAGTATGCCAGTTGACCATGCCGAGGCCTGCGGCTACTGCGTTTTAATGGCGCACGTACCGGGGCTGATTCTGGCGCTGGTCATCCTGCTGTGTGGGCTGCTGTTGCGCTGTCGTGTCAGGCTGGTGCGGCCTGCGGTTAAACACTGGCACTATTTCCCCTGGCTTTTCCCTGATACTCGCGCGCCGCCGCGTCTGTCTGCTTTTCCTCGTTAAAACATAATAAATGGCGTCATGCGCCACGACTCTTTTCGTCTGCATTAAGGAAAAGTATGACAACCTGCACCTCACGGGCGGCATGGGTACACCTGCTTCGTCGCCTGCATTTTTTTATTGGCCTGTTTGTTGGGCCGTTTATCTTCGTGGCGGCGTTAACCGGCACGCTGTATGTCGCCACGCCACAGCTGGAAAATAGGCTCTACCAGCACGCGCTGCACGGCACGATGAGCTCCGAGCGCCTTCCGCTTGCCGATCAAATCGCGGTTGCGCAGCGGGCCTCCGGTGGTGAACTTCGTCTGCATGCGGTTCGTCCGGCGTTGACTGCCGGGGAAACCACCCGCGTGATGTTCGCCGATCCTTCGCTCGGCGAGTCTGAAAACCGGGCGATTTTTATCGACCCGGTGACGCTGGCCGTCACGGGCGATATGACCGTCTACGGCACCAGCGGTATATTGCCGCTGCGTCAGTGGATTGATTACGCCCACCGTTCATTACTGTTGGGCGATGTGGGGCGACTCTACAGCGAGCTGGCGGCATCATGGATGTGGGTGGCGGCGCTGGGCGGTATTGCGCTGTGGGCCGTTACCCGACCAAAACGCCGTGTTAATAACCGCTTCCAGAACACGCGTCGTGTGCACGTCACGCTTGGCTGGTTACTGCTGGCGGGGATGCTGCTCTTCTCCGCAACCGGGCTGACCTGGTCGCAGTGGGCGGGCGGCAACGTCGATAAGATGCGCGCGGCATTCGGCTGGATGACGCCGCAGGTGAATACGCAGCTGCACGGCAAAATGGAAATGGCAGACCCGCATGCGGAACATAAAGGCCATATGGCAGCCATGCCTGGCATGTCACCGCCGGTTATCGCCGGAGAAAAGTTTGATTCCGTACTGGCTGCGGCACAGCGAGCGGGTATTGATGCGTCTCTGCTGGAGATTCGCCCGCCGCGCAGCGAGGATCGCGCCTGGACGGTAACGGAAATAGACCGTCGCTGGCCGACCCAGGTGGATGCCGTTGCGGTAGATGGCACATCGCTTGCGATCCTCGACCGCACGCGTTTTGCTGATTTCCCACTGATGGCGAAGCTGACCCGCTGGGGTGTCGATTTCCATATGGGGATTTTATTGGGTTTGCCTAACCAGCTGCTGTTGATCGCTTTCGGGCTGGCACTGTGCGTAGCGATCGTGATGGGATATCGACTGTGGTGGATCAAGCGCCCGGCGCAGGCAGTAGCAGATCCGCTTCAGACCTTGTCTCAGAGCTGGCTGGCGTTATCCTGGGCCGGTCGCCTTATGACGTTGGGGATTGCTGTCCTGTTTGGGTTCGCGCTACCGGTGATGGGCGTCAGTTTGTTGCTGTTTGTGGTCATTGACTGGCTGCGCTGGCGGAGTCATCAGGGAGCGACGCAAACGCAGCCAGTACAATAAGCCTTAAGGGGCGCTGATCACCACCGCGACGCGGCGGTTTTCGGCGCGCCCTTGCGAGGTTTTATTGCTGGCAACCGGGTATTTCTGCCCCAGCCCCTGAGTGGTCAGATTGCTGCGCGGGATGCGCGCGCCTTCAGCCCAGCTGTCGGCGACGGCGTTGGCGCGTTTCAGGGAAAGAGCTTCGTTATAGCTCGCTTCCCCGTAGTTATCCGTGTGTCCGTCCATACGCAAATGCGTGATCCCGGTTGATGCCAGGCGTGCGGCCATGGTGTGGATTTGCTGCTGGCTATCTGCACGCAGGCGGAAATCATTTTTGTCGAACAGAATGGTATCAGAGAGGCCGAGTGACCAGTCACCATTGGCTTCGCTAAAACCGTATGATTTCATGGCGGCAACCTGCTCTGGCGTAAATTTCCCCTGCGGGGCCTGGCAGCCTGCCAGCAGAGTGGTTGATAGCAACGCGGCGGCGATGTAACGCTTTAACATTCTCTTTCCTTGCTTCTCATAATGAGTTTTTGGAACGCTGATTTTTCATGACATACATGTTCTTATCGGCAAGTTCCTGTAAATCTTCGACGGAATTATGTTCCCACGTTAAGGCATAGCCGACGCTCAGTGACAGCGGCACATAATGCCCATTGCGTAAATCAAAGGGGCGAATGAACTGCTGCGACAGCGCGGAGCAGATCCGCTGGACTTCATCTTCGCTGTTCACGCCCGATAAAATAACCGCAAACTCATCGCCGCCCAGACGATACGCCGCATGGCGATCCCCGCTGAACTCCATCAACCGCTTCGCCGCGTCGATCAACACGCAATCGCCAGCGGCATGGCCCCAGGTATCATTAATGCGTTTAAAGTTGTCGCCGTCGAGGAACAGTAGCGCCGAGCTGGCTTTCATCTGCGGATTACTCATCAGCGAGGCAATGCGGGTTCGAAAAGCCGCACGGTTAGGCAGGCTCGTCAGCGCATCGTGCAGCGCGGTGCGCAGAAGTTGGGCATTTTTGGCCTGCAGCTTGAGCTGCCACTCCTCCATTTCGTCCAGCAGGCTGTTGAAATCGAGGGCGAAACGGTGGAATTCATCAATGCGTTCGGCGCTGACGCGGCGAGAGAAGTTACGATTCGTGCGCACATCATGTACCACATCGGTAATGCTTTGCAGGGCGGTGACCACGCCTTCGTGCAGATGGCGGGTAATCAGTAAGGCGACCGCTGATGCGAAGACGATACAGGCAGTCAGAACGCCAAGTGATAGCCAGATAAAATGGCTGATCAAACTGTCGCGGGCCGTTAAGCGTAACTCACCAATGGTCTGACCGTTGTAAGTGATGGGCTGCGTGACAGGTAAAGGAAATAACCATTGGCTGACTAATCTGTTCAGCGTGTCCCGCTCGGCAGACGCATTGTAGTGCCAGTACGCAAAGCGCTTATTGCCGGTGCTCACCACTTCTGCGGTGGCGAAATGACCCTGCTTGCCCAGCATCGCCAGTGTTTCATTGGCGGCGGTATTGTCCTTAAAGACCAGTGCTGCTTCCAGACTATGGCTCATGGTCGAACCGGTCAGCTCAAGATTTTTCTGCGCGTACTGCTTCAGCGTCACAATGGATGCGCCGCACAATAGCAGCCAAATCAGCGTCATGGTAATAAATACGCTGGTGACGCTAATACGCCGGAGCGTGCGCTTAAACGTTGGGCGCGGTGGGGTTGAATAGTCCTTATTCATGATTCTTATTCCGTGCGAGCATCAAAACATCCGGATTGACCCTGATACCGCTACGAGAAAGGGAATCGAGGTTTACAGCGAATGTCACTTTATCGGTATTGAATAGCAGACAGAAGGAACTGCCAATACGACATTCGGCGTTTTGTTCGGAAATTAATAATGTTGGCCTCGCGTTAAGCATATTTTGTAATTCCACCTGTTGTTCAGGTGATTCCGAGCCAAAATAGATAGCAGCACAGCCAGCGCTAAGAACATCCTGGCGGGAATGCACCATTACCGGGTGATAGGTAACGGGCGGCCCTTCAGCTGTGCTCAGCGCATCGCGATAACGTGCGGTGCTAAAAATGCAGAGCGTTGTCGGCTGCACAGGCTGCGGCCAGCGGGTGTAGCTGATAATACCGGAAACCATTGAACGTACCGATTTATCCATATCAGTTAGCGCAGCGGCAAGAAGAGGTCTGCTAAGAGAAAAAAATATCAATACCAGCAAAAGCGGGTATGAAAGTTTTAAGAACGGGTTGCTCATCGGAATCCGCCGTAAAGCTTTGATTTCTGCGTCCATAATTTCTCAGTGCAGACTATCATTTTTCGCCCGACCCGTCATTAGATCATGAAATGGATTACGTATTAGTTAAGTTAAATCTCAGCTGAATGACTTGGTGGCGATCACATGCTTAGAAATAAATATATTAAAAGTAAGGATATCTCTTAGTTAATTGATTTTACAGGCACTCAGTTTGCAATTTCAGCGATGTTAAGGAGACCGGGCAAGCGGGTGAACCAGTTATCGCCACGAGCGCGGTTATCAGAGGGTTAACATCAAAGTTTGTTGATTGTAACGATATGTTTACTGTTTGAGGCGGTGAAATTTGCCTGAAATAGTCACATGTAAAGTAATATTTACGGAATTTGGATTGAAATCTTTACTTTTTATGATATTGTTATTTCACCTCACCGAGGAAACCACTATCGCAAACGAGCTATACAGGTAAGCCACCATGCAAAAAGACGCGCTGAATAACGTACATATTACCGATGAACAAATTCTGATCACCCCAGAACAACTGAAAGCGGAATTCCCGCTGAGTGTTGAACAGGAAGCGCAAATCGCGCAGTCACGCAAAACCATCTCTGACATCATCGCCGGGCGCGATCCTCGTCTGCTGGTTGTCTGTGGCCCGTGCTCGATTCACTGCCCTGAAACGGCCATCGAATATGCTCGTCGATTTAAAAGCCTTGCCGAGGAGGTCAGCGATAGCCTCTACCTGGTGATGCGCGTCTATTTTGAAAAACCACGTACGACCGTTGGCTGGAAAGGTCTGATCAACGACCCGCACATGGACGGCTCGTTTGACGTGGAAGGCGGCCTGAAAATTGCGCGTCGTCTGTTGGTGGAACTGGTCAACATGGGCCTGCCGCTGGCAACGGAAGCGCTGGACCCTAACAGCCCGCAATACCTGGGCGATCTGTTTAGCTGGTCTGCAATCGGTGCGCGTACCACCGAATCACAAACCCACCGCGAAATGGCTTCTGGTCTTTCTATGCCGGTAGGCTTTAAAAACGGTACTGATGGCTCGCTGGCAACCGCGATCAACGCCATGCGCGCGGCTGCCATGCCGCACCGTTTTGTGGGTATCAACCAGGCCGGCCAGGTTTGCTTACTGCAAACGCAGGGTAACCCGGATGGTCATGTGATTCTGCGCGGCGGTAAATCACCAAACTACGGGCCAGAAGATGTTGCCCAGTGCGAAAAAGAGATGGAACAGGCGGGACTGAAACCGTCGCTGATGGTAGATTGCAGCCATGGTAATTCCAATAAAGACTACCGCCGTCAGCCTGCGGTGGCGGAATCCGTTGTCGCTCAGATCAAAGACGGTAACCGTTCGATTATCGGCCTGATGATTGAAAGTAACATTCACGAAGGCAATCAGTCTTCTGAACAACCGCGCTGCGATATGAAGTACGGCGTTTCGGTGACCGATGCCTGCATCAGTTGGGAAACCACCGATGCGCTGCTGCGTGAGTTAGACAAGGATTTACGTGGCCATCTGGCAGCACGACTGGCGTAAGAGGATTGTATGGTTGCTGAACTGACCGCGCTGCGCGATCAAATTGATGAAGTGGATAAGGCGTTGCTGGGTTTACTGGCACGTCGCCTTGAACTGGTGGCTGAAGTTGGCGAGGTCAAAAGCAAATATGGCCTGCCGATTTATGTTCCCGAGCGTGAAGCGACGATGCTTGCCTCGCGCCGGGAAGAGGCCGCGTCGATTGGCGTTCCGCCCGATTTGATTGAAGATGTCCTGCGTCGCGTGATGCGTGAGTCGTACTCCAGCGAAAATGATAAAGGCTTCAAAACCCTGCATCCTGGGCTGCGTCCTGTCGTTATCGTCGGCGGTGGTGGGCAGATGGGGCGGCTGTTTGAAAAAATGCTGAATCTGTCCGGCTACCAGGTACGCATTCTCGAACGTGACGACTGGTCGCGTGCGCAGGAGATTGTTGCCGATGCGGGCATGGTGATTGTCAGCGTGCCGATTCACGTCACCGAGCAGATCATCGCGAAGCTGCCGCCGTTGCCTGCCGACTGCATTCTGGTTGATCTGGCATCGGTGAAGGCCGGGCCGTTACAGGCGATGCTGGAAGCGCATCCGGGCCCGGTTGTTGGCTTGCACCCGATGTTCGGGCCGGACAGCGGTAGCCTGGCAAAACAGGTGGTGGTGTACTGTGACGGGCGTCAGCCGGAAGCGTACCAGTGGTTCCTTGAACAGATTCAGGTTTGGGGGGCGCGTCTGCATCGCATCAGCGCTGTCGAGCATGATCAGAACATGGCCTTTATTCAGGCGCTGCGCCACTTCGCGACCTTTGCTTACGGCCTGCATCTGGCGGAAGAGAATGTGCAGCTGGAACAGTTGCTGGCTCTCTCTTCGCCTATCTATCGCCTGGAACTGGCGATGGTTGGCCGACTGTTTGCCCAGGATCCGCAGCTTTACGCCGACATTATTATGTCTTCCGGCAATAATCTGGCGCTGATTAAGCGTTACTACCAGCGTTTTGGTGAAGCCATCAGCCTGCTGGAGCAGGGCGATAAGCAGGCGTTTATCGACAGCTTCCGCAAAGTGGAGCACTGGTTTGGCGATTACGCACAGCGCTTCCAGAGTGAAAGTCGCACCTTGCTGCGCCAGGCCAACGACAGTCGCGCCTAAGAGCGTCGTCACACATAGCGTTAACAAATTCTGTATATACTTAAAAGCCAGTGGGTAGCCCGCTGGCTTTTTTTATAGGGATGAGACGCATGACTGAGCCACAACCGCTGTTTGATTACGCCGGACATCTGCCGGAATGTCCCACCTGGAGTGAGTCGGAGCAGGCGTTGTACTGGGCCGATATCCTGGAATACGAAATCCATCGCTATCATCCGCAAAGCGGCGAGCATCAGGTTTTGCAGTTTCCTGAAGAGGTCGGCTGTTTTGCATTGCGCGAAAAGGGTGGGTTTATTGTGGCGCTACGTAGCGCCATTTGGCTGGCGGATAAACATGGCCTGCTGGTGCGAAAAATCTGCGATAACCCCAGCAACCCGGCGCTGGCCCGCTTCAATGACGGTGGTACGGACCGGGACGGCCGTTTCTACGCAGGGACCTTCTGGGGGCCGGGCGATTACAACGGCGCGTTGCTGGTACGAATTGATAATGATTTGCAGCCGAAGGTGGTGCAGTGCGATATCCATGGTGCCAATGGTCTGGCGTTCAGCGAGGATAAACGCTGGATGTACACATCGGATACGCCGAACGGTGTGATTTATCGAACGCCGCTTGATGACGAGGGCGAACCGGGCAGCCGTGAAATTTTTCATCAGTTTGCGGCCGGGGAGGGGATTCCGGACGGCGCGGCGGTCGATGAAGAAGGCTGTTACTGGAGTGCGTTGTTTGATGGCTGGCGTATTGCGCGTTTTTCCCCGCAGGGTGAACAGCTGGAAGAGTACCGGATGCCGGTACGTTGCCCGACAATGGTCTGTTTTGGTGGGGCAGATATGCGCACGCTCTTTATTACCACCACGCGGGAAAACATGTCAGCGGCAGAAGTGGCGCAGTATCCCCTTTCCGGTGCCATCTTCACCCTGCCAGTGAGTGTGGCAGGAATGAAGAAGTTACCGTTTATCGAGCGTTAAGCCGGATCAACCGGAACGACGTTCTCGCTCGGATAACAGCCCAGCACTTTCATGGAGCGGGTAATTTTGCCCAGCTCCTTGAGCGCTTTTTGCATTGATTCCGATTCCAGGTTGGCCTGAATATCGAGATAAAACATCTCTTCCCACGGGTTGCCGTGAATCGGGCGGGATTCCAGTTTGGTCATGATCAGGTGATGGTTGCGCAGCACCAGCAACGCTTCTACCAGTGCGCCCGCCTGTTGCCCGGTTGCCATCAGCAATGTGGTTTTTGCCGGAACCTGGTCTGAGACATCAATCGCCTTACGCGCCAGCACGATGAAGCGGGTAATGTTTTGCGTCTGATTGGCTTCAATACGTTCCAGAACCTGCAAACCGTGCAGCGCGCCGCCGGCTTCGCTACCCAGCGCCGCAACGCGCGGTGAGTTGGCCTGCGCCACTTTTTCCATCGCCGCCGAAGTGCTTTCGGTGTACTCAATTTTCCAGTGTGGATAGCGGGCAAGGAATTTGCTGCACTGCTGGAACGGCTGCGGATGGCTGTAAACCGTGTCGATAGTATCGAGATCCGTTGACCCGGAGACCAGTACGCAGTGATCGATAACGATCGTCATTTCACCGACGATTGAGAGGCTGGTGTGTTGCAGCAGATCGTAGACGTCGTTAATAGCGCCAGAGCTGGTGTTTTCAATCGGCACCACGGCGTAGTCAGCCTGGCCCGTTTCCACGTGATTAAAGATATCGGCGAATTTCGCGCAGCCGCTCTCGATAAACTGCTCGAAGTGGCGTGCAGCATACTGGCGCGCTGCAAGGTGCGAATAAGAGCCTTTTGGCCCCAGGAAGGCGATACGCGCAGAGTGTGGATTAATTTTATTAAGATGCTGCTGAAGTAACGCCTGCTGCGTGAGAACGGAATCTTCGATGATGAGCTGGAACAGGCGGGTGATGTAGTGGGCGTCAAGGTGATGCGTTTTACCCAGCGCAATCAGACGTTCCAGCAGGTCACGCTCGCGGTCAATATCGCGAACCGGGCGATGGGAGGCCAGCTTCGCTTTGCCCACTTCCACCGCCAGACCACGACGCTCGGCCAGCAACGTCAGTAATTTTTCATCCAGCGCGCTTATTTTATCGCGCAGAGCCAGTAACGGGTTTTCCGCTGTCATAGTTGTGCCTTTATTGTTATCAATCTTGCCAATAAAAAAGGCCCCCCGGAGTGGGAGGCCTTATTGTTCGTCTTCGCATTCTTTATCTTACGACGAAACGCCTCCCGTTCAGGGGAAGGTAAAAAAGAATGCGAAGAAAAACAGAACAGATTTCACGAATGATGATTCCTTACAGTGAGTCAGGTAACAGTACCTGCTCCGTTTTCCTTCTGTCAATAAAAAACGCGCCCGAAGGCGCGTTGGCGATACACTCAAAGTTCAGTTTTACTCTTCTTCAACTTCTTCGAAGCTTGCGTCTTTCACCGATGTTGTGGCGCGACGGGCTTCCCCTTTGTGTTGCACCTTATTGAGCTGCCGTTCCAGCTTGTTGATCAATTCGTTGATTGCAGCATACATATCTTCATGCTTGGCGCTGGCAACCAGAAGCCCGTTCGGCGTGTTCATGGTGGCGTCAGCGATAAAACCCTGCGGCTCCTTGGACAGGATGATGTGCGGGTTAATAATATGAGTTTGCCATTTTTCTAATTTGGCTAGACGGTCTGCGACATGTTGGCGGATGGCCGGAGTAATTTCCATTTGTTTGCTGGTAATGTTCATTGTCATAAATTTTACCTCTTGTCTTTCCGTCTTGGTGATTCCAGCATACCTTTCCTAATGTCAAAATGTGTGATTTAAATCACGTTTTTTTGTCACTTTTTGTCAAGGAAACTGTTTTGTGAGGCAGGGCAGGAACAGGCGATATTTTCCTTGTCGAAAGGGAAAAAGGCGGTCATATTTGATGAGATGACTTGCCGCTAAAGCGGTTCAGCGGGCAGGTGAAACGGATAAAAAAACGGCAGCCCCAGGGCTGCCGTTTTGCTTGCGTTCGAAATCAGGATTGCGTGCTGCTGCTGTTTGCCGCAATGATTTTCGCTACTTTGTCTGCCTGCGCCGTCATTTGCATCTGACGGTACGCGTTTTCCATCTTCGGCAGCGCATCGCGGGTGGCCTGTGTATCCGGGAAATCGCGCAGCATGTTTTCAACGCGGTTTACCACGGCAACCCATGCGCCACGGTCAGTGTAGTAATCAACGACTGACAGCTCGTACTTGGCCAGACGATCTTTCAGGAACACCAGACGTTTGTTCGCATCCGTGACGTACTGGCTGTTCGGGTAGCCGCGAACCAGCTTAGAGAAGTCATTGAAGGCGTCACGTGCGTGCTGCGGATCGCGGTCAGAACGGTCAACCCCAAAGAAGCCCTGAAGTGCGCTGTCGTCCAGCGCCATATTGGTCAGGCCACGCATATACATGACATAATCAATGTTCGGGTGCGTCGGGTTAAGACGGATAAAACGATCAATGGCAGCCTGAGCCAACGGCAGATCGGCATTTTTGTAGTACGCGTAGATCAGATCCAGCTGCACCTGCTGAGAGTACGGGCCAAACGGATAACGGTTATCCAACGCTTCCAGTTGCGTTATCGCTTGTTTCCAGTTACCGTCCTGCAGCTTTTGCTGAGCAGTTGCGTAGATTTCGTTAGGCGGATTATCAGGCACCTCTTCCTTTGAACCAGAGCACCCCGCCAAAGCCAGGCTCAACGTGGCCGCTGCCACCAGATATTTCATGCGCGTCATGACGTTTTGACTTTCCTCAAAATGTTTGTACGGGATATTCGCAGTTCCTGTTCCCGATTAAGACCAGCTACAATAGCACACTATATTAAACGGCGAAGCCGTAAAAACCCAACGTTAACGAAGAAGCTGTATATGGCACAACGAGTAGAACTCACCGCAACGGTCTTAGAAAATCAACTGGGTCAACGCTTAGATCAAGCTTTGGCCGAATTGTTCCCTGATTATTCGCGATCTCGCATAAAAGAATGGATTCTTGACCAGCGCGTGCAGGTTAATGGTCAAATTTGCGACAAACCGAAAGAAAAAGTGTTGGGTGGCGAGACCGTCGCGATCAACGCTGAAATTGATGAAGATATCCGTTTTGAACCTCAGGATATCCCGCTGAACATCGTCTATGAAGATGATGACATTCTGGTTATCAACAAACCGCGCGATTTGGTGGTTCACCCTGGCGCCGGTAACCCGGACGGCACGGTGCTGAACGCGCTGCTGCATTATTATCCGCCGATTGCCGATGTGCCGCGCGCGGGCATTGTCCATCGTCTGGATAAAGACACCACCGGCCTGATGGTTGTGGCGAAAACCGTTCCGGCGCAAACGCGTCTGGTAGAGTCGCTGCAGCTGCGCGAAATCACCCGTGAATATGAAGCGGTAGCGATTGGCCATATGACGGCGGGCGGTACGGTTGAAGAACCGATTAGCCGTCACCCAACCAAACGTACACATATGGCGGTGCACCCAATGGGTAAACCGGCGGTCACGCACTATCGCATTATGGAACACTTCCGTGTGCACACGCGTCTGCGGCTGCGTCTTGAAACAGGACGTACGCACCAGATCCGCGTGCACATGGCCCATATCACGCACCCGCTGGTGGGCGATCAGGTTTATGGCGGGCGTCCGCGTCCACCGAAAGGCGCGTCGGATGAGTTCATTTCCGCACTGCGTAAATTTGACCGTCAGGCACTGCATGCCACCATGCTGCGTCTTTATCATCCGATCACCGGGATTGAGATGGAATGGCATGCGCCTATCCCGCAGGATATGATCGATCTTATCGACGCGATGCGCGCCGATTTCGAAGAACATAAGGACGATGTGGACTGGTTATGACGTCATTGATTATCCCGCAGTGGCCGCAGCCAAAGGGCGTGGCATCCTGTAGTTCCACCCGTAAAGGCGGTGTGAGTCAAGCGCCTTACGATTCTCTGAATCTGGGCGCGCATTGCGGTGATAATCCGGACGATGTAGAAGAGAATCGCCGCCGCTTGTTTGCGGCGGGCGGCTTACCCTCTAAACCAGTCTGGCTTGAACAGGTTCACGGTAAAGATGTGTTGCGCTTAAGCGGCGGGCCGTATGAATCAAAACGCGCCGATGCGTCATACAGCAATACGCCGGGCACCGTTTGTGCGGTAATGACCGCCGATTGTCTGCCGGTACTGTTCTGTAATCTCGACGGAACAGAAGTGGCTGCGGCGCATGCTGGCTGGCGCGGGCTGTGTGAGGGCGTGCTGGAAGAGACGGTTGCCTGCTTTAACGATCGCCCTGAAAATATCATGGCGTGGCTTGGCCCGGCGATTGGCCCTACGGCGTTTGAAGTGGGGCCGGAAGTGCGTGACGCCTTTATGGCGAAAGACCATCAGGCTGACGCCGCGTTCCGCGCAGCGGGTGAAAAGTACTATGCTGATATTTATCTACTGGCGCGTCAGCGTCTGGGAAATGTCGGTGTGCAGCGCATCTACGGCGGTGACCGCTGTACCTTCAGCCAAAACGATGATTTTTTCTCATATCGTCGTGACCGTACTACAGGTCGTATGGCAAGTTTCATTTGGCTGATATAACCTAAAGAATCAAGACGATCCAGAAGGCTGACTTATTTTTCGCATTAAACAGGTCATTAACCTTGAATAATTGAGGGATGACCTCATTTAATCTCCAGTAGCAAAATTGACCTGTTATGGGAGGAATTATGCGTCTGGATCGTCTTACTAACAAATTCCAGCTTGCTCTCGCCGATGCCCAGTCTCTCGCACTGGGGCACGACAACCAGTTTATCGAACCCCTTCATTTAATGAGCGCCTTACTGAATCAGGAAGGGGGTTCGATTCGTCCTTTGTTAACCACTGCCGGCATTAATGCGGGCCAGCTTCGCACGGCTATCGATCAGGCGTTAAGCCGATTACCGCAGGTGGAAGGTACCGGCGGCGACGTCCAGCCTTCACAGGATCTGGTGCGCGTGCTGAATCTTTGCGACAAGCTGGCGCAAAAACAGGGCGACAACTTTATTTCGTCAGAACTGTTTGTTCTGGCCGCGCTTGAGTCTCGCGGTTCACTGGCCGACCTGCTGAAATCCGCAGGGGCGACGACTGCCAACATTACTCAGGCGATTCAACAGATGCGCGGAGGGGAGAGCGTGAACGATCAAAATGCCGAAGACCAACGTCAGGCATTGAAAAAATATACCGTCGATCTGACCGAGCGTGCCGAGCAGGGCAAGCTTGATCCGGTCATCGGTCGTGATGAAGAAATTCGCCGCACCATTCAGGTGCTGCAACGCCGTACTAAAAACAACCCGGTGCTGATTGGTGAGCCCGGCGTCGGTAAAACGGCGATCGTCGAAGGGCTGGCGCAGCGTATCGTGAACGGTGAAGTGCCGGAAGGGCTGAAGGGCCGCCGCGTACTAGCGCTGGATATGGGCGCGCTGGTGGCCGGGGCGAAATATCGCGGTGAGTTTGAAGAACGTCTCAAAGGCGTGCTGAACGATCTGTCGAAACAGGAAGGCAACGTCATTCTGTTTATCGATGAGCTGCACACCATGGTGGGTGCAGGTAAAGCCGATGGCGCAATGGACGCCGGGAACATGCTGAAACCGGCGCTGGCTCGTGGTGAACTGCACTGCGTGGGCGCGACCACCCTTGATGAATATCGCCAGTACATTGAAAAAGATGCGGCGCTGGAACGTCGTTTTCAGAAAGTGTTTGTGGCTGAGCCGTCCGTTGAAGATACCATCGCGATCCTGCGTGGTCTGAAAGAACGTTATGAGTTGCACCACCACGTGCAAATCACCGACCCGGCTATCGTCGCGGCGGCAACGCTTTCGCATCGTTATATTGCCGACCGTCAGTTGCCGGATAAAGCGATTGACCTGATTGATGAAGCGGCGTCCAGCATTCGTATGCAGATTGACTCGAAGCCGGAAGAACTCGACAGGCTCGATCGCCGTATCATCCAGTTGAAACTGGAACAACAGGCGCTGAAGAAAGAGTCTGACGAAGCCAGCCTGAAACGTCTCGATATGCTGAATGAAGAGCTGGAAGACAAAGAACGCCAGTATTCGGTATTAGAAGAAGAGTGGAAAGCCGAGAAAGCCTCGCTTTCCGGTACGCAGACAATTAAAGCGGAGCTTGAGCAGGCGAAAATCGCCATCGAACAGGCGCGCCGCGTGGGTGACCTGGGGCGGATGTCTGAACTGCAGTACGGTAAAATTCCGGAACTGGAAAAACAGCTGGCGGCGGCGACTCAGTCCGAAGGTAAAACCATGCGTCTGCTGCGTAACCGCGTAACGGATGCGGAAATCGCCGAAGTGCTGGCTCGCTGGACCGGGATCCCGGTTGCACGCATGCTGGAAGGCGAGCGCGAAAAACTGCTGCGGATGGAGCAAGACCTGCATAGCCGGGTGATTGGTCAGAACGAAGCGGTGGAAGCGGTATCGAACGCGATTCGTCGTAGCCGCGCCGGGCTGTCCGATCCTAACCGCCCAATCGGTTCGTTCCTGTTCCTGGGGCCGACCGGTGTCGGTAAAACGGAACTGTGTAAGGCGCTGGCGAACTTTATGTTCGATAGCGATGACGCGATGGTGCGTATCGATATGTCCGAGTTTATGGAGAAACACTCCGTGTCTCGCCTGGTCGGTGCGCCTCCGGGATATGTCGGTTATGAAGAGGGCGGCTATCTGACCGAAGCCGTACGCCGTCGCCCTTACTCGGTCATCCTGCTGGATGAAGTTGAGAAAGCGCACCCGGATGTGTTCAACATTCTGCTGCAGGTGCTGGACGATGGTCGTTTGACCGATGGGCAGGGGAGGACGGTTGATTTCCGTAATACGGTGGTCATTATGACCTCTAACCTGGGTTCCGATCTGATTCAGGAGCGCTTTGGCGAGCTGGATTACGGTCATATGAAAGATCTGGTGCTGGGCGTGGTCAGTCAGAGCTTCCGTCCGGAATTCATCAACCGTATTGATGAAGTGGTTGTGTTCCATCCGCTGGGTGAAGCACACATTGCCTCAATTGCACAGATTCAGCTGCAACGTCTGTACAAACGTCTGGAAGAACGCGGTTATGAAACGCAGATTTCCGATGAGGCTCTGCATCTGTTGAGTAAAAACGGTTATGACCCGGTATATGGCGCGCGTCCGTTGAAACGCGCTATTCAGCAGCAAATTGAAAACCCGCTGGCGCAGCAGATCCTATCCGGTGAGCTGGTTCCGGGGAAAACGATACGTCTGGACGTTAAAGACGATCATATTGTGGCAGTGCAGTAAGTCACAAAAATGCAAAAACGGGCCCTCAGGGGCTCGTTTTTGTTTATAAACCAGGCAAAAATAAGTAAATTGAATGAAAAGTGAGCGAGTGAAAAGTTTTTTGTATTTTATGCTTGCGAGATCTCAATTACTCCCTATAATGCGCCCCCACTGACACGGAACAACGGCCAACATGCCGCCGGGTCAACAGAGTGAAAATAAACCTTGACTCTGTAGCGGGATGGCTTAATATGCACACCCCGCGCCGCTGAGAAAAAGCGAAGCGGCACTGCTCTTTAACAATTTATCAGACAATCTGTGTGGGCACTCAATGATACGGATTCTTAACGTCGCAAGACGATAAATGAATACCAAGTCTCTGAGTGAACACGTAATTCATTACGAAGTTTAATTCACGAGCATCAAGCTTAAATTGAAGAGTTTGATCATGGCTCAGATTGAACGCTGGCGGCAGGCCTAACACATGCAAGTCGAACGGTAACAGGAAGCAGCTTGCTGTTTCGCTGACGAGTGGCGGACGGGTGAGTAATGTCTGGGAAACTGCCTGATGGAGGGGGATAACTACTGGAAACGGTAGCTAATACCGCATAACGTCGCAAGACCAAAGAGGGGGACCTTCGGGCCTCTTG